>JBDRKQ010000133.1:0-10418 GCA_043813895.1 Planctomycetota bacterium
AGAGAGCTTACTCGTCTTCTTCATATTCCTCGCCAGGCGCGAGGACATTACTCACCGGTGTGGCTGATCGGAGTGACTCGAAACTGGCCCATAATCCCGCAGTGAGGAGGAGGAAGCCAAGGAAAGTCCGAATCAACCACCCGAGGCCGGTGTGGCTGATCCCCACGACGTCTTTGCACCCCTCCACATCGAGTTCCATCTCGCCGCCCCCGACCGCCCACCGGACGTACCCGATCACGCCGCCGGGTGGGTAATCCACATCCAACGCGGCCTTGAAGGCGTGGGCCGCTGACTGCCTCACTTCGCCCGCCGACCGGCCCGCCCGTACGGCCTTGTTGCGGGCATCCGGGAACTTCGGCAGATCACCGACCGTGGCGGCGACGTGGTGGTACTCCCACGTCACCATCACGGCGATGCTGACCATCGCGACGAAGAGAAGGCCGCCGAGAAGCGACTGCAACGAGATTGGCCTGGCGGCCCGTGCGATGCGATAGGACAGGGCCCCCGCCAACAGCCCTGCTACGAGGAAAAAGAGGAGTCCGAAGTAAAAGGGTAGCCAGACCAGCCTCGCCAGGAGGGCGCTCGTGGGAACGAGCAGTAGAACGACGACAAGTAGCGCGAAACGCCAAGCCCGGCGTTGTTCCGGTGCCGGTCGCCGCTCACATGCCGGCACGGTCGGCGGCTTGTCGGGATCTGAGGTCATATCCAGCACACAACATATGTACGCCGAGAATGGGAATCAAGCCGTCCGAACAACATCGCCGATGCGACAAGGAGCCTCTGTAGCGTGTACGCGGCGTGGATTGGAGGGTGGATGAAGCCTCCACCAGCGGGCAGTTTGCTTTTGCCGGCCCCCACGGCTAGATTATCGCCCGACCGGACACCGTGACCGGCTGGCGAATTCGATGGTCCGCCGCCGCGCGAATGTACGGAATCTTGGCTCCGGGCGATGCCCAATCCAGCGGAAAACCGCAGTGCGGCAAAGGCCGGGTCGGCCTTCCGGGAGGGCAGAGGAGAGGAAGCCGTCTATGAGTAATCGAGTCCTTTCAACGGTGCTTGTGCTGGTTGCCGTCGCCGCCGTCTCGGGCGGTTGTTCGGACCGCGGCGACAAGAAACAGAAGATCCGCAAGCTGGAAGGCATCGCGGACAAGATCGATCTGGCAAACAACGACGTTTCCATGCGGGTCGTGAACAAGCGCGGGAAAGAAGATATCATCAGCGGAACGCTCCGCGAGGACACCGTCGTGATCATTAACGGGCGGGACGAGTCAATCGAGAATATCAAGCCCGGCGACAAGGTCGTCGTCTTCGGCTATCGTGAAGGCGAAGGGGATGCACAGAAGCTCGTCGCCACGAAGGTAGTCGTGACACGACCGACCGAAACCGACTGGAAGAGCACGGGAAAGAAGCTTGGCGCCGAGGACGGCGAAGTGACGCCGCCCTCCACCGAAGCCGCTGACGAGCCGGCGGCATCTCAGGCTGTCACAGACGGCAGTGATGCGGGCGTGCCGGCCTCCCAAGATGTGAAGAAGTAGTGCTGACGATCTGCAATCGACTTGAATTGATGGAGATGGATGATGAACAAGATGATGATGCCAAGCCTGGTTCGAGCCTGCGTGCTCACTCTTGCCACAGCCTTCCTGGCCTTCGGCCTGATCGGTTGTGCGGAGAATGGCGAGAAGGATGTCAAGGCAAAGGACGACAAGGCCGCCTGCAAGACGACTTGCAAGACACCCTGCTCGAAGCAGGCAAAAACGCCCTGCACGCGCGCGAAAGTCAACCAGGCGGCGGGGGCGCCGAAAGTGCACCAACAACCTCCGACAGCCCAGAAAACCGCAGAGCCCAACAAGCGACCTCTCGAGCTGAAGCCGGACCCGGTCGTGAAGACCGAAGATACGGAGAAGATGGAGGAGCGAAAGAAGAATGCGGAAGACATGATCTACGCCACGATCAGGATCCGAATGGAAGAGATGATCGAGCAGCGGGCTCAGTTGCTCAAGAACGGAAAGAGCCCGTCAGACCCCGAGGTGCGGCAACTCGAGGGCTCAATCATGCGGGCACGAACACTCCTGATCGAGAATGGCGAGATGGTCGGAGAAATCAATCCGCCGATCGTCCAGCGGTTGCCCAACCAATAGGGCATTGCGCGGGAATAACATGATCGATCTCGCCGCTTGGCCGGCTTGCCAGGCATGCCGTTTGGCGGATCAACCGTGTGTGTTGTTCCTACGCAACGGCCGACAGGGGCGTCGGCCGCTACAGCGAATTCCCAACGAAGCACCGCGCTGCGGGAAGATGTGTTAGCCAAATGACCTGTCCGTGGTATGCGGACAGGTCATTTCTTGTGCGCCGAGGCGAAACAAGTCAGAGCCAAGAGTTGGAAGGCGATCCCGGCGAGCAACCAGATTGTCGCCGGTGTGGCTGCGCCGAGGCCGGCATCAATCCAAACGTAGAGCCCCCACCCGATCGCACAGAACGCGAAGGCCTGAGTAATGGCCCCGGCGAGCTTGCCGATGGAGAAGTCCTCGTATTGGCGTTCGCGCCGCATCATGCGGAGTTCGTCGAGGATTTGGGAGAGCACTTCGTCATTCGTTGAATCGCCGTCATTGCGTGGTGATCCCGTCCGGGCGGTTACTCGGCGTTTTGGCGCACCGAGGTCTTGTTGCCGCACTGGGGAAGGCGCCGAAGCAGATGCGCAGGCGGCGCGTTTGCGCGCACAGGGAGACGGCGAGGCCGACTCGACGGGCGTTCGCCCCGATACAGGCGCAGACTCTGAAGACGAATCGTCCCCTGCCAGGACGGGTTCTGCCGAGAATCCTACCCCGGCGGTCATCGCTGGATCTTCAGCCTCGGGCTCAGTCGGACGCTCCGCCTCGGCGGCCTGCGGAGCCGATGTAATCGTCTGCTTGTGGATATACTCTGCGGCCTGCTCGATGTTCTCCGCCACGCACTCCGCGCTGGATCGATCTTCGCCCGCGCGGTTGCCAACCAACACAGCCCGGCAGCCCGCCGCCCGACCGGCCTCGACATCCGTCAGCGAATCGCCCACCATCCAGGACCGCTCGAGATCGAGGTTCATCTCCTCGGCCGCACGGAGCAACATACCCGGTTTCGGTTTTCGCATCGCGCTGTCACGGCGATACTCTTCCCGCACCGCCTGCGGCCCGTCGAGGTACGGACAGTAATAGATCGCGTCTACATCCGCCCCCCGGTCTCGAAGAAGACTGCGAAGGCGATCGTGAATGGCGGCGAGGTCGTCTTCCGTCAGCAACCCCCGAGCAATGCCGGACTGGTTCGAGACGACGACGAGCGTGTAGCCGAGGTTTCGAAGGCGGATCAACGCATCCGGCACGCCGTCGATGAGCCGAACCAAGTCGGGATGGTCGATGTACCCGGGATCCTCGATCAGCGTCTTGTCACGATCGAGGAAAACGGCAGGTCTTTGAGCTTCGGCGTTCACTGGTGTTGGCTCTTAGCTGTTGGCTTCTGGTCTCGCCCACGGGCGATGCGGCCCGAACCTATATCGCGAGGGGCTATTTCCGCTTCCGCCTCTTGGGCTTCTTCTTGGGTTTCTTGGGGGCGCCACGTGGCGCGGGTTTCGCAAGGTCCGGGATCTCCAAGTAGACGGTCCCCTTTGGACCATCATAATGGAAGACCATATGTCGCAGTATGTCGCGACCGATCAGGGCGATCAGTCCAGGACAGTACTTGGATAGGTCGTGACCGGGCGCGCGTGGAAGATCGAGCACTAGGCCCTTAATGTCGACCGAACAGGCGACGGTAATTCCGATGGTCTTGCCTCCGATCCCAACGGCTTCCACTGTTCCGGAAGGCTTGAGCCCCAGCCTCTTCGCAACATCCGCGTCAATTGCTGTGACCGTAGCGCCACTGTCGATCATGGCATTGCCGATGATCGGCGCAGGAACGGAATCACCACTGGCGCGGCGCGCCTTCACCGTTTGGGCGTGCAGACCGATCTTCACTTGGACAGTTGGACCGCCTACCTGGAGACCAACAGGCGGCGGAACGGCCTTGCCGCCGACGAGTTTGCCGTAAGAGAGAGGAAGTCTGGGAATGTCAGACTGGGGCATTCAGCAGACCATAGAGCAAAGCCGGCGAATCCTCAACGATATCCTCGGACAACACCCGTTTGATCAGCATGGCCGTGTCGCCCCACCTCTCGATGCCGGCCCGGTAGGCTTCCTCATCGGAATCGAAGAACAGGAACTCCGTACCCTTGATGAGCGCGAAGCGACCCTCATGGTCTGCCAGCCACTCCAGCCTGTGGGCCTTGAAGAAAGCAAGTTCTGCTTCAAGCGACATGCGTTACCCCTTGCCACTTCATGATAGCCAGACGCCATCCCGGAATCAATATCGGCACAAAGCATGCAGAAGTCGAGCAGGCAGTCCAGCGGGGTCGAACGAGAACCGAACGCAGTGCGGGAGTGAGAGAGGCTAAATGTGGTGTATTCCCGGACGTGCTCTATCCCTCGTTGTTCAGGCCTGTCTTGGATGTTGCGGAAGTGGGCACAGGCCTGATGGACGCCGTCGCTCCCACCGTAGCTGCCGACCCAAGGCACGGGGCGGCGCCTATGGCCCGCCCTCCAGAACGCACTCCAGGAAGCCCTGGGTGTCGTCGCCGTTGACTCGCCCGTCGCCATTGAAGTCGGCACGGATGAGTAGGCCATCTTCATAATCCTGCCCGGACCCCGTCCCTGAGCCCGAAGGCCCGGTCGGATCGCCGCCGTACACCTCGGGTGTGTCGAGCAAAACGGCGACGAACAGCAGCACGTCCGCCGAATCGACGACCCCATCCTCATTCAGGTCGCACCAGAACTCGCAAACGTCGGGAACGCCGTTGCCGTCGACGTCCTCCAGGGACTGGCATTCATCGGGCTGCCCGTCCTCATCGCAGTCGGTGCTCGTGCCTTCGGCGATATCGAGAGAGTCGGAAACGCCGTTTTCGTTGCAATCCACGATCGGGTCTGGAACGGGTGCGTCCGGCAACGTGACGATCAACACGATCTCGTCGCCGGCGACATAGTCGATCCCCTCCAGATAGGTCTCCTCCCGCAAGACATCGCCCGGGGACACGCGCGCCGGGGGGCCGACACCCTCCCCGACTCGGACCTTAACATTCACAACGGTCGCTTCGGTCGCCAGAATCGTCTCGACTGCTTCAGGACCCGAAGCGTCGAGCGTCCGCGTCGTCAGCCGCACCGATTGCTCCGCGCTCACATAGCTTGCCTCCGCCTCCAGCGGCAAGCCGGTCCGGTTCTCGATACGCAACAGAACGCCCCCAGGCAGCGAGATGAGATCCGTCTCCCACGTGCAGCAGCCCACAAACCCGGCCAGCGCGAACGCCAGGACGGTCGCGCGCGCAGCCGACCCAACCGCCCAGCCCCTGTTCGTTTTTCCCCTCGCCATGTGATGCACCTTTATCCCTCCGATTATACCCAGTTCGCAGCCAGGCTTCTCCCATGCCGTGGGCGCGTTCCGTGCCTCGCTGGGCCGAGAATCCCTTCTCGGCCTCTGGCCAGTTCTCGCTGGCCCGAGAATCCATTCTCGGCCCTCTGGCCGGTGCAAGGAGGAGTGCCGATAAACACCGGGGGCCGCGAGCACGCAATTCGGCCCTCGAAAACGAGTTGCGAGAGAGTATCCAATGTGTGGTATCGCCGGCATCGCCAGTCACGAGCCGTTGAGGCAGCGGGAATCCGCCGCGCTGGGGCTAATGCTCGACAGGCTGGTCCACCGCGGTCCGGACGATTCGGGCGAATACCGGACCGACTGCCTCAGCATGGGACACCGCCGGCTCACCGTGATCGACCCCGAAACCGGCCATCAACCGCTGACCAACGAAAATCAAACAATCTGGGCCGTCGTCAACGGCGAGATATACAACTTCATAGAGCTTCGGGACCACCTCGCCGCGCGGGGGCACACCTTCCGCACCGCCTCGGATTCCGAGTGCATCATCCATCTCTACGAGGAACAAGAGGCGCGGTGCGTCGAATCGCTACAAGGCATGTTCGCCTTCGCGCTGTGGGACGAACCCAACAGGATGCTGATGCTGGCTCGAGATCGACTCGGCGTCAAACCGCTCTACTACCATTTCGACGGCCGACGCCTGGTCTTTGCCTCGGAGCTGAAGTCGCTGCTGGCCGTGCCGGGCATGAGCGTCGAGGTCGACCCGACCGCCATCCTCGACTTTCTCACGTACAGCTTTATCCCGTCGCCCAAGACGATTCTCAAGAACGTCCACAAGCTTTCCCCGGGGCGTGTCCTCACGCTGCACGACGGGCGCCTGGCCATCCAGGAATACTGGGACCTCCACCACCAAGGGCAACCAGTAGCGTCCGACCCCCGCGTCGGACGAAATCACGTAGCGTCGGCCCCCCGTGGCCGACGTGCGCGGGTGCCCCATCCCTTCCAGGGGTGGGGGACGGATGCTGCCATCGATGAAACCGCCGATGGACTGTGGCAGCACCTCAAGGCCGCCACGCGCCCGCGGCTCGTCGCTGACGTACCCGTCGGCGCTTTTCTCAGCGGAGGGCTCGACTCCACCGCCGTCGTCGCCGCCATGTCGCAGATCGCGAGCGACGACATCGTCACGATGACCTGTGGTTTCGATGAGCACGAGTTCGATGAACGCGACGCCGCCCGGGAAGTCGCCGCGATGCTCGGATCGGACCACCACGACGCGCTGATCCGGCCCGATGCCACGGAAATCATCGACACGCTCTGCTGGCATTTCGACGAACCGTTCGCCGACGCCTCCGCAATCCCGACGTACTACCTTTCTCAGCTTGCCCGACAGCATGTCACGGTCGCACTCTCCGGCGACGGCGGCGACGAAGTGATGGCCGGTTACCGCCGCTATCGCTTCGACCGGTACGAGGAATCATGCCGTCGAATCGTGCCGCGAGCGCTGCGCCGCCGGTTGCTGCCGCCGCTGGCGTCGATCTGGCCCAATCAGCCCTGGCTCCCGCGGGGCCTGAGAGGCCGTGCGACGATCCGCAACCTCTCCCTGGACGCCGCCACCGCGCATGGCCTTTCGATCTCGACGCTCGATCCCGAGCAGGCGGCGGCCATGTTAAGCCCCGATCTCGCGCGTATGATCGGATCATACGACCCGCTGGACCACGTCCGCGCGCTGTACGCAAAGTGCGACGCGCCCGATCACCTCTCGAAGTGCCAATACGTTGACATCCGGCTCGGCCTCGCGGACGGCATCCTCACAAAGGTGGATCGGGCCAGCATGGCGCACGCACTGGAAGTACGCTCACCGATGCTGGATCACCGGTTCATTGAATACGCGTGGTCGATCCCGCCTCGCCATCGAATCCGCGGCGCGGCCGGCAAGTACCCGCTACGAAGAGCCGTCCAGAAACACGTTGGCGAACGCCCCGCACGACGGACGAAATCCGGATTCGACGTCCCGCTTGACGATTGGTTCGCCGGGCCGCTTCGAGAACGGTTCTTCGACACGCTGCTCCAAGCCGACGCCCCCCTGCATGAGTGGATTTCGCCGGAAGCGATCCGGCAAACATGGCGACTGCACGGCTCCGGTCGCGCGCGATGCGGCGCAACGCTCTGGAAGCTCGTCATGTTGGACGCCTGGTGCCGGCGATTCGGGCACGGGGCGGGGGAGCATCGGCGTCCCGCCGGTAGTGACGGCATCCACACCCCCGAAGCGGTGACCTCCCGGAGGATGACATGCACCCCGTGATCGTCAGACGCGTCCTGCTGCCGCTACACGAATGGGCCCTGCAACGCGATTCTCTGCGCTACCTTCATCGGCTTGAGGATTCGCAGTGGTGGCCCGCCGAGCGCCTCCGCGAACTTCAGCAGGCGAAACTGCGCCGGCTGCTCCGCTACGCCCACGAACATTGCCCCTATTACGGGAAACGGATCGATGACGCCGGCATCGACGTCGATCGTGTCACGCTCGACAAGCTGTCCCAATTGCCCACACTCACCAAGTCCGACATCGCGGAACACACGCACCTCATGATTGACCATGAGATCAAGGGCGGCCTCTGCGACCTGACCACCGGCGGCTCGACAGGCGAGCCCCTGGCATTCAAGGTGGACCGCACGAGGCAAGCCGCGGACCAGGCCGCCAGGGCACGGACCCGCCGATGGTTCGGCATCAACGTCGGTCAGCGCGAGCTGTACCTTTGGGGCTCGCCCCTCGAACACGCGGCACGGGATCACATCAGGCACGTCCGTGACATCCTCACGAACCATCGCCTCCTGAACGCCTTCAAGATGACGCCCGCGAGAATGTCGCGGTACATCGACACGATCCATCGGTTCGACCCCGTGCATATCTTCGGCTACCCCAGCAGTATCGCCCGCCTTGTCCGCCACGCCGCCGACTGCGGTCGGCCCGTGCGCAATCGGTCGCTCAAGGCCGTCTTCGTCACGGGCGAGCTGTTCCATCAGGCCGACAGGGCGATTATCGAAGAGTTCGCCGCCGTGCCGGTCGTGGACGGCTACGGCTCCCGCGAGGCCGGTTTCATCGCGCATCAATGCCCCGCCGGCGCCTATCACATCACGATGGAGAGCCTCATCGTCGAACTGCTCGACGCCGACGGCCGCCCCGTGTCGCCCGGAACGCCCGGCGAGATCACAATCACACATCTCGACGCATTCGGCATGCCGTTCATCCGCTACCGAACGGGCGATGTCGCGCGGCAGGCGTCAGGGCAATGCCCTTGCGGACGAAGACTTGATTCGCTCGAAATCATCGAAGGGCGGCGGACCGACATGCTCCGCACCGCGGCGGGTGGGTTCGCACACGCGCTGTCGGTCATCTACGTGCTGCGAGACGAACCAACGGTTGGAGAGTTCAAGATCGTCCAGCAGCGAAGCCTCGACCTCGATGTGTCCGTCGTGCCCCGTGGCGAATTCGGCCCGGCAAGCCGTCAGCGGGTATGCGAATCCCTGAAGCGCCGAATCGGTGAGGAGATAGAAGTTAGCATCAGCCTGACCGACCGGATCCACCCTGATGCATCGGGAAAACATCGGCACGTCGTGAGTGAGGCTGTGTAGAGCAGTTTTCGAGAGAGCGTGGCGGCTGACGCCCGTGTCGGATGTCTATCCGAGCCACAAGCGCAAGCGAGCAGGTCCGACAAACCCACGGTCTGTCCACGAAGACCCCGCGCTGGCGCTTGGGGCTCGGATCAGTGGCGCCGGCGTCTCGCCGGTGAAGCCACCGCCGGGACGGCACGGCCCTGGAGAAAGATCTATGGCAGTAGAGCAGCCATGAATGCTTGGAGATCCAGGCCGTCCACGCCAGAGTCGGCATTGATGTCGGCGGCGCAGAACTCGCGTGGAGTTGCGCCGGTCGGATGGAGCAAGACGCCGATGAACGGCCCGATGTCTGCGATATCAAACAGGGTGTCACCGTTGACGTCACCTGGTGCGCATCCGCAGCCGAGGAGGCTGGCGATGTATGCGCCTCGGCCGTGTGTGAAGGCGACCAGCGTGTAGTCGTCCTTGAAGTCGAGGGTCTCGACGACCGTGTGGGCTAGGCCGGTGTTGACAGGCTGCCAAGTCGATCCGCCGTCGTCGGAAGCAAAGACGCCGAGTTCGGTGCCGACATAGAGTTGCTGGGAATCACAGGGGCGCACGGCGATCCAATGGGCGGGAATGTCGGGTATGCCGGTGAGCTCGATGCCATCGATCGAACTCCAGTTGGTGCCACCGTTCACTGACCGGAGGACGTGGGGGACATCGTAGTTCGAGTACGTGCAATAGGCGGTGTTCGGGTCATCAGGATCAACCGCGACGCTGCTGACCCACGCGCCCCATAGCCCGTTGACGAAGACTGACCACGCAGGCGATGGGTCGAGGGCGTTGGTTGTCCGGGCGATGTAGCCGTTTGTGAAGCCGAGGTAGACCACGTTGCTGTCAGACGGGGCGATGGCGATCGCGGAAATCTGGTCGGGACCGGCAAGGTCGGGCCCGGCGACTGCCCACGATGTCGCGCCATTGGTGGTGCGCCAGGGGCGAGTCCCACCTGTCCAGAGGATATCGGGGTTCGACTGGTCCATGGCGAGCGGGGTTATGAAGACACCATCGGTGTCGGTGATTCCGTTCGTGGCTTCGGCGAACGTTTCGCCGCCGTCGTTTGACAGGAAGATCCTCGGGAAGCCGTTTATCTCGATGAACAGCCGTTGGCTGTTGGTCGGATCAATCGCGACGTAGCCTCCGTCGCCGCCATAGAGCATCCTCCAACTGTCGGGATCGCCGGTGGAGAGCGCGCGGCTCGTACCGTTGTCTTGTGCGCCTCCGACAAACATGTCTGCATCCCGGGCGCTATCACCATGATAGAACTGCGTCACGCCGTAGCCGTTGTTCATGTTCTCCCAAACGATATCGGGAGGTGGTCCGGGATCGGGACCGATCGG
>JBDRKQ010000134.1:0-10950 GCA_043813895.1 Planctomycetota bacterium
AACCCGATGTACGCGCTGAACGTCGGACTGCACGCCATCTCGCCGATCGCGAAGACGAACACCATCAGGCAACAGAACCAGCCAATGCTGGTCGCCCCGGTGCCGACGAATCCCACCAGCGAGATCAACATGCCGATGATCATCGCCGCGATCTTGCTGATCTTGCCGATCAACCAGGAGATCGGGATCACCAGTGCGATGATCGCGATCGAGTCGAGGTTGATGATCATCTCCGGCTTGACCTGACCGGAACCCAACACCCAGTCCAAGCCGAGCCACCCCCCGACCCGTCCGAAATATGGGGCAACATCCGAAGAATCCACCCACTCGTCCACAAAGTTCG
The DNA here is from genome assembly GCA_043813895.1 of Planctomycetota bacterium. Taxonomy (GTDB): domain Bacteria; phylum Planctomycetota; class Phycisphaerae; order UBA1845; family UTPLA1; genus CAZTAR01. The sequence continues at coordinate 344 of JBDRKQ010000134.1, forward strand.
GCAGCAAGTCCCAAAGCTGCATGAACATCAGCCAGAAGCAGGCGAAAATCCCCATGAACACCATCAGACGCGTGTCCTTGAAGATCGTCACAATCGAATGCACGAATACGCCCACCACCCCCTTGGGCTGCTCTTCACCCTCCACCGGGGCTACCTTCTCGGGTTCCTTGTACAGCAGAAAGGCCGGCAGGAAGATACTCGCAGTGACGAAGGCGGCCCCCCAGAAAACGACGTCCCAATCCGTATCACCGCGGAATTGCGCAGCCAACATCGGCGCGAGGCCGCCGCCGATGTTCACCACCCAGTAGAAGACGCCCCAGCCCATCGAGGAGGTCTCCTCCGTCGTGGACTTGGCGATGGTACCGTGCGCAGGCGGCTTGAAGATCGCCGTACCCGTGCCGACGAGGCTGGCCGCCAACAGGAACACCCAGAAGCCTGCACCTTCCCAACCGTGTCCCGCAAGGTAGTCCGCAATCGGCTTGGACTCGGCCATGCAACTGTAGCCCAGAACATTGATGATGAACGCCACGGCGAGGCTCTTGCGGTAGCCGTACCGATCCGTGTACCCCCCCGTCACCATCGGCAGCAGGCATTGGATCAGCGCCCAGACACCGTAGATGGTGCCCTTCTCGGTATACGTCAGACCCAGTCCGTTTTGACCGGATGACGCCACGAGGTAGAGCGGCGCGACAGCCCGGGAACCGTAGAACGCCAGCCTCTCCAGGATTTCCATGAAGCAGGCGTACCAAAAGTTGGACGGCAGGCTGCGCATCTGGCTAACGAATGATGCTTTTCGTTGCGTATTTTCCATCGACCTCGCTCCCTGTGTCGTGTCCTCAGTCAGGTCCAAGCCGTGGTTTTTACGCGGTTGGCGCGTAGTTCGCAAACTGTGGGGATCGTCGTTGAGGATGATCGCGTCATTGGGCCGCGAATCTGGCTCTTTCGGGCCACATTCTGGGCGGCAGATGGTAGAATCCTCGGCGACGACTCGGCCCCGGCGAGTTTGAACGACGAGAACTCAACTGGCGGCGTGCTGAGCCGGAACGAGCAACCCGTCTCCGCGGGATATGCCGCGGACGCCCCCGCTGCTCGATCGGCACTCCACACCGCCTCGTGTGTAGGAGTCCTGTTGCCCATGAGTACCCAGCCCTTGAACGCCCCGAGCGGTGCAAGCACTCCGGAATCTCCGCCCCCGCGAGACCGACTCACACGCACCTACTGGCTCTGCAACGTGATCGAGATGTGGGAGCGCCTCGCCTATTACGTCCTGCGGCCCATTGCGCCCATCTACATCTGCCAAGCCGGAGAGCCGGGAGGACTGCACCTGCCTCAGCAGACAAAGGGCACGATCTACATGTGGTGGGCGATCTTCCAGTCCTTCCTGCCCATGTTTACGGGTGGCTACGCCGACCGCTACGGCTACAAGAAGACGCTGGCCTTCTCCGTCACGATGAACATCATCGGCTACCTGCTCATGGCCTTCTGCCACTCCTACTACGGCTTCTTCGCAGGGATTATCACCCTCGCAATCGGCACGGCGTTCTTCAAGCCAAGTCTGCAAGGCACGATCGCACATCAGTTATCAAAAGGGAACTCTTCACTCGGCTGGGGCATCTTCTACTGGATTGTCAACGTCGGGTCGGCGATCGGACACTTCATCTCGCCACTTCTGCTCGGGCAGCCGCACAGCGAGGACGGTTGGAAGCTGATGTTCCTCTTCTGCGCCGGCTGTACCGCGATGAACTACCTGATGTTGTTCACCTTCAAGGATGTCCCATCCGGGGCATCGAAAACGCAGAGCCCCATCCAGGTCCTGCGGCGAACGCTTTCCAACATCTTCGAGGCACGCCTGATCACATGGCTGCTCATCATGTCCTGTTTCTGGCTGATGATGTACCAACTCTGGGACCTGCAGCCTAACTTCATCGAAGATTGGGTGGATAGCTCAAGCGTCGCTGCGCACATGCCCTTCGATTCCTGGACAGAGATTGGGGATCGAGGCTTGGTCCGCGTGCCACAACAGATCCTGATCTCCCTCAATGCAGTGCTGATCGTCATTCTGATGGTGCCGGTCTCCTGGATGGTACGCAAGATGCGGACGCTCTCGACGATGTTCTTCGGCATGATCGTGGCGACCGCCGGCGTCCTTATCGCCGGCCTGACAGGTAGCGGCTGGATTCTGCTCCTGGGCATCTTCTGCTTTTCACTGGGTGAGATGCTGACCGGCCCAAAGAAGAACGAGTACCTCGGCCTGATCGCCCCTCCAGGCAAGAAGGGCCTCTACCTGGGCTACGTGAACATCCCGATCGGAATCGGCGTAGGCTTCGGCTCGAAGATGGCCGGAGAGGTTTACGGCACCTACGGCGAGAAGGCAACGCTGGCCCTGAAGTACCTGATGGAGCACACGCCATTCGCAGAGGGAAAATCGTGGGACGGCACCGCCGCGACCCTCGAAACGGCAACCGGTGTTTCCCGGACGGAGGCCTTTGCGAAACTGCAGGAAGTGCTCGGTATCGATGGCCTTGAGGCAACGCGGCTTCTCTGGGAAACCTACACTCCGCAGTACCACGTCTGGCTCCCCTTTGCCTGTATTGGCGTTGTTGCGGCCATCGCGCTCGCGATCTTTGGCCAACTCGCCAAACGCTGGAAGGACATGAATGTCTAAAGGCCTGTCGAGTTGACGCGAGTATGACACCCTGACCGCTGCGGCGAGTGAAGCAGAGGCGACCGGATGTTGACCGCACCCTGGGCTTGTTCTAAAATGAGCTTGTGCAAGGGCTTAGCATGGGGTCGGTTCGCCCGCCGCCAAAACGCGGCCGAACCTCCCGACTTGCGAATGGAAAGGGTGCACGCAGCCCGTGTCGGATCTTGTCTCGGGATACAACATCATCCGGAAACTGGGAGAAGGTGCGCGCTCACAGGTCTACCATGTCGTCAAGCCCGAGACGGGGCAGGTCTTCGCCCTCAAGCGGGTCATCCGCGAAAAGCACGAAGACTGCCGCTTTCTCGACCAGGCCATCAGAGAGTACGAGGTCTCCAGCCGCCTGAACCATGCCTATCTGCGAAAAGCCTACGAGCTTAAGCGAATACGCACAGTGCTGCGGCTCTCGGAGGTTCAGGTGGTCATGGAGTTCGTGGACGGGGTCAGTCTCGATAAACACCGTCCCGACAGGATTGACGCGACGGTAGAGCTGTTCCTCATGGTCGCCGAAGGCCTCAACGCCATGCACGAGGATCAACTGCTCCACACCGATATCAAGCCGAACAACATCCTCGTGACTGCGGATTCGATCGTGAAGATCATCGACTACGGTCAGAGCTGCCAGATCGGCTTTCGGAAGCCGAGAATCCAGGGGACTCCGGACTACATTGCCCCGGAACAGGTCGAACGACGTCACCTCACGAAGCAAACCGACGTGTTCAACCTGGGGGCGACGCTCTACTGGGCACTGACTGGCACGGCCTATCCCACGATGATCACGAAGCAAGGGAAGCGAAGCGAGAAGGCCGACATGCCGAAGCGCGTGCCGACGCCTCAGGAACTCAATCCGGAGATTCCCACGGCGTTGTCCAAACTGGTCATGCAATCGTGCGCCCACGAGCCGTCCCGCCGACCGCGAGACATGAAGGAAGTCATCAGCCGTCTGGAGATGCTTCACCACGTCCTGACGAAGCGAAGAAAAGCGGGCCACGACTTGTCGACCGCCATTCGGGATCCCGGCGACGCGCCACCACCTCCCGAGGACGATGCTGTGCCGGATTCCGACGATTCCTACGATTTCTCCGGGTTTATCCGAGAGATCGTCGAGGACGAAGCGGCCGCACGCAAGGAGAAGGATGGTGAAGGCCTATGAGTTCTCCGGTGTTCCCGGCGAATGCGGATGAGGCCATCGCGATACTCCGCGAGGCGGCACCGCTGAATCATGAGGACCCTCATCGAGAGGGCTCGACGATTCGACTGCCCGGCTACGGACAAGCCGTCATGACCGGGGACCTCCACGGAAACCGGCGGAACCTCGCCAAGTTGCAGAAATACGCAATGCTCGACCGGGTGGCGGCGCGACACGTGATCCTCCACGAGATGATACACGCAGACATGCAGACCACCGATGTCGACCACTCCTTCGAGGTGATGATCGAGGCGGCTCGGTACAAGTGCCGGTTCCCCGACCAGGTCCATTTCCTCCAATCGAACCACGAGCTTGCCCAGCTCACGGGCTATCCGATCGCAAAGAACGGGCGAGCGGTCATCGAGGACTTCAACGCCGGCGTGGCGACCGCATTCGGTGCCAACAGGACGCCCGAGGTGCTCGCTGCGATCGACGAATTCATCGCCTCATTCCCGCTCGCGGTGCGGACGGAGAACCGCGTCTGGATGTCCCACTCCTTGCCGAACGCACACGACATGCACGAGTTCTCAACAGACGTGTTCAATCGGCCGTTGACAATCGAGGATCTTCACGAAGACAGAACGATCTTCAACCTCGTATGGGGCCGGCGATACACGCAGGAACACATCGACAAACTCGCCGAAGTTCTCGACGCTGATATCTTCATCACCGGACACCAGCCGCAGGAAATGGGCTTCACGCTCATGTTCGATCGCCTGATCATCCTCGCAAGCGACCACAGCCACGGCACCTTCCTGCCGTTTGACCTGTCGAAGAAGCAGACAACCCAAGGACTGATCCGCAACATCCGCAAGTTCGTGGCGATCGCATAGGGCCGTGTCCGCCATCGAACATCGACAACATGATAGCGCCAGATCGTCCCACAAGAGAGAAGAGCCGCGGGCTTCAGCCCGCGCGGCCGCCCGAAGAGGCGAAAGCCCTCTCGGCGGGCACAGCCGCGCGGACTGAAGTCCGCGGCTCCTTGACTGCGCTGACTGCTACTTAAGGCAGTCGTCGAGCAGTTTGCCTAGCGCTTTTGTCTGCGGGTCGGCGAGCATCTTCCTGCATGCCGCGATGCTGTGCTTGATCCGATACCCCTTCTCACCCAGCTCTATCTCGACACCCATTTCCTCGAGGGCGTTCAGGTCTCGGAAGATCGTCCTGCGGGACATCTTCAGCTTGGCCTGCAACCGCTGCACGTTCAGGTCGCCTCCAGTGCGAAGAACGCGGCAAAGGCCCATCAATCTCTTCAAATGCCCACCATCGATAACCAACGTCCGTCCCATGACTCGAACTCCAATACCTAAGATGATCGTTCTGAGAACCCGGCGGTGTGCACCAGGTCCTCCAGCAGAGTGAGCATCCTACATGAACGCCACGGCCCTGTCACCCCCTGCTCGGCAACAGTTTATGCCGACGCTTCGATTCTGCTCGGACAACTGAGTGCCCCGGCGGCGGCATCACGCGGCGAACGAAGCTTGTGAATTGTGCGACCGAGGGACGGCACGGCGGCACTGCCTTCATGCCGTTTGAAAACAGATCCCAATCAGCGGGCGGCATTCACGGCTCTTCAGGCGGGCCCGGTGTTTCCGTTTCTTCTCGGATTGGCTCCACGCTGCCCCCGTCAGAGCCCCGTCGGAGTCTCGATTCCCACCAGTCTCGCACCTCAGCAGGATCATAAGACCTCGCACGGGCGACCAGTCCGTGGATGTGCGGCTGGAGATCGATGGTGTCTGGTCTCTCATGGAGGATCGGAAACGGCTTGCCCCACAGCCTGATCGTCAGGATTGTGTCTCCGTCCTTCCCGTGCGTGCCGAGGATTCGCAGCCGGTTATCGCGTACCAGCAACCGCACGCCGAACTCGGCATACTCGACGTGCTCAGGCAGGATGTCCTGAGGAACCGCTTCCGGCCACGTGAATCCCGTCGCCCTCTCCGCGGCAGTCAGCAACAGCGTGCGGTCGATCGTGCCGGCCTCGCCCTCAGGCGGCAGCACCGTGATCTCGATGTCCGCGGACTTCATGTTGTCATCCACAATGTCAAGGTTGTTTACACGGATGACCATGCTTCCCGTGGCGGAACCCCGGCCGAACAGTCCGAGCCACTCGTCCAGCAGGAGGCCCGTGATAACGCCGTCCATCCGCAAGCGGTTGACGTGGCCGAGCGCGAGGTCGATCACATCGAGGTTGAACGAAGCTGTTCCCGAAAACGTCGGAACCCCGAACAACGGGCCAAATCCTGAGAGCGACAGCTCAGAGATCGCTCCACTGCCCCGGAAGTGTGTAATGACTGAGCCGCTGATTCTTGCCCCATTGACGGTCATCGAAAACCGCCCGTGGACCGGACCCAGGGCAAAGGTGTGAGTCAGCTCCGCCAGATCCGTGTCGTGCAGAACGCCGTCAAGCCAGAGTTCGTGACCATCGGGCGTCTTGCAGTACTGAATACGTCCGGCGAACCTGCCCGTCGTGATTTCGGTCCCGAGCGCCGTGTCCAACCCGATCGCGGCCAGCGGGACTTCCGGCAGCGTCAGCACGAATTCGGAAACTTCGACGCCGTTCTTGGGCAGGAACCTCGCGTCGATCCGGACGCCCTGGCCGACTTGATACCCGTTCAACTCATAGGCAATGAGATGGGCGATGCCGTCCGTCGGATCGGTCATGTCGATTCTGCCGGAAGTAGAGCTACACCGGACAGATACCTCGTGACGATCGAAGGCGATCTCGAAATCCTCCAGCGAGACTTCACGCAGGTCCAGATCTTCGAAATCGTGACCAAGCCCGGACTGGAACACCTGGCGATAGTCCTCGTTGCGCCAACGGTCCGTGCCCAAAAGAAGAACCCCGCGGATTAGATCAAGCTCATTCCACGCAGTGCCACCGCGATGACTTTCACGCCAGATCGCCTCCTCGCAATGGAAGACGCGGTCTCGCCGGTCCGGCAGCCATACCTCCACGTCCTCGAACGCCCGGCTCGTAAAGGTGTCCCCACGAATGCGGCCGACGTTGCAGGGAAGCTCGAAGAAAGCGCTCAGGTTTCCCTCGACCTCGACCCGGTTTGCCTCGCTGCGGAGGTGCAGGCCGTAGGCCGCCGTCCAACTCAGTGAGCCGCCAACTAGCAGGACGGTCAATGCGAGCAACAGCTTCCTGTGCGGTGCCATGGTATGAAGAACGCCCTTCTCTCTTCTTCTTCACGACGGGTGCCACTGGCGGCCTGCCCGCCAGTGTTCTGTGCCGCACTTCGGCTGCGGCCGGCAGCCGCGCTGCACCACGTTCATTCGTTCACCGCCCTGAATCGTACGTGCCCGGCCCGCATCGCTGCGCCGCGGAATCCCGGACGCAGTCTACGCAGGCTCACCGTCCTCGGTACACCCCTGGGACTCCGATAGGCAGCGCGCGGACTGGAAATAATAATCGTATGCCGCCCTGACCTCCGCCATCGAATCGCCACCGAACTTCTCGAGAAACGCCCTGGCCAACTCGAATGCGACGACGTATTCGGCCACGACACTCGCAGCCGGAACCGCACAAATGTCGCTGCGTTCGTAGTCGCTACGCTCCGCCCGAAGTGTCTTCAGGTTGACACTATCCAAGCCACGCATCAGCGTGCTGATCGGCTTCATCGCGCACCTGATCACCAGCGGCATGCCGTTCGTCATACCCCCCTCCACCCCCCCTGCGTTGTTCGACCTCCGCACAAAGCCGAGGTTGTGCGCCTGCCGTTGGCCGGCGTCGTAGTCGATTTCATCGTGGACGGCACTGCCCGGCATCCCGGCCGACTCGAAGCCCAGGCCAATCTCGACACCTTTGAAGGCCTGCACCGATCCCAACGCCCCCATCAAGCGGCCGTCGAGCTTATCCTGCCACCGCGAACAACTGCCGAGGCCAGGCGGTAACCCGAACGCCCTGACCTCCACCACGCCCCCAACCGTGTCTTTGTCCTGCTTCGTCTGCCGGATGGCTGCGATCATCTTCTTGGCCGCAGCGGGATCGGGGCAACTCACATCATTTCCATGACAGGCCTGGCGAATGTGCGCGGCCGTCGCGTCTTCGGCGTATGTGGCTGCGACGTGCCCGATGCGCACAACGTATCCAACGACGTCGATCCCGAACTCGGCGAGCAACATCGCCGCCACAGCCCCGGCCGCAACACGCGCGGCGGTCTCGCGCGCGCTGGCACGTTCCAGGACGTCGCGGCAATCGGTCGTCAGCCATTTCATCGCGCCCGCGAAATCGGCGTGGCCCGGCCGCGGTCGATTCACCTCGGTGGCTTCGTCGATGCGGTGGTCCTTGTTTGGAACCTGGATCGCGATCGGCGAGCCGATCGTGCGACCGTTGCGAATGCCGGACAGGATAATCGCGCGGTCCTTCTCGATGCCCATCCGCCCGCCGCGGCCGTAGCCCCCCTGCCGACGCCGGAGTGCCGCGTCCAGCGACTCCTGGCGGATCATCAGGCCCGCAGGCATCCCCTCGACGAGCACCACCAGCGCTTGTCCGTGCGATTCACCCGCGGTTCGGTAGTCAAGTGTTGCCATGTTACCGCCTGCAGACCTTCCTCGTGCGCTTAGACTGCCGCACTCCGTCGGCGGTGATGTCCGCCGACGAATGCACAACTCAGATTATCGGACAGCTCGTCAGCTTGGCGCGCAGCCGGTCCCGCGTCAAGCACAACGCGCCACCGGCCGATCTCCTCGTCATGCCGCAACTCCTGCTAACCCCTCCCACAAATCAGACCGACGCAGGAGTTGAGAGCGTACTGCCGAACCGCGTCAGGAGCATTCGCATGACCGTAGCGACGCCCGAGAAGCCAAGTCTTGCTGAGCCGTCACTCGGCCTTCGGCCAACCGCCATCCAATCGTCAGGAAGCGGGCCGTTCGCGCCCGTCGAGCCGACCACATTCGAGGAAGCCGGGCTTGACCCCGGCATCGTCGAATCCCTGATCCTCAAGTACCTGATGGGCGTAGGCTCGGCCACCGGCGGCGAGATCGCGGGTGAACTCTGCCTGCCCCCGAAACCGATTATTGCCTACCTCTCGCAGCTCAAGCAGCAGCAGATCGTGGTCTACATCAAATCGGCGTCGCTCGGCGATTTCACCTACACGCTCACGGACATGGGCCGCGATCGTGCACAGCGGTACATGCTGGAGTCGATGTACGTCGGACCCGCCCCGGTACCGGTCGGCGCCTATATCGAGTCCATCGCAGCCCAGACCATCACGGCCAAGCAGCCGCGCGAGGAGGAGCTTCGCAACGCTTTCAGCGACCTGCTGCTCAGCGACGAGATGTTCCGCGTGCTCGGCCCCGCGATCAACTCCGGCCGCGGAATGTTCCTCTACGGTTTCCCCGGTAACGGAAAAACGAGCATCGCGGAGCGCATCACCAAGTGTTTTGGCGACGAAGTCTACATCCCCAAGTGCCTCGTCGTGGACGGACTCATCATCAAGCTTTTCGATGCTGCGGTCCACGAGGCGATTCCAATCAAGCGCAATTCCATCGTCAAGTCCGACAGGTTGGACCAACGGTGGATCAGGATTCGACGCCCGACGATCGTGGCCGGCGGCGAGCTCACGATGAATGCCCTCGAGGTGCAGTTCAATCCGGTCAGCAAGACCTGCGAGGCCCCGCTGCAAATGAAGTCGAACACGGGCACGCTCCTGATCGACGACTTCGGGCGACAACGGATGCCGCCGATCGAGCTGCTCAACCGGTGGATCGTGCCGCTGGAAAAGCGAATCGACTTTCTGACCTTGCCGAACGGCAAAAAAATCCGCATCCCGTTCGACCAGTTGATCATCTTCTCCACGAACCTGGAGCCAAAGGAACTCTGCGACGAGGCGTTCCTGAGACGCATCCCGTACAAGATCAACGTCGTCGATCCGACAGCGGACGAGTTCCGTCAGTTGTTCGAGCTTGTCGGCCCGTCAATCGGCATCGAGCTCGATTCGGCCGCGAAGCAGGCCATCGAATATCTCATCGAAACGCACTACAGGAAAGCGGGCCGGCCCTTCCGTTGCTGTCAACCACGTGACCTGCTTCTGCAAGTGAGAAACCGTTGTCTGTACCTTGGCGACCCGCTGCACCTGAGCCCCCGGCTATTCGACTACGCAACGTCCGTGTACTTCACAATCATGTAGGGTCTCGCCCCACAATCAGAGCCGCGCGCGTCAGCAAGCGGTCAACGCTCACGATCAGAGCCGCGCGCGTCAGCAAGCGGCCAGCGCTCGCCCAGACGGCCATCACTATGGACGACAACCGCTCATTGTGGTCGCAGCACCGATCCGGTCACCGGCCCCATAATCAGCCCGAACACAGGCATCCCAATCCCTTTTGAGGACTTAATCGGAGCGCGCGACCGATCCTGAGCAAGCCATGCACCTGCCGTCTGTCCCGAATCCGTGACACACCGTCTGGTTGTCGGTATACTCGGTGGAGTCGGGTGGTTCGGGACGGAAGCGCTGTTGCCAGGCCGCTCTGGCCGAACGGCGTGTCCGTCCTCCACAAATGCGGTACGCCCGTCTCACACAACCACGGCATCTTGATCATGTGTCCTTGACGAGGAGGTCTCGGGATGTTTTCGCACTTCACGACGGTCGGTTTGGTTCTCTCAACGCTGGTGCTCTCCCCTGCTTATGCGGACATTCGTTACGTCGACGACGATGCCACGCCAGGCGGCAACGGGCAGACCTGGGCGGCGGCCTACGCCGATCTTCAGGATGCTCTGAC
>JBDRKQ010000135.1:0-21349 GCA_043813895.1 Planctomycetota bacterium
CCGCTTCCTGGAAGAGCTTGGCAAGTTCAAGCCCCGGCACGACGACAAGCTCAAGGCCCTCCTCAAGCTGCTCAAGTCCGACCCGGTCATGAAGGAGCAGAAGGTCCTGCTCTTCACGGAGTTCGCCGACACCGCCAAGTATCTTACCGAACAACTCAAAGAGAACGGGATCGACGGCATCGATCAGATCGACAGCTCCACGAAACAGAACCGCATGGAGATCATCCGCGCCTTCGCACCCTACTACAACGGCTCATCATCCGCCGGCCTTCAGGAAGAAGGCGTGCCCGAGACGCGCGTGCTCATCTCCACGGATGTCCTGTCCGAGGGTCTGAACCTCCAGGACGCAACGCGGTTGATCAACTATGACATCCACTGGAACCCCGTGCGTCTGATGCAACGGATCGGCCGTGTCGATCGCCGCATGAATCCCGAGGTCGAAACCCGGCTCGTCGCGGACCACCCCGACCAGAAGAAGCTCCGCGGCAAGATCGCCTACTGGAACTTCCTCCCGCCGGACGAACTTGACAGGCTGCTGCGGCTGTACGGCAAGGTCGCGCACAAGACCCTGCGCATTTCCCGCACATTCGGCATCGAGGGCCGAAAGCTACTGCGCCCCGAAGACGACTTTGACGCCCTCAAGGAGTTCAACAGCTCCTACGAGGGCACGACGACGCCCGTCGAGCAGATGCACCTGGAGTATCAGAAGCTCCTCCAGGACCATCCTGGCCTGGAAGAACGCCTCAGCGGCCTGCCCCTGCGTGTATTCAGCGGCAAGAAACACCCCTCACCGGATGCCTGCGCCGTCTTCTTCTGCTACGCCCGGCCCGCCCGGCCGACACACGTCCGGGACATGAACACCGGCGAACTCAGCCTGTGGACCGAGGAGGCGGGCGACACGAAGTGGTATCTGTTCGATCTGGCTACCGAGAAGATTGCCGACGATCCCGGCGACATCGTGGACCTGATCCGATCCGGACCCGACACGCCGCGCCACTGCGCGATCGAGCGGACCACACTCTCCCAAATTCGCGCGAAGATCGAAAAGCACATCAAGAACACGTACCTCAAACAGGTCCAGGCCCCCATCGGCGTCAAGCCGGTGCTGAAGGCGTGGATGGAGATGTCGTAAGGGAGGACCTCAGTATGGATGTTGTACAGACCGATTCGGCCGGGCATGAATTCATAGACACAGCTACCCTCATCGAAGAGCACGTTCGCACGACCCTGATTCCCGCGGAGGTCGCGGGCTATGGAGAGGTCTCGATCCGCATCCAGATTCGCGCGGCCAACGGGAAGCTCCGTCCCGGCCCCGAAGTTCTGCTGTCGGTCGTGCCCGGGATGATCGCGGCCATGAACAAGTTAATGAGGAAGGACTAGAAGCCACACGAGGGTGGCCTGTTCAGAGGAGGACAAGCACACATGAGCATGGCCGACCGCGACCGCCTTCGCCGGATCAAGACATTTCCCTCCCTCGTCAAGTACCTCAGAGACGAGTTGGACTGGCCCATCGATTCCGACGACTTCGACGAACTGACGTTCGATTATGAACCGGAGGAACTCGGCCTGGACGCCAAGGCCGCCGTCAAGATCAAGCAGATCAAGCAACTCCGGCCACTCACAGACAAGCAGCAGTGGGGCATCTTCTTCATCAACTTCGAGCCCAAGCGGCTTCCCGTTGTGGCCCTGCGTCGGATTCTTCGATCGCTGGTCATCAAGAAGCGTCAATCAGCCAACAAGCCACAACAAGCGGCGTGGCAACTGCACGATCTGCTGTTCATCTCCTCCTACGGCGAGGCCGACCATCGCGACATCACCTTCGCCCACTTCGCCGAGGACGCCGACCACGACGCCGGCCTGCCGGCGCTCCGCGTGCTCGGTTGGGACGACGAGGACACTGTCCTCCATCTTGTCCATGCCCACGCGACGCTCAAAGAGCAACTTCGCTGGCCGGAAGACGATACCGCTCTCGACGCTTGGCGCTCACAGTGGTCCTCCGCTTTCACCCTCCGCCATCGCGAGGTCATCAACACTTCCAAGGCCCTGGCCGTCCGCATGGCGCAACTTGCCTCCGCCATCCGCAAGCGCGCCAATCGGGTTCTGACCGTCGAATCCGAAAAAGGCCCGCTTCGCAAGCTCATGACGACCTTCAAGGAAGCGCTCATCCACGACCTGTCGGACGACGACTTCGCCGACATGTACGCCCAGACCATCACCTACGGCCTGCTGACCGCCCGTGCGTCGCGCCCCGCCGGTCTGGTCGCTGGCAACCTCGCCGACATGGTGCCCATCACTAATCCCTTCCTCAAGGAACTCATGGAGTCCTTCCTGAATGTCGGCGGCCGGCGAAACGGCAAGGGCCGCAACGGTCACATCGACTTCGATGAACTCGGCATCAACGACGTGGTCGATACCCTCCGTGAGGCGAAAATGGAGGCCATCCTGCGCGACTTCGGTGACAGGAATCCCGAGGAAGACCCCGTCATCCACTTCTACGAGCGGTTCCTCAAGCAGTACGACCCCGAGAAGAGAATGAAACGCGGCGTTTTCTATACGCCCCGCCCCGTGGTCTCCTACATCATCCGCTCCGTCCACGAATTGCTCCAGACTGAGTTCGGCCTGGCCGATGGGCTGGCGGACACAACGACCTGGGGCGAGATGCTCAAGAAGCACAAAGACCTCAAACTCCCCGAAATCGAAGTCGTCAATCCAAAAACGCACAAGCTCGAAAATAGGCCAATCGATCCAGCCACGCCGTTCGTCCAAATCCTCGACGCCGCTGCCGGCACAGCGACATTTCTCGTCGAGGTCAGCGACATCATCCACAAGACGATGGTCACGAAGTGGCAGAAGCAGGGCCACACGGAGATGTACGACATCCCGAAGCTCTGGAACGAGTATGTGCCAAAGCACCTGCTCCCCCGGCTCCACGGCTACGAGTTGATGATGGCCCCCTATGCCATCGCACACATGAAGGTCGGGCTTGCCATCAAGGCGACGAGGTTCAATGCGTGGGGACAACTGACCAAACAGGACCGTGCCCGCATCTATCTCACCAACGCCCTGGAACCTCCGCACGACTTCTCCGACACCTTCGAACAAATGGCCCCGGCACTGGCCCACGAAGCCCAAGCCGTTAGCAACGTGAAGCGGCATCAGCGGTTTACGGTGGTAATTGGAAACCCGCCATATTCGCCATCCATCAGCGAGCCTAATTGGCTGATGGAGAAGCTAGAGGATTGGAAGCGAGGGTTGAATGAAACGAAGATCGACTTAAACCGAGAAGAATGGAAATTCCTTCGGTTTGCACAGCACCAGTGTGTAGAGACTGGCGTCGGCACCATCGGATACATCATCAATCGCGATTTCCTCGACGGGATTGCGAAGCGAAGAATGCGCGAGCATCTTGCCGCGACATTCTTGTGTTGTACGGTTGTCGATCTCAATGGAGACGTGAAAGGCAATATCGCCGACGAAAACGTGTTCGAGATAGAGCAGGGTGTAGCCATCGTGGTGCTCTGTACAGCACGTTCGAATCTAGGCGTTCGATTTGCATCGCGGGTGGGGACACGTGCACAGAAATATGCTGACTTACTCTCGAAAGAGCCAATCGATACCGCGCTCATGCAACTGAAGCCTTGTTCACCGTACTTCCGATGGGTTCCGTTTTCTGAGGGGGCGGCGCATATTGCATCTGCTGAGTATTACGCATGGCCACAGGTCAGGGATGTGTTCCAGACCGTGTCGTCCGGCATCCAGACCAAGCGCGATGGCCTTTGTGTTGCCTTCTCGAAGGCGGAAATGTGGAGGCGTATCCAAGAGTTTGTCGGCCTCGACGACGAAGGTGCGCGTGCCCGCTTTGATCTCGGTCCAGACGGCCGGGACTGGACGGTATCTGGTGCGCGAGTTGACCTCGTGGGCAGTGGACCTAGCCAGAAGTTCTTGTCGCCAATTCTCTATCGCCCTTTCGATACGCGGTTTACGTATTGGACGGGACGAACGAAAGGCTTTCTCGCCTATCCACGACGTGAGGTTATGCAGCATGTCGTTAATCGACACAACGTTGGCATGATCTTCAATAGGCAGATCGTTGGCGAGTCCGTATCTCACTTCGGAGTCTCTCGGATTCCGATTTGTCACGGCACCTTCTATCTGGGAAATAAGGGCCAGGATTACTTCGCTCCGCTCTGGCTGCATCCTCAGAACGCCTTCTCATCCGATCGTCAGAGTAACTTCACCGCGGCGTTCATCGCCGCCATCGATGCATCGTTGTGTTCAGACGCAGCGGGAGCGGTACCGGAATCGGTGTTCGGCTACATTTATGCAATCTTCCACAGCGTTTCGTACCGCACACGTTATGCCGAGTTTCTAAAGATCGATTTTCCACGCATTCCCCTCCCGACTAGTTTGGACCTTTTCCACGATCTCGCGCGCCTCGGCAGTGAAGCGATCATGTCGCATCTGATGGAGTCTCCGCAGTTAGTGAGTCCGACTAGCACTTACAAGGGCCCGGCAAAGCCGGACGTGGAGAAGGTGAGCTACGCCGGCGGCACGGTCTGGCTAGACAAGAAGCAGACCCACGGCTTCCGGGGCGTGCCGGAGGAGGTGTGGAACTTCCACATCGGCGGCTACCAGGTCTGCGAGAAGTGGCTCAAGGATCGCCAGGCCAAAGGCGGCAAGAACCCCCGCCCCGGCCGCGTGCTGACCGACGAGGACATCGCCCACTACCAGAAAATCGTCGTCGCCCTCAGCGATACCATCCGCATCATGGCCGAGATCGACGAGGTCATCGAAGCCCACGGCGGCTGGCCGGATGCGTTTGTCGCCGAGAAGAAGGCCGAGTGATGCCCGATGGCCCGGAAGCCAACGAGAGCGTGCTGCACTACTTCGTCGATGAAGCCGGCGACCCCGTGCTGTTCAGCGCCAAGCGCGAAGTCAACGTTGGGACCGAGGGCTGCTCGAAGTACTTCATCCTGGGCAAGCTGGACGTGGACGACCCCGATGGGCTGTCGCAGCGATTGGAGGACTTGCGGGCCGTCCTCCTGGCCGATCCGTATTTCAAGGGCGTGCCGTCCATGCGACCCGAGAAGAAGAGGACGGCCGTTGCGTTCCACGCCAAGGACGACCCAGCCGAGGTGCGCCGCGAGGTGTTCACGCTGCTGAGCCGGGAGCGCGTTCGGTTCTACGCCGTGGTGCGGGACAAGCGGGAACTCGTGTCCGAAGTGCGGCGCCGGAACGAACTTGACAGCGCCTACCGCTATCGCGACTCCGAGCTGTACGACGCACTGGTGAGCAAGTTGTTCCGTAAGTTCCACGGGACCGCTGATCGAGTGAACGTGTGCTTTGCCAAACGCGGGGCGAAGCCTCGAACCCAAGCCCTGCGGGCCGCCCTGGAGGAGGCGGATCGGATCTTCCAACGCAACTTCGGCTTCGCGAATTCATCGGAAACGCACGTCTCGTCGAGCACGCCGGCCCACAGCGCCGGATTGCAGGCAGTGGACTACTTCCTGTGGGCATTGCAGCGATTCTACGAGCGTCGCGAGACGCGCTACGTGGACCTCATTTGGCCGCTCGTCGGCGAGGTCCATGATCTGGATCACACCCTGGGAGGCAGGGGAGGCGTGTACTACGGGAAAGGAAGGCCGCTGGTCCTGGATGCCAGGGACCCATAAAAAAAGTCGGGGGATATAGGACCCGAAGGCCACACGGCATGGAGCCGAGTTTCGTCCACCGACTAATCTAAGTGTACATCGAGATCGTCGGCGGGGCAAGGCCAAAACTGAAGTTTCAGGGGGCGCCACTTCCCCCACCGTCGAGGGGGCGGTGCCCCGCTCAGGCGTCCCGCCGTATGATCTGGAAGGACGGCGGGCAACGGAGCGTAATGAAGATGGCGCTGAAGATCCCAACGCATGACGTCAGAGAATTGCAGCGTCGCTTCTTCAGAAGCCTGGGGGACCTCAACAAGGCCCTTCACGCATTCACCTTGAGCTTCGATCATCATCGTCGCCGTGCCGACGAGCACTCGCGCCAGGACTTGCTACGCGGGATCGACTCTTGGAACGTGGACTTCACGTTTCTCCGGTTGAGCCTGCCGCGACAGCTTCCGCCTTTTGTGCGAAGCGATCTCTGGGCGCAGCTCGAATTACCCGCCAGCGTGCAGATCAGCTTCCGTCTCATGGAAGGGTACTCCGTTGCGGATTTGCCTAAAGAACAACGAGCTGAGGTCGAGCAGGGCGGCGGTCCGGCAGACTATCGGTTCGGGCCTGACAAGGTCTCGTTGGATGTGCTGGAACATCCGGCGCTGACTGCCATATGTCCTGATCTCCGATCGGTCATACACGGTGCTAGGAACCGGTTTCGGCAGTACAAACAGATGGCGGTCGAGCAACGGGCAGACTTCCGGCTGAAGCCAATCCGCATCGATGATGTAATCCCTGAGATCGTCAGTATTCTGAGGCCGATGGAGACAACTGCCTACAGGCGCACTGTGGAGAAATGGCCTGAAGACAGCGGCCAACGATGCTACGCAGGCGCCCTAGAAGATGTCCTGGAGCAGACGGGGCCTTCCTGTGGCGGCGACATAAAGACGATTCAGGACGGCCTGCACGACGTGTGGCCGGATATCGGTAAGAGTCAGATCAATGCCGGAATCCTGGAGGCGTTCAAGGCGGGGCTCATTCGCGCCAACGGCGGAATGGAGGCTTTCAACCAGGGTTCCTCGCCCACGAAGACGGGCGAGATCGAAGACGATCTCAAACTGGATGAATGGCTGACTCGCAACCGTGTAGGCTATTCATTCCCACTCGTGTTTCGTCTCACGGAGGGAGCATTGGCTTCTGACGAAGACTCTACTGTCAAGTCAGCTGATCCGGCCGACAAACCGCTCGGAAACAGACCCAACATAACATCGCCGAAGCTCGGCCCGCATGATCGACAGGCATTCCAACTGTCTAAACTGGTCGGCTGGACCCAACAGCGCATCGCGGATGAGCTGAACAAGGAACACGGGACCCTCTACTCCCAGGGCCAAGTGTCGCGGATGATCGCCAGGATGGAGCAGTACGTCGTGGCGAGTGGACTCAGTCAGCTGAATCCCGAGCCTCCTAAACAGGCTAAGTCTATCAATCCCGACCGGTTGGAACTCGGCCAACGCTCTGACCGCCTGACATCCCGCCAGCGACCGCAACGCGATCCCGATGCGGAATAACACAGCGCATATCATCCCAAATATACGCGATGTAACTCCTTGAATAACAGCAGTATGCGCTCAGTATGCGCGTACTTTTGCGCATATGCGCCGGGAATGGAGGGGCGTGTTGCCCCCGTACAGCGTTACCCGGAGTAGGACGATATGAGCCATGCAAAGGAACTGTTAACCGCCAAGGAACTGGCCGAACGGCTGCGCGTACGACCAGAAACTGTGCGGGTGTGGTCGCGTCGGGGATTGATCCCAAGGGTGCAGTTGTCGCCCAAGGTGATCCGCTACGACCTGACCGCCGTGGTCGATGCCCTGACGAGACAGCAAGGCAAGGGGGGCGACTGATGAGACCGACAGAAAAACGCCCCGCTGCGACGGGCATCGCGGAGCGGGGCTCAAACTACTGGCGGACCGATGATACATCAACCACCGGCGAAACTCAAGGTCGCGACCGCTTCCCGGTATGTCGTCTCCTCGGTGTTCGTATCGTAGACTTTTTGCCGAGGCGGTGTCCGCTACGCGGTGACTGGCCGCTCGTAGTGATCGGGCGGATGACGGACATCGCATTCGCAGAGCTGCGACTTGGCCCGGACGGCGACCTGGGCGGGGCGCTGGATACGCTCGCCCGCTGCGAGACGTGCTTGTCCTGCTTCACGCGGCAGAACCGCCACCCGCGGGTGCGTGGGCTCCGGCCGAATGGGGGGGGCGCCGCGTGACTCTCGACGCCGATATCGCCTGCATCCTCGACGGGGCCGACCCGACTCGGAAGCCGCCGATGCCCCCAAATGCTATTCGCGCACCTATAGACCCTAAGCCTGCGCGAATCGAATTGCCCGACCCGATTCCGGCATCCCAGCTCGGAGAGGGGGACGCGATTGACTGGGTTTGGCACGGATACATCGCACGGGAGCACGTCACACTTCTAAGCGGCATTTGGAAGGGCGGAAAAACCACGCTGCTCTCGCGCCTGATCCAGATCATGGGCGACGGCGGAGAACTCGCCCAACCCGTTGAAGCGGGTCGGGTTCTCATAGTGAGCGAGGAAAGCAAATCACTGTGGGCGAATCGCCGGGACGAACTCAACATCGGCGACCATGCCGAGTTTCTCTGCCGACCGTTCAAGGGACGCCCGGCGCTTCGGGATTGGATTGGCTTTGTGGAGCATATCGCCCGGCTGATCCGTGAGCGGAAGTACAGCGTGATCGTCCTGGATACCATCGCAGCCTTGCTCCCGTGCGACAACGAGAACGACGCATCGAAGATGTTGACGGCGCTGGCTCCGCTCCACACCTGGACGGAGGCCGGCGCGGGCGTTCTGTTGGCTCACCATCCCCGCAAGGGCGACGCGGGGGAGGCCCAAGCGGCTCGGGGCTCGGGGGCGCTTCCCGGTTTCGTGGACATCATCTTGGAGCTGCGCCGTTTTGACGCTTCTCGCCGTGAGGATCGGCGGCGGACGCTGACAGCGTACAGCCGGTTTGACGAAACGCCGGATGAACTCGTGATCGAATTGACGGATGAGGGCTATCGAGCGGTAGGGACGAAAGGCGATGCACGGCAGACGGACCGGTTGGGCGTGATCCGCGAGATTCTGCGGGCGGACGAACCGGGGATGACGGCTGCCGAGGTTCGCGACGCCTGGCCCGAGGGTGATGGCATCCCTCGACCCGGCAAGCGGACGATCGAAAACGACCTGAAGCACGGCGCGTCGGCGGGAAGTTGGGCAATGAGCGGGTCGGGCAAAAAGGGCAATCCCTACCGCTTCCGGCTCCCAAATGCTATTCGCGCAGGCTCCACCTCCTTAGGTGCGCGAAACGAATTAGGTGGCGACAACCCGGACGCAGTGACACAGGCGGTGATTGAATACGCGGAGTCCTCGCCCTCTCAGGGACGGGACGCCATCGGCAGACAGATTTGACAGGCACGGGAAGTGTGGTATACTTATGTCATGCGACATTCAAGAACAAGACCGACGATGACCGAGCTGCTACGTCAAGCAATAGCCAACGCCCCCACGCTGCTGGGCATCGAACGGGAGACGGGCGTCAAGCGGGCCGCGCTGAGAAAGTTTCGCGACGGCGAGCAATCCCTGCGGCTGGACATTGCCGACACGCTCGCTGAGCACTTCGGCATCGAATCGCGCCGCGTAAGGCGCAAAGGGTGAATCATGGCGACGTTGTTCCGAAAGACCGTGACACGGCCGCTGCCGTGACACGCGCAGCCACTCCACCTGGAGCGGTGGCGGTCGCTCTGCGGCTTGTACCCACGGGTAGCTCATGTTGTTACGGGGGCCACGTCTGCGAAGGTCATCTGCGGGTCTTTCAACGCTGCATTCGGCCGCGCGTCCGATTCCTCGACCGAGACGCCGGCCGCCAGTCTGGCAAGCGCAGCCGCAGCCTTTTTCGCGTCCCGGATGATAGACCGAGGACGCTGGTGCCCTTGCATGTAGCCGATGATCCTGGTTTCGATGTCCCTCAACTCTTGTGCGAACGACTTCTCGTTCATTCCTCAATACCTTTCCGCGGTGACTGTCGCCGCGACCGACTGTTCGGTCCGACGGTGTTGTTTGCGGGATTTCCAGCCTTCCTTCTGTGCGATTGCATCGATCCACTCGCTCGCCTTCTCCTGCGACACCGACGTCGGCAAGCCGCGCGACGCGAGAACCCGGGCCTGCTTGTATGAGCACTTGCCCGCATCCCACCGGCCAGTGATCTCGGCGATGAGCTGCTTGGCCTGCGTGAAGGTCAGATTGCGCGTGTTGATGCCCTGCCTCTCCAGCAGGGCGACCATTCTGTCCGTGAGCGGCCGGTCCTTGTTCCAGCCTCGCTCACGCTGTGGTTCGAGCCCGAAGACGTCGAACGGGTCGACCACGGCCATGCGGTACTTCGCGCCCGCGATCAGGTGGGCCCGGCGTTTCGCCTCCTCGCGCTTGGCCCGCTCGCGCTCCTCCCGGATCTGGCGCCGCGCCTCGTCGAGCTTCTCGAGCACGTTGCCCTGGCCGTCACGCTCGACGGTCTTGCGGGCACGGTCGATCACCTCGTCGCTGTAGTTGCCGCCGAGCACGTCGGCCGTGGTGATGAGACGGTGACGACCGGAGTTGCCGACGAAGTCGATGACTTCGAGGCTGGCCTTCCCGCTCGACGCGATCGCCTCACGCCGCATCGCGCCCGAGCCGAACATGTCCGGGTCGTCGACGCACCCCGGTACGGGGCGCGTGCCGCGGCCGATCATCTGGCTGTAGAGCGCCCGGCTCTTCGTCGGCCGGGCCATGACAATGACAGAGATGCCCGGATCATCGAAGCCTTCCGTTGCGACGCCGACGTTCACGAGGTACTGGAACTCGCGCCGCGCGTAATCGTCGAAGAGTTGCCGCCGCTCGGGTTTCGGCGTCTTGCCCGAGACCCAGCGGGCACAGCCGGTCCGGTGTCGATTGAGGATCTCGCACAGGCGCTCGGCGTGGGCCAGGCTGGCGGCGAAGATGAGCGTCTTTCGGCCGTCGGCCGTGAGGTCGATCGTCGGCGCGGCGACCTCGTGCAGGTTGCGCTCGTACTCCATGACGCTCGCCAGGTCAGCGCCGTTGAGATCGCCGGCGGTGGTCCGCACGGCGCTGAGGTCGAGGCCGTCGACGTGGACCGACCGCTGGACGATCGGCACCAACCACCCGTCCTCGATGCCGAACCGGATGTCGTAGTCGAACGCCACGTCGTCGAAGACCTGACCGAGCGCCTCTTCGTCGGCCCGGTCCGGCGTAGCGGTGACACCCAGGATGTGCAGGTCCGGGTTCTGGCGGTAGTGGTCGATCGCGCGGCGAAAAGAGACCGCCGTGGAATGATGGGCTTCATCCACGATCAGCAGCCCGAACTCGTGCGGGTCGAACCGCTGCATCCGGCCGCCGTTGCTGCCGGCCGTTTGGGTTTGAATGGTGCTGATGACCACGCGGGCCTTGCCGTGCAGCGAGCTCTCGGCGGCGCGCATGTCAGCCATCTCGATGTCGGCCTCGATGCCCGTGACGAGCTTGACCTTCTGAGCGGCCTGGAAGATCAACTCCTCGCGGTGGGCGATGATCATCGTCCTGCCCGGATGCCGGGCAAGGATGGATGCCAGTGCGATCGTCTTCCCGAGACCTGTGGCAGCAACACCGAGGACCGCCTGAGCATTCCTCCAGGCCGCAAACGTCTGCTCAACGGCCGAGATCTGGTAGGGACGCAGTTGCATGAGTTAGAGCACCTTCTTGTGGCAGGCGTGCTTGCGAGCTCGCTCACGGCTTTCGGCGATCAGTGCGGGGTCCGTCAGGACCGGCACGCCGTCGGAGAGCGACCGCGTGGTTTCGATCCGGAACCGCTCCTGCCACTCACCCGGCTTGAGCCGATACGCGCCAGGCCCGGCGTACGGATCGTGCCGATCAATCGCTTTCGGTGTTACGTGCGTGTCAACCATTCTTCTCTCTCACGATTCCACACCAGGGCGGACGGTCAGGGTTTCCGCTTGTACTCCGGCGGCGCGGCCTTGTACGTCGCCTCGTTCGTCCACCCGCGTGTGCGGCAGGCCCGACAGCCCTGGCCTTTGCAGTAGGGGCACAGGGCGTACGGCCGCGTGTGCGTCAGCCAGCGCCGGACGTTGTTGCAATCCACCTCGAACTGCGACGGCACGATCTCCGCGTAGAGCGGGTCGTCCTCGGCCAGTCGCTTGATAACTGTGGTCTTGAGACGGCTGAGCGTCGTGCAAAGCTCGACAATCTCGTGATCGCGTTCGAAGGCCGCGATGATCTTGGGATCCGTCAGCACGTTGCCGACGCGGTCCGTGACCGCCTTGGGGGGCGGGTCACGTGTGGCCGTTGGTGGTGGCGGTGGCAGATCGGCGGTCCTGGACGGGGGCGGAAGGTCCGGCGGTTTCGGCGGCGGATCGCTCGCGGGTGGCGGACGATGGGCGGGGTATTGTCGGTTGTCAGCCGTTGTCCTGGTCGAGCATCTCGGAATTTCCGAGATGCTCTCCATTTCCTTTCGGTACTTGCCGACGGTCTTGTCGCTTACGCCGACGTGGTTGGCAATCATCACATTGCTCTCGCCCGGCCGCATCTTCAGCGCCCGCTTGACCGCCCGCTCCTTGTCCCCGGTCGACATCCGGAAGCCGTTCGGACGGTTCGCGCCCAGGGCGTACCACGCGGCATCCTCCTTCGTCCCCTCGATCACCCGGGCTTCGATCCGCCGTTTGAGGGCTTCGACCGCCTCCGCACGGTGAAAGCCGTCGGCGAGCCAGTACACGGCCCCGTCCCTGAAGGCGACCACCGGCGGGAACTTGTCGCCGGCCTGCATCCGCTCGATGTAGGCGTTCACGATGGCGTCTTCGAGCTTCAGGCGGACCTGGACCGAGATGCGGTCCCGTCGCAGTTGCTCGACTGGCAGCATGATGATGTTGCCTTCTGCCATTACTTGATCCGCAGGTGTGTGCCGCGTTCCATCAGGACAGCGCCGGGCACCTCACGGCCGGCCGCCAGGGCGGCGCGGACCGCCTCCGCATTGGGCTCCCAGGTCTCGGGGATGTGCGTACAGAAGCCGCGCGGAACCGCCTTGGCATCGTGGATGTCGATCGGCTGCCTGCCGCCGTTCTTCACGACGCTCACGCGGTAGCGACGGGTCTCGAGCTTCGGGATGCCGCGTTCCTGTAGCGCGATCTTCAATCGCTCCTTAAGCGATGCCGCGGCATTCGTGTCCACCGCGACCCGCAGGGCGAGCCGGTCCGCCTCCTGCTTCCGTGCCTTGGCCATGGCCAGGAACGTCGTGATGAGGGCAGCATAGTTGT
Source organism: Planctomycetota bacterium (assembly GCA_043813895.1). Lineage (GTDB taxonomy): Bacteria > Planctomycetota > Phycisphaerae > UBA1845 > UTPLA1 > CAZTAR01. The sequence goes on from JBDRKQ010000135.1 coordinate 12,995, forward strand.
CGACCTTCGTCTCCAGGTCGGCGTCGAGCTCGTCGAACCATTCGTTGACCGCCTGCTCGACTTTCGGGTCCGTGACGTCGCCACCGCATTCGTCGAGCAGCTGGTCGAGCACCCGCATGTCGGCCGTGATGTCAAACAAGGTTCGTGTCATCGTGTTCCCTCTAATCAGAATGGGATGTTGGCCTTCTCCTGCATCTTGTGCGCGATGGTGAGCCAGTCCGCGGGCGTGAACTCAGGTTCCGGTTTGCCGACACTCTCGATCGTGTCAAGCCAGGCCTGATTGCGCAGTTGCTTCAGTTCGTCCGTCCCGTCCTCCCAGACGGCCAGCACCTTCGCCCACGCCTCGTCCTTGGTCAGACCGATCGGCGGCGCGACGTCCGGCGGCGATGACGAGGGCGACACAGCTGCTGGTGGTGGCGGTGCTGCAGGCGGTGCGTTCGACGGCAATGGCGAAGCGGTGCTGGGTGCCTGCTGCGTCGCCGCCGGCGGGAGCTTGACGGGCACGACGTCCGGGTAGTCCGGTTTCTTGCTCGCGACGACGTCGATGTTGAGTTGTCGGTCAAGCAGGATGCGATCGGCGAACCCCTCGTCTGCGAAGTGCTCCGGTTCGACGCCGTCGGACTCCATGCGAGCGAGGTTCGCCGGCGGATCACAACAGCCCAGGATGCGTGCCAAGACCCAGGCCGCGGTCTCCGACAACGTGATCATCTGCGTGATCTCGCGCGCCTCGCGGTCCTGGAACACCAGCATGATTTGTGGATGGCCGCTCTTGCTCATGAACGGGCCGTCCCTGCCACCGTGTACGACTTTGGCGATTCGCACACGATGATTGCTGCAACAGGGGATTCGCTCCGCCTTGGGCGGGGCTTCTCTTTCTGCTTCTTCGTGCCATGCGTACGGCATCTGGTTCCTTTCAGTATCTGGTTGCGGTTGTTGTGGGTGCCCCCGGCGGCACGGCGCGCATCGCCACCGGCGGCGGCAATCGGCGTCGCCGTGCTCAGCCACTCGGCCAACTTGCGGCCGAGGTCCTCGCCGGGTTTGTCAATCACTGCGTCCTGGTATCCCCCCGTGCGGTCCTTGATGATCTCGGCGACGTGGTCCGGGCTGAGCTGCATCAGCACGTCGAACTCGAACTCGATGCCCTTGCCCTGCTCAGGCTTGAGACCCACGCGCTGGGGGCGTGCACGACCGCCGTCATTGACAGTCTGCCACTCGGTTGCGCTGCGCATCGTGGCGATGACGTGGCAGGGCGAATCGTACAGAGCGTCGATGAACGTCTTCTGCCTGGGCGTGCCTTCCGACCATGCGGCAAAGGTGTTGCCCCGGTACTTCGCCCTCGCCAGTCGTTCCACTTCGTTCAGGAGTTCGTGCCACGCGTGTGTCAGGCTGTCGATGACCAGCACGTCGTAGTCGCGGGCCTCGTGCATCGCGGCCAGGTAGCCGTCGATCGACCGGTCGCCGAGGTTGCACACGTCGAAGTCGAACCGGTCGGCGTACTTGCTCGCGGTACGGCGCTCGGTGTCGATCAGCGCGATGCGGCCGCCGATCCCCCCGGCCATGCGCAGCGCCGTGAATGTCTTGCCGCTGCCGGCGGGTCCGAAGATCGCGCATCGGAGTTTTGTGCCGACTTTGGTTGCCTTGTGAAACATGCATATTCCTCTCGCACTGTTACAGCCCGGCGGCTGTCAACTCCGCGTCCGCCTGCTTGTGGGACGGGGATAATTCCGTGATCTCCTTGTTGCGATTGGGGTGTTGCCAGTTGGCGTTCTGCAGGTCGGCCTCGGCTACGTATTCGTGAAACTGCTCAAGCCATTCGCGCTTGGTGTAGACGCGGCCGCCGATGCGGATGTGCCGCAGGCGGATGATCTCACCGTTGCGTGCGCGGAGTCCCTTGCGGGCCCACCGCCACACAGATGCTGACGACACGTGGCCGGGCGTTGCCTTCGCCGCCTGCGTCAGCGTGATGTACTCGCTGCGCTCTTCGTTCGCTCCTGCCCTGGTGTTTCTGTTGGTGCACTGCTTCGTCATCCTCAGTACCTCTCGAAGTTCCTGGGTGGGGTGGAGACGGACGGTGATAGGGGGATGGATGGAGGCAACGGTGCCGGCGGATCGACCTTGACGTTGTCGGCCCACACTCGCAGTTGCACGGCCTTGTCAGGGACGTAGGGCCCGCAGGCGTCGGCCAATTGGTGCAGGCGGCGACGCCACGACTCGGGCGTCCAGCCGCTCGGAACGTGGCCCTCCGCGGCCTTGCGATCGTTCTCAGCGGCGATGCCCGCCCCGGTCTTGGTGTGTGTCGCATCCATTGCGACGGAGTGTGGAACGGGATCTTGGGCCTTAACTCTGTTAATGCGAAAAACGGCGATTGGGGCCTGGAAACGGCGAAAAAAGTTGTTTTTTAACAAATTCCATTAACAACTTGCGGGTTTGTTAAGGGGGGAGCGACGCAGTTTTCGCCACACCGACGGGCGGCTCTGCTCGTCGCCGAAAAGGCCGAGCCCCCCCATGACTGTGCGGCGGGATTTCCCAAGAAACACGTCCGCAAATACTTGACTCCCCGATGGTCAACGCCTACGGTTGTGTGAAGGTGAGGTCAGGTGGAGGATTTGGAGGAATCCTGCACAACGCCTCCACGGGGTTTGGGGGGAAACCCGCGGGCAGCGCTGAGCAGCGTGTGTTCCTCGAACTGAAGTGCAGTTGGCCGCGACAGTGCGGCGGCGTGTAAGGTGCGCGCAAGCGGGAAGTGCAAACGGGGCAGCAATCAGTATGGGCCGGCAGATACACTCAACGGTTTATCAAGCAGAAGCCGTGGTTCCGCGCGAGCGCATGCGCGCTCAACGTGGTTATACGGGTATGGGGAGCAGGCGCGACTCTGGATCGATGTACGATTCGGGGAACACAAGTTCTGTTCCGGGCGTACGAGACGAAGCGGACCCACGAGACGCTTGATCGGCTGAGCGAGGCGATCGAGCAGTCCTGGCCAGCGGCAAGAAACGGAATCGGCACGGCTTCCCATCGTCGGGAGTGATGCCGACGGACAATCAACCGATAGGGTGAAACTCAGATACAGGAGGACTTTCGATGCCGAAGCAATTGTGGAAGCAAGTGAAGGGATGGCCGGTTTGCTTGATGATCATGGCGATGACGATCGGAGGTGTGGCGTACGCGACCTGGCGGTTGACGCTGCCGCCTGCGGCGGTGGAAGCGGTGGCGGTTGCAGCGATGGGAGATGTACTGGTGTGCTGCGCCGGTCCCGGCACTATCACTTTGGTTGTTGAACGGGTTGATGACAGTTGCGCCTGTCTGCCTCCCACGGGGGGCAGTGTTTACGTTGGAGACATGGTATGCTGGTCAGCGGACGCATTTGATGATGATGTTCCCGATTATGAGGTCTGCACGAATCCTGAGCATCATTACGATCAGGGCGTGTCTTGGCAGGTCGTAACGAAACTTGACGGACAGGTTATCGATACCTACACCTGCCCCAATCCCAATGATCCTTTCTGTGACCGCTATTACCGGGACATCATCCTTGTGCCCGACGCGCCTGGCTACTGGGAGGTCGAGGTAACTGTCGACGACTACACCGACTACATCTATACGGAGCAAGAGGGAGAGGGAGAGTACTGTGACGATTTCCCCGTGTCGGAGACGGTAGCGGTCACGGCCCTCGATGCGTTGGAGAGGCCTTATACTCAGCCCCACGTCGAGTTTAGCGAGCCGAGCATCCCGGCAGACGGGCAATCGCAGGCCGTAGCATTCCTGGTGGATGGATGGGGAACCGAGACCGAGTGGTCCATCCACGGCCCGACTCACGGGGCGACCATCAGCTCGGGAGGAACCATCCATGCAGGCCGGGGACAGGGGAGGATCCTCGTTCAGGCCACCGAGGAACCGGAGGACTCGGACTGCGGCGACGGGGGCAAACGGATATTGACGCGGCCTTTCTGGCTGGGTGACGAGTGCACGGATTGCAGCGGTTCGGGATGTGCCGGCGGTTCGGCAGAGGTGAATGTGGGCAGCATCGACGTGAGCTTCAGTCTCGGCAAGCTCCCAACCGGCGAACCCGTGGGCAGGCTGTGGATCTATGAGTCCAGTTTCGTGGTCAACATCGGAAACGGCCAGGAGGTGCCCAACCGATGGCTGGGAACACCGTGGACCCTCCATTTCGACGATTCACATTACTCTAGCGTGGATGTCATTCGCGAGGGGAACGGCATGCTTCGCCAGGTGTTGGCACCGGAAGTGCTTGCTGATATTGAGGTGGAAGGCTCGATCTACGCAGAAGAACCGGCGTACAAGATCAAGTTCTACACGCGAGACCAAGTCGGCGACATGTACGAGGGGCTCTACACAACCACTGGAGACCCCCAGTTCTATTGGTACGTCCACTACCATATCGACGACGAGACTGGCACACACAGCTTCCAGGTGCTGAAGAACGCTGGCGGTGAGTGGGTGGAAGCGTACTCCTACCCGGATCTCGAAATTGAGGGGACGACCGAACTTCGTTCCTGGGATGGTGAGGACACTCGCACCGAGCACGTTGATGAAAGCGGCCCCGGCTCCGGTACGATCACTCGAACACATTGGATCCAACTGAATGATAGCATGGACTACTACCAGGAGGACGAGTACACGGAGTGTGACTGGGGTACGCCGATCACACGGCGAACGATTGGGGGTGGTGAGGCCTACCCCCGACCGACCACGACGTGGGAATACTATCACGAGGGGGCCGGAAAGATCGGTCGGATCAAGTCGGTCAGAAACCCCGACGGCTCCTGGGTTTGGTACGATTACGACGAGAGTGGTCGGACGACGCTTGAAGTCCACTCCTGGTTGGACGTATCGCTGCAGGTGGGGCAAGACCCGGACCCCGATTCTAGCCGCGCCGTGCATTTCAGCTACAGATTGATTGATCCCCTCGACACGGGTGTGGACAGTGGACTTCCCCGCACGGTCACGGAAAAGGTGCTCGGCGCGGTGACGGCCAAGACTTTCTACGCCTACCTGGACGAAGCGGGGGCAAGGGTCGAGATCGTGGAACGGTGCGCGACTCAGGCGGCCCAGTACGGCGACGCAGCCAATCTGCGGACGAAGACCGTTTACGTAGCGGGCGATGACGAGAAGGTGGCCAGGATCGAGTATCCTGACGGACGAACGGACACCTACACCTACGAGACCGGTGCGTACCCGGGTGGCGATCCCGGGCAGTTCGTTCTGGGCGACGCCGAGATCGTCGTCCACGGCACACTGACCAGCCCTGCCGGCATCGCAGGAAAGACGACCAAGGAGATCGTGGTCAAGGACGAATTCGGCAACGAGGTGCTGGAGCAGACGTACGCCTACAACGGCGCCGGCTACGATTGGATCGACTGGACAATCCGCGAATTCGACGAGTTCGGCCATGTCACGCACGTCATCCGATCCGACGGGACGGAGACGGACCAGATATGGGATTGCTGCCATCTCCAATCCGAGACTGACGCGGCGGGGATCGAGACGACGTACGATGAATACGACGCCTGGGGCCGGTTGAAGCAGCAGACTCAGCACGGTGTCGAGGCGGAAGGCGGATATGCCGCCCAGGGCAACATCGTGACGACCTACGAATACGATGCAGTCGGCCGGTTGAAGACCACGACGATCGCGCCCGCGGGTACGAGTTCGCCACATTTGACCACCAGCCGGACGTACGACAGCGCCGGCCACATGGTGAGCGAGACCGACGAAGCAGGCCTGACTACAGCGTATGCCGAGTTCATTGAAGCAGGAGGCGGCCGCAAGGTGACGGCAACATTGCCGTCCGGTCGTCAGAGGATCACCGATTACTACCTCGATGGCCGCGTCAAGAGCATTACCGGCGATGCCGTGGTCGCGCAGCACTACACCTACGGCGTCTCCTCCTCGTCGGGCGAGTCATGGACGAAGGTGTCGATCAAGAACGACCCTTCGCCGCGCTGGATGAAAACCACGTACGACCTGCTCGGCCGCAAGGTCACGGAAGAGAAGCCCGGCTACCCCACTTTCAATATCCGCAATGGGGCCGCCTACCATTACGACGACAACGGTCGGCTGGTGCGCGTGGAGAACAACAACGTCGACATAAGCTTTGTCCCGATTGGCGGCAAAGGGGGCGGCGGTGGCGGGGGCGGCCCCACGCCGCTGCCGAGCCCGGCGGACACGCTGTACGAGTACGATGAAGTTGGCAACCTCGTGCGTTCCGGTTCGGACATCAATGCCAACGGCACGCTGGACCTCGCCTCGTCCGACCGAATCACCGACACGACGACGACCTACATCGAGGATGCCGGCGAGCGATGGCTGGAGACGGTCACGAAGACCTACGCCCAGACCGACAGCGACGTGCCCACGACCACGGGCATCACGCGGCAACAGCTCACCGGGCTGCCCGAGGGGACGATCGCTTGCAGCGAGTCCTTCGACATCCACGGCAACGCGACGACGCAGACCACGACGGTCGATCGCGCCGCGAAGCTGGTCACGCAGACGACGGACACGCCCGACAGCGACATGGACGCCGTGAGCGTCAGCCGCAACGGGCTCGTACAATCCTCCACGACGCCGACGAGCCTGACCTACACGTTTGGCTACGACGAACTGGGGCGGCGCACGCAGGTCGTCAGTCCGCGCAACGGCGCCACGACGACGACCGTGTACGATCCCTATACCGGGCAAGTGACTTCCATGGCCGACGGGGCGAATAATACGACAACGTACGAGTACTACACTGACGGCGTTGGCAAAGGCCGCCTGTGGAAGATCACAAACCCCCAGGGCAAGACGACCGAATACACCTACACGAACCGGGGCGAACTCTACGAAATCAAGGGGAACGTCCCATATTATGCCAAGTTCACCTACAACGATTACGGCGAGCGAGTCCAGATGAGGGACAAGCTGCAATTCCCCCGGATAACCACTTGGGCCTACCACGAAGCCACCGGCCTCTTGCTCAGCAGGACGTACGACGACGGCAAGGCCGTCACGTACGACTACACCGAGGGCGGCCAGCTCAAGGAGCGTATCTGGGAGCGGCAGTTCAGCGGGCAGCCTGTGCGGACCTACTACGCTTACGACGAAGATACCGGCGACATGACGGGCGTCAGCTACTCCGACGGCACGCCCGCCGTCTCGTTCACGTATGACCGCCTGGGCCGGCCGGTTGCCGTGACCGACGGCGTCGGGACGCACACGCTGACGTACGACGACGCCCTCCAGTTCGAGAGCGAGGCGCTCGCCGGGTTGTACGACAAGGTCGTCACGACTGAGTACGAGGACGCGACGGGTTTGCCGGGCAGGTTTGGCGGGATCAGTGTCGGCACGGTGGCGGACCCGAAGGCGGATTACCAGGCTGGGTACGTGTACGACGCCTACGGCCGGATGCAGCGCGTGCTGGGGCCTGGGCTGCTGGGGTATGGGGCGAAGTATAGTTACCTGGCGGGCAGCGACCTGGTCGAGCACGTCGACCACATGGTTGACGAGACGACGGTGGAGGGTTCGACGACGTGGGGTTACGAGGCGAACCGTGACTTGGTCGCGAGCGTGGAGAACCGGTGGCCGTCGCCGGTGTCGACGTATAGCTACGTGAACGACACGCTGGGGCGTCGCGAGTCGGTCGTGCGGACAGGCTCGGCGTTCGCGGCGCACCTGGATATCTACAATTACAACGACCGCAACGAGTTGACAGGCTCGGACCGCTACAACAACACGGACCCGGGCGACCCGCAGAATCCGCAGGCGGACCTGGCCTATGCATACAATTACGATTCCTTCGGGAACCGGTGGACGTACACCGAGGGCACGGCGGGCGCGACGACGTACTCGACCAACGACCTGAACCAGTACACGTCGACGTCGAACCCGTCGGAGAGTTTCGCGTATGACGACGACGGGAACGTGATCCAGGACGGGTCGATGGTGTACGGTTGGGATGCGGAGAACCGGCTCATCAGTGTGGCACCGGCGTCCACGCCGGTGGTGGGCGACAAGAGGCTCGCGTTTGCATATGATTACCAGGGCCGCCGCGTTCGGAAGCAGGTGTTCGACTGGGATCCTGCAGCCGGCGGCGGTGCTGGCGACTGGAGCGCGACGCCATCGGACGATCGGCGGTTCCTGTACCACGGCTGGCTGCTGGTGATGGAGCTTGACGCAAACAACGAGATGCTCCGCAAGTACACCTGGGGCCTCGACCTCAGCGGTCTGCATGATCAGAGCCGCGCGCGTCAGCAAGCGGTAGGCCTCCAAGGCGCCGGCGGCATCGGCGGCCTCCTGGCCTGCGACGACGCCAACGGCACGCCCGGCGTCGGCGCGGATGACATGAAGTACGTG
>JBDRKQ010000136.1:0-63304 GCA_043813895.1 Planctomycetota bacterium
GTCATATTACAGACGTTTCAAACGACCGACTCCGAGGCATGAGTAACTCGGGCAAGCCCCGTGTGGAGGGGGGTGCATCCATGCAACTTTGCGAGGAAAGGAGCGTGCCGCTACAAAGCCTGAGCACGGGCCAGCGGCGGCTCGTCGAGAGCCACCTGCCGCTGATTCATCTGACACTGCGGCGGACACACAGCCTGGTGGAACATGCGACAGCAGCCCGAGAAAGAAGCGAGCTGTTTCAGGAGGGATGTCTCGCGCTCATGGAGGCCGTCCGGACACACGATCCTTGTCGCCACGGTGTCTTTGCCGCATTTGCCATGGCCCGAATCCACTACGCCATGAGCCGCTTCGCACATGAACAGCACAACTTGATCCGCGTCCCTTACATGACGCAGCGGCGGCGGAAGCAGTTTCGCAAGAGCCATGAACAAGATCGCCACAGCCCTGAGCCGTTGCCGCGGGTGGTGGCTCTGCGAGAATCTCGCAGCAGCCCTCACAGGCGTCACTCGCGGGAACTCGCCGCGCAGCGCCTTACACGCACCGGCGACGAGACGACGATTGGGGACTTGGTCCGTGAGCGACTCGATTACGCGGCCTGCAACGTCGCCGCCCGAATGCGGGAATCGGCGCGCAGCACCGACGGAAACCGCAAGCTTGTGGATTTGTGCATGCGAGAACGATGGACGGTTCCCGAACCGGCGGAACAGACGTCGATCCGCCAACTTGCCAGGAAGCTTGGGTGCTCGATCAGCCGCATTACCCATTGCGAGGAGCGGTTCCGCAAGAGGCTGGCCGAAACGCTTGAGCGAGACGCACGGTGTCAACGGCTGATCGATATCGCGCGGCGCCGCCTGGCGGGTATGCGGCACGTGCTCTCAGAGGAGGAAACCAATGCCATCCGTCAACTCAAACCCGAGCACGGACACCACATGCAGGCGTGAATCGACGTGCCATCCGCCGATCCATTTCACCGATCCCGTTATGGCAATCACGGTTGCTCGTGAAATGGCTGCTGCTTCTCAAACAGCGAGATTCGGGCCTTGATCCTCGCCACCGAGTCGTCCATATTCGCTTCTTGAGCCAACTTCATGGCACGCTTGGCCGCGGAGATGGCGTCTTCGAATCGACCCGCCTCGGCATAGGCGACGGATAGGGTGTCGAGTACGTTCGCGTCCTTGCCGCCTGTCAATTCGTTGGTGTCTTCGGCCAATCTTACGGCCTCGTTGCCATCGCGATGCTCGGCATTTGCCGACGTCGCCAGCCGCCAAGCGAGGTCGTTGGCAAGGATGGCGTGATGCGGGGCGTATTCCAGGCCGCGACGGAGCAGCTTGATCGCCTCTTGCACACGGCCTGCTTCGAAAAGCAACCGACTCTGCGTGGCATAGGCGGAGGTGAGCTTCGGATTCAACTCGATGGCGCGGGCGAAGCACGGCATGGCTTGTTTCGCTTGCCCCAGTGCGCAAAACGCCGCTCCCATGCCGGCGTGAGCGCCTGCATCGTCCGGGGTGAGCCGCACCCATTGGCGACACAGTCTCAATGCCTCTTTGCCCTGTCCAGCGTGGAGTAACAGCGCCGCGTACTCACTGATCCAGCGGGTATTGTCCGGCGACAGGATCAACGCCCGATCGTATGCCTTGATCGCTTCGTCGATCCGGCCGGTTTGCCCACACACCAGCCCAACCGCTTGATGCACCGCCGCCCATTCCGGGTCGATTGCTGCGGCTTTGCCGTACTGCGTCAGGGCTTCGTCCAGTCTGCCGCTTGCCGTCAGTGCGTTTGCGAAGGCGAAGTGGCTGCGCGCGAACAGAGGCTTGCACTGCATGGCGCGCTCGTGCGCGGCGAGCGCCTCGGGCAGTCTCCTCAGGTACGCGAGTGATTCCCCGAGCGCTGTCCACACCCGCCCATCGTCGGGGTTGGCGTGCAAAGCACGCTCGTGCCACTCGATGGCTTCGGCATGACGGTCGTTCTTGACCAAGAGTTCCGAGAGTAGCAAGTACGCCACCAGCTCGCAGTCCGGATTGGGAGCTGCCGAGATACAATCCCGGAGTGCCTGCTCGGCGTGCTCATCCTCGTTCTGCACCAATCCGACCGTCTGAGACACCATGGTCATGAAGGCCACGTGATCCTTAGGGTCTTGGCCCCTGGGATCGAACATGGCGAGTTCGTGTTCCGGTCCGTTCGTGGACGTTGCGCTCGTGGTTCCGCCGACGTACCCCAGAGCCTGCAGCGAAGCGAGCGCCTCCGGTGACAACTCGACATGCGCGTCGCCCGCGTCGAGTGTTGTGGGCAGCTCTGCGAGGAGATCTCGCAGATCCTGGAGCATCTCTGCCGCCCGTTCGGGATGCTTGTCGATTAGGTTGTGCGCTTCAAGCGGATCCTCGGCGACGTGATAGAGCTCGGGCTTGGGCGCGTGAATGAACTTCCACCCGCCGCAGCGCACCGCCCGAAGTTGCGAGAGCCCGTAGTTGATGAGGGGATAGAAGGACTCGCTGTACGCCATGAGGTCCAGATCGTCCCGCTCACCGGTTATCAGCGGCTGAAGGCTGGTGCCCTGCGCGATAGGCAGAGCGGGCAAGCCGAGGTAGTCCAGCACAGTGGGGGCGATGTCCACCACACGCACCTGGGCAGGAACGCGTCGCCCGCTGGGGATGAGGCCGGGGCACCGAAAGATGAGCGGTACGAGCATCGTCGTGTCGTAGATGAAATTGGCGTGGGTCTCCTCGCCGTGCTGCCAGCGGCCTTCACCGTGATCGCCGGTCAAGACAACCAACGTATTCTCGCCGAAGCCGAGTTCGTCCAGCCCTTCGATGAGTCGCCCGATCTGGGCGTCGGCGTAGGCGAGCTCGCCCTGGTACGGCTCCGAGTACTGATGGCGGAACGGTTCGGGCGGCTCGTAAGGCTGATGCGGGTCAAAGTAGTGGGCGAATATGAAGAAAGGCTCCTTGACCTGCTCTCGCAGAACTGCGAGCACGCCGTCAGTAATGGTCGCCCCGCGCCTATAGGTGACCTTGGATGTCGCAGTCTCCGGGGTGCCCGTTTGCGAATCGGAGTACTTGTCATGGTAGTGATCGAAGCCCTGATCCAGTCCGAACTCGCGGTTCAGCACGAAGCACGCCACCTCGGCGGCAGTGAAGTAGCCGGCCGTGTGCACGGCCTCCGCCAGCGTCAGGTTGTTCGCGTGGAGATGGTAGCCAGCATTGTCTCGCACGCCATGCACCGGCGGGTAGGTTCCGGTCATCATGGAGGAGTGGGAGGGCAGCGTAATCGGGGCCGCCGGGCTGCACTGCAGAAAGGTCGTTCCCTCTTTCGCGAGGCGGTCGATGTGTGGCGTGCGGACGGTCGTGTTCCCATAGCAACCCAAGTAGTCGGCTCGCGTCGTGTCCATCGAGATGAGCAGGACGTTTGGCGACCGGCCACGCTTGAGTGCTGATTGAGAACCAGCCGGCGCGTTCCCGCTTTCGTCACTGTCGCGTCGGCAGCCACCCAACCCAACCAGCATGACTGCCACGGCCAAGGCCATACAGGGTGCCCACGCGGCTCGGGGTCGATGAAACGCCGCGGCGCCCGTCGCCGTGAGTATTCCCTGCATTGTCAGTCTCTCCAGGCGTGTGGGTTGTCTCATCGCTGGCCTGCGCCGGAGGTCGCGGTCAATCATCATCGTTCTGCGCGTCGATCGGCGACGGCGCGATAGGTTCGACCGGAGCTCCCCCCGGGATCAGCGCGCCAAGCTCCGCTCTGGCTTTGGTGAAGCCTGCCAGGTCATGGTCGATCGTTCCCGCGAGTCGCGTCTCGCCGGCGTTCGCCGCCAGGTCCCGGGCTTCGGTCGAGGCGGCTATCGCTTCGTCCATCCTCCCCAACCGCGCATAGACCCGGCCCAAGGCATGCAAGTACCCGGCGTTCGAGCGGTGAGTCTGTTCGCATAGCCGTTCCATAATCGCCAGCGCTTCCTGCGGGCCGAGCCCCATAGGGTCGGCCCATTCGGTCAGGTGGATTGCGAGGTTAGCGGCCATGTCCAGGTTGTCGGGATAGAGGCGCAAACCATCACGCAACAGTGCAACCGCCTCGCTGTGGCGTCGAGCGGTCCTCAGCAGTCGGGTGAGACGCGTGCGCACGGCGGTCTCGTGCGGCGAGGATTCCAGCAGTTTGCCCAGAAGGTCGATCGCCTCGTCGCCACGTCCGATCTCTGCCAGCGCGGTGGCAGCTTCCATGGCGATGTCCGCCTCTTGCGGCATGAAACCATGGGCGAGCAGGAGGATCTCCGCGGCTTGGTCGTACACTTGCGTCCTGAGCAACAGCGCGCCAAGGTGGCGAAGGCTGAGGACATCGTCCGGCGCCTGCCCCAGGATCTCCCGGTACATCTGGATCGCCTCCTGGAAGTATCCCTGCCGTTCTTTGATCCCCGCCAGGTATACCTTGACCATCACTATGTCCGGACGCAGTTCCAGACAGTGGCGATACTCCGCCTCCGCCGCCTCCAGATCGCCCCGGACCGCGTAGGCCACGCCCAACTCCCGGCGGGCCACATAGAAGTCCGGATGGTCCCGGACGATGCTCTCCACCTCCGCGATCCCGGTGTTGATCCAATCCTCTTCGGCGGGGTTGAACGCCTGGTTAACGCGGTACAGGAGCGTGATCATCTTCCTCGCGTCCAGGCGATCCTTCATTGGTGTTTTGTCCTCGACGCCACCGAACACATACCCAAGCGACTGCAGCTTGGCCAGCTCGGCGGGGCTCATCCGCGAAGACAGATCGAGCGACGTAGCTTCTTCGAGATCGTCGCCAAAGAAGGCGCGGACTTCCTGGTGCAGCGCGTCGGCCGTCTGAGCCTGAGAAGCGATCAGGTCGTGGAGTTCCAGGGGGTCGTCGGCGAGGTTGTACAGCTCCGGCACGGGGCCGTAAATGTACTTCATCACACCTCGCTGAACCCCAAGGTAGGGGGCCCATCCGTACTCCGCCATGCCCTCAAACGTCTCGAAGAACAGCGAACGCGGGCCGGATGGTGGGAGGGTGAGATCCACTCCATCCATCCCATCCGGGGGCGCCACGCCGAGCATGGCCAGCACCGTGGGCATCAGGTCTACCAGCCCGACAGGCCGCGTTATGCATACACCGCCGCCCGGTTGCCTGGGGGCATTCAAGACCAACGGTACGTGAAGCGTCGCATCGTAGACGAGAGTCCCGTGGCTGTGCTCGTCATGTTGTCCCAGCGACTCGCCGTGGTCGCCTGCTACGACGATCAGCGTCTTGTCGCGTAAGGCCAGTTCGTCCAACGCATCCAGGAGCCGCCCCAGTTGCGCATCGGCGAACGCGATCTCACCGTCGTAGAGCATGCCGGCGTAGCGATCCGCGTAGGGTTTCGGCGGCTCGTAGGTCCAATGGGGATCGAACAGATGCACCCACAAAAAGAACGGCCGGTCGCCCCGACCGGGGACGTCCAACCACGCGAGGGCTTGGTCGCAGGTCTTGTCCGCGGGACGCTCGGCGACGGCGGCCCAGTGCTCCGAGCGACGCTCGTAGTCGAGGTCATAGGTCTCGAAGCCCTGGCTGATCCCGTATCGCGAATCCAGAACGAACGCCGAGACAAACGCCGCGGTGGCGTAACCCGACTCGGAAAGCACCTCCGCCAGTGTTCGTTCCTCATCTCCCAGACGTGCCAACGCGTTAAACCGGACTCCATGGTTCTTTGGGTGGCGTCCGGTCATCATGGTCGAGTGTGAAGGCAGAGTGACCGGGGTGGGGGCGATCGCGTTGGCAAACAACACGCCCGACATCGCCAGGGCGTCGATGTTGGGAGTCTCTATGTTGCGGTTACCGTAGCAGCCCAGGCGATCGGCGCGGGTCGTGTCCAGTGTGACCAATAACACGTTGCAGCCGGCCAAACCGCCCGGCTCGACTACCATTGTGGTAGCTTCTCTGAGTTCGGGTGAGATCTCGATAGACTTCGGGGTGAATCCCACCGTGGTCCAGAGGTGATGTCCGACCGCTCCCAGAATCAGGCAGATTCCCAGCGCCCATTGCCACCAAGGACGGCCACGGCGGCGACCTGAACCAGGGGTGGATTGCGATGGAGCCTGGGCTGTCATGGCGACTTATTCTCGGATCACCGCGGAGGCAGGAATAGAAGTAGATGAAACCTCAAACAAACAAACTGCATGGTAGGTCCGCCCGCCACGCATGTCAATGGACTCCACGCCGCCCGCACCACAAAGAAGAGGCTGCTTCTTGCGAAGCAGCCTCTCTGGGTTTTTGCGGAGTCGTTTCTTTGGGTATGGGCTATCGCACCCCTACCCGATTGGCGCCGTCGTTAGCGCCGTCGGCGGACGAGCACGAGCACGCCCATGCCAAACAGAGCCAGCGTCGCCGGCTCAGGAATACTGACCGAGTGGTAGAAGTCGGCCCAAATCGACAGGGTCCACAAGGAACCCGTCTGGGTGAAGTAGCTGTTGCTGTAGCCAACAGTTCCGCCCGAGTTACCAGTGATCAACGGACCACCATTCAGAATGCCGTTGCCGGCGAAGTCCTGCTCGATGTAGAAGTCGGCACCGACGGGAACGCTCACACCCGTGATGTTCACCGCCCACGCACCGGGGTTCAGGCCACCAACGTTGTAGCCGCCGAGAAACGGTGCGCCGTAGCCGGGGAACGGCCCCGTGTCAGTGGGGGTGCCGCCCCAGAAGCTGTACGAGACCGTGAACGGTCCCGTACCGGACGAAGTCGGAATGTAGTAGCCGACCACAAACGAGGTGACCGTGCCGCCGCCGGTGGCATGGATGTCGTCACCAACGGGCAGCGGATATGTGGAGCTCGTGCCCTGGTTGAGGTACGATCCCACAGTCGTGAGGTCCGCGTAGATGGGCACTCCACGCGGGTTGCTCTGCCCCATTGTCAAGACGCCGGTTTGAGCGTTGTACGTCGCGAGGTTCACCTGCCCCGCGAAGGGGGTTGCCGCCAAGCCAGCCATCGCCGGCGTGACCAACAGGCCCATAAGGGCCAACACTAACAATCCTCTTTTCATTATGTTCTTCCTCCTGTGAGTACGATAGGTCTCGCAGCTCCTTCGCCACTCCACCCCATACTCTAACCTGTGGACACCTTCCGTGTCCGACCATTCCTCCCGAGTACGTTCACAGCGAACGATCCCCGTACGTCGGACCGCCACTATGCGACTCGCCTACGCAGACACTACTTCTCTGTGCAGATATCTCCTCCTCATAAAATGTGGAAGCACCCGATTTGGACAGGACCGGCTCTCCCTCAAGCCGAGTTGACCCCTCCCCGAACCAAAGATGGGCGTCCGGAGCTTCTTCTCACCAGTGATTATCACAGAGATGGGGGGGCGATGTCAATGTTTCGGGCAAGCTGTTCGAGGCAAATCGCAGCGGATACTCCGCTTTGAGGCGGCTTTCCAGCCCTGTCAAAAGGGCTCTTCAGACCGTTTTGGCTGATTAACGCATGCTAGAGACTCCCAACTGCCCCGGAGCCGGAAGGCCCGGTTGCGCCTTCCGCCCTATCGGCCGTGCCAATAGACTGGTGGACAGCTCCGATGAAGGTCCTATTACGGATGAACCAGTTCCAGATAACCTCCGACATGGTCCCCGCCGGCGATCAGCCAGCGGCAATCGAAGCCCTCGTCGAAGGCTTCGCCAAGCAGAACCGCCGATTTCAGACGCTCCTTGGCGTGACCGGCTCCGGCAAGACCTTCACCATGGCCCACCTGATCGCTCGGCTCAACAAGCCGACGCTGGTCATCTCGCACAACAAGACCCTCGCCGCACAACTCTACGAGGAGTTCTGCGAACTCTTCCCGGCTAGCGCGGTCGAATACTTCGTCAGTTACTACGACTACTACCAGCCGGAAGCGTACATTCCCGCCCGCGACATCTACATCGAGAAGGACGCCTCGCGCAATGACGACCTCGACCGCCTCCGCCTCGCGGCCACGAGCGCCGTCGTTTCGCGATCCGATACGATCGTCGTCGCCAGCGTCTCGTGCATCTTCGGCCTCGGTTCGCCCGACGAGTACAAAGCAAGCGTGATCAACCTCCATGTTGCGCAGACCATTGAACGCGACGAACTGCTCCGAAAGTTTGTCGACCTCCAGTACAACCGCAACGACACGGTCCTAGACCGCGCGACGTTCCGCGTGCGCGGTGACGTCATCGAACTCTACCCGGCGTACGAGGAGTTCGCCTATCGCATCGAGATGTTCGGCGATGAGATCGAGCGCCTCGCGACCATCAACCCCCTCACCGGCAAGACACTCGAAACGCATGAGCAGCTATACGTTTATCCAGCCGTCCACTATGTCATGCCGCCCGACCGGATCGAGGCCGCCGCCGCGAGCATCCAGGCGGAGTTGGAGGAGAGGCTCCAGTTCCTTCGCCACGAGGGGAAACTCCTCGAAGCCCAGCGCCTTGCCGCGCGGACCAAGTACGACATCGAGATGATCCTCGAAGTCGGCTATTGCAGCGGTATCGAGAACTACGCCAGGCACCTCGCCGGCACGCCGCCCGGCGCGAAGCCCTACACCCTCGTGGATTACTTCCCGGAAGATTTCCTGCTGATCGTGGACGAATCGCACGCGACGATTCCGCAGATTGGGGCGATGTTCAACGGCGACCGCGCACGCAAGACAGTGTTGGTCGAGCATGGCTTCCGGCTGCCCAGCGCGTTGGACAACCGGCCGATGCGCTTCGAGGAATTCGAAGGAATGTGGAAGCAGGTGCTATTCGTATCGGCCACCCCCGGCCCATACGAGCTAAAGCATACGCGCGGCGAGGTCGTCGAGCAGGTGATCCGGCCGACCGGCCTCCTCGATCCGCCCATTACCGTCAAGCCCGCCCGGGGGCAGGTGCCGGACCTTTTGCACCAGATCCAAGCGCGGACCGCCGCCGGACAGCGAACGCTGGTAACCACATTGACCAAACGTCTCGCAGAGGACCTGACAAGCTACTTCCAGCAGGCCGGCATCAAAGGGGCTTACCTTCACAGCGAGATCGACACCATCGAACGCGTGCAGATCCTCCGCGAGCTGCGCGGCGGCAAGTTCGATGTGGTGATCGGCGTCAACCTGTTACGCGAAGGGCTGGACCTGCCGGAAGTTTCCCTCGTCGCGATCCTGGATGCAGACAAGCAGGGCTTCCTCCGAAGCGCGACGAGCCTGATCCAGACGATCGGCCGGTGTGCGCGGCACGTGGATGCGGAAGTCTATCTCTACGCCGACAAAGTCACGGAAGCGATGCGGCAAGCCATGGACGAAACGGCCCGCAGACGTGAGATTCAGGAGGCGTACAACAAGGAGCACGGCATCACGCCCGCATCCATCAAGAAGGCGATTCGCACCGGCCTCGAACAACAGATCTCCGCACGCAAGACCGCACGCAGCGCGATCCGCGCAAGCGAAGAAACCTACGACCTAACCGAATCGATCGCGGATCTGGAAAAGGAGATGCTCGCGGCTGCCGAAGCCCTGGATTTCGAGACGGCCGCCAAGATCCGCGACCGAATCAAGACCCTGAAGGAATCGCCGACGCTCTTCTCCACGCAGCTTGGTAGAGAAGGCGATTCGTGACGCTGCAAGAAGTCAGTCGGATGGCTGCCTCGCTCATGGAAAGGACAGGGGCAGTGCGTTTCCACAGGCGAAACGCCCCAAAACCTGACGCTCGGACTTGTGAGGCGGCTGGAAGACAGCCCGCCGCGCCACCGCTGCCGCTGTCACAACGTGATGACCTTGTCGGCTTGTGCGAGCGTCCAGAGGATTTCATCCATGTTGCTCGCCCGGTCGAACAAGAGCTGATCCGCCAAGCCGAAGTGATCGAGACAGGTGCCACAGGGAACGATATCCACACCGCGCTCATAAAGCTGTTTCAGTTCTGCGGCGACGAAAGAACCCTCCGCCGCGAGGCTGACGCCGCCGTTGTACAGGACAATCGCCTCAAGATCGGGGAAGTTTGCGAGTTTGCTCAGGCATGTGCCGAGGATCTTGCGGCCAAGCTCCTCATCGCCTGACCCCATCTGCGGTTTGTTGATCACGATCACCGTAGCCACAAGTGAAACACCTCCAGAAAAACGACGAGACACGGCTTCGAGGCCGCCGTCGCCGCGCCGCGCGTCTCTCATCCCTAAGAGATGTGCTCACTTGAAGCAGTCGGACACATCCGTCGGCACGGCATCGCTCAGCACTTCGCACCCATCTTCGGTCACCACAACGACGTCTTCAATGCGGATGCCGAAGCGGCCCGGCACATAGACGCCAGGCTCAATGGTAACACACATGCCGGGTTCCAGGCACCCTTGGTTGCCCTTGACGAGGTATGGCGGCTCATGGCCGTCCAGCCCGATGCCATGCCCCAACCTGTGCACGAAGTACTCGCCCAGCCCCTCTCGTTCGATGACCGAACGCGCCGCGTGATCGAGCGCTTCGCAGGTCAGACCGGGGCGAATCGCATCCAGCGCGACGCGCTGGGCCTCGCGCACGATGCGGTAGGCACGCTTGACCTCGGCGGGAGGATCGCCCGTGGCGAAGGTCCGGGTCATGTCGCCCAGGTAGCCGTTTCGCTCGCGGACGTGATCGACGATTACGACCTCGTCGTGCCCGATGATGCGCGAACTCGTGGGGCGGTGGGGGCTCGCCGTGTTCTCGCCGCTTTGGATGAGCTCACACAAGGCGACCGAGCCGTTGCCTTCGAGTCGGCTTGCGACGGTGCGTTTGATCTGACGTTCGGAGATGCCCGGTCGGAGTACTTCGGCGACGTGCCCGTAGATTTCTCCGGTGACGCGGCAGGCTGTTCTGATCGCCTCCACTTCGCCGGGAGATTTCTTGATCCGGACAGTCTGGATAATGCCCGGGTCAACCACGAGGGTGGCCCGTGGCAGCGCCGTGCCGAATGCCATCTGCGCTTCGATTGAGGTGTGGGGATCTAGGAGGATCTTGCCGGCGCCGATGCCGAGATGCGTGGCGGCGGCGGCGGCAGTGGCGTAAGGATTCTCCTCTTCAGCCCAGGGGAAGAGCACGGCGCCTGCTGCGAGCCCCGTCGCCATGTCGGCCAGAAAAGCCGGCATGACAAACCCGACCTGGCCTGCTCCGTTGATCAGCCCGCACACGAGGCGGTCCGACGGCCCCAACGGGACGCCGCAGAAGCCGAGAATGTTTGACTCTTTGAAAACGAGGAGCCCATCGGCTCCGTCGGCAGCCAGCAAGCCTGCCGCGAGCGCGAGGTGGTGCTGGACAAGGTTACCGTCGATCGCCTGTACTGCCGCTCTCACCGTCATGTCCTGTTCCCGAACGCGCAGAACCAAGTGCGTCCAAAGTGGCGGCGCTATGCGACGGCACCATGAGAGTATTTTAACGATATCACTTGTGGATGCCAACCACCGGCAGAGGAGATTCCACCAGCCTTGCTCTGCCTTGCCGCATCGAATGCGTTTTTTGGCCCCATCCGTCCGATCTTCAGATAGCCGCGTCCTGTTTGTCTTCGCAGAGTGTCGCTGTGGCGGCTACGGGCGCGTGAAGCTAGAGGCCGGACTCGTTGCTGCCAATCACCCAGAATCGGTTCTTGCCGGCGTCCTTGGCCCGGAAGAGTGCTCGATCGGCAGCCTCGATCAATTCGGTGGCGTCGTGCGCGTCCCGTGGAAAGTGGGCGATCCCGCCGCTGATCGTCAATTGCCCTGTGGCCGCCGGTCCCAGCATGGGGAACGTATGCTGGCTCAGTGCTTGGCGAAAGCGCTCAAGCACCTGAGCGACGCGCTTGGGGTGATGTGAGCCGACCTCTCGCGGGCCGGTCGGATCCCAGAAGACGACGACAAACTCATCGCCTCCATATCGCGCGACGATGTCGGTGTCGCGCGTGCACTGCGTGAAGAGCCGGCCGATGTCGCGGAGGATCTCGTCGCCGGCGTCGTGGCCGTATGCATCGTTGTATTGTTTGAAGTCGTCGATGTCGAAGTACAGGACACTCACGGTGGAGCCCGCTTTTTTTGCCAGCGACAGGGTGTCGTTCAAGACTGCCAGCACGCGACGACGGTTTGCCAAGCCCGTAAGCTCATCTGTGAAGGCAAGCCTGCGCCACTCCGCGGCGCGTTCGGCGCCTTCGAGCAGGCGGCCGAGGAGCACGCCATAGTGGCGCAACTTAGCAGTGTCTTCGTGTGTGAAACCCCGTTCAAGTGACTTGCCGACGCGAATCTGGCCGACGCGTTGTTCATTCCTCAGGATGGGCTCTATGAGCGCAGGCGAACCGGCAACGGCGTTGCCGCGACCGGCGTGGCCGGCCCGACCGTCCAGGACGACTGTCGCGCTCTCCGCCCGGACTGCGATGCAGACGAGCGCCGCCATGGCATCCAACACGCCGGAGTCCTCGGCGACCAGCCTCGGCAGGACATCCGTCAGTCGGGCAAGCTCTTCGGCGGAAGGCGTGGGGGCAACTGTGGGCGTCTCGATCCAGCTTTGCTGCGTCGCATGAGATGGAAAGCCCAGGACGCGCTCGAGCTCAACCGGCTCCGGCGGGAAGATCACATAGTCGTTCGCACCGTGGCTCAGGAGCCCACGGGCGATGTGTTCATATTGAGGTTCGCAACAGAGGACGATCGGGATCTCGCCTGCCACGGCGCGCAAGGCAGCCATCGCCGCTTCGGGTTTTCGGCAGGCCGGATCGTGCCCGACGAGCACGCCGCGCGTCGGTGCGCGAGGAATCTCGGCGATGCCGGCGAGGTAGCTGCGAACGCCGAATATGGGGTTCGGAGCGAAACACGCGCGGACAATCGGCGCAAGTCGTTCGAGGTCCGCTACGACCAATAACCGAGGATCCGCGTTGCGCGCCCGTTGCTTCAAACCGCTCCTCCTTCGGCGTCTCGCTTCGGCGGAGAAGTGTCCGCGTCCACGCTATCGTTCGTCAAGAGTGCGTCCATCTCCTCAGGTGAGAGCATCGAATGCCGAGGGGACCACGGCGCCGGCGTCGCCCCTTCTCCAGAGGGCGCGCCCGGCGAATCTCCTTCGCGAGAATGCGTCGAAGGCGAATCCACGGGGTGAGGCTCGTCGGCCGAGCCTGACGAGGCGCTGGGCGGCGGTGTGCGGCGGATATCTCGCGGACCGTCCGCAGCCATCCGTTCGCGGACGGCCTCGTGCAGGGAAGGCCCTTCGGCATCGTCCGTGGTTCCACCGATGGGGTGGACGGTGTCTGAGAAGGGCTGGACCACCGGCGATACGGCGGGTGACGCACGGCTCTCGGAATCCCGCGCGTCTTCGGACTCGTGGGGACGTTCGTGATCAGAAGCGTTCGGCTCGGGCACGACCGTCGGACATGCGCGTCTGTCAATCTGCTGAGACCGGGAGAGAGTCGGAGTCGGAGTCGAGACCGGCTCCTCCGGTTGCTCCGCCTTGCTTTCCCATTCATCGGGCCTGGCGTCACGCGCGTCGCCGCCGGTGGCAATCCTGTCCAACACAACATCGACCGGCATAACGTCGAATCCTGCCGCGGCCCAGTCCGGTCGTTCCCCCACGCCCTCGAATGCAGGCACGACGACCTCGCTGCCGGGGTAGAACCGCCGCACCAGCCGCAAGAAGGCCGCCTCCTGGGAATCCAGTGAACGCATATCCACGACAACATGGGACAATGGCGTCCCGGCCGCCAGCCGCGCTGTGGCGGCATACACGTCAGGAACGATCTCCGACCGCACGCGCGCCTCAGCGAGCGCAGCGGAAAAGGCGCTCGTCGCAACGTCATCGACGTCCGAGACGATCAAGACGGTGATTTCCGTGGCCTTGTCCGGCGATGACATGGTCGACGCCCACCCCTGCTTCCAGAATCTCCACGGTCCTTCGGCGTCTCACGTCGGCCGCAGGGGACCGACGCTACGTGGCTTGCAAGACACTGTGCTTCAGACCACGCGCGTCGCTCAAGACCGCTGGAACTCTCACAATCGAGTCTAGGGGTAGAGCTTTTTCAAGTCAAAACTTGCGGAGTGCCGACCGATTCGTAACATGCATCACATGCCCCGAAACCGACTTGATGATCGGACTTACCGCCCGGGCCGCTGCCGTCGATTTCGCATTGCGGCTGCGCTGTCGCTGTTCCTGGTACTCGGACCTCCCGCGCTTTGGGCCGCAGTTGCCGATTCCAATCCCGCGGCCGAGGCCGCACTGCGAGCCGAACTCGATCGGACCCTCACGGGTCACGGCATGCCCAAAGTGCAGATGGGCGCGAGTGTCGTCATGTTGCCGAGCGGCGAGGCGATCTACGAACGGAACGCCACACTTCCGTTGATACCTGCCAGCAACATGAAGCTGATCGTCCTGGCGGCCGCAATCGATCGCATGGGGCCCGAGCACGATTTCACGACGGTTCTCGCCATCCGGAAAACCGACTTGGTCGTCATTGGCGGCGGCGACCCCACGATCGGCGACGAGGCAATCGCCAAGCGTCAAGGGACGACAATTACCGCGCTCTTCCACGAGTGGGCTCGCCGGCTCACGGCCGCCGGCGTCAAGCAGATCCCGGGGAACCTCGTCATCGACGACTCGATCTTCGACCAGCAGTTCGTCCACCCGAACTGGCCGAAAGACCAATACCAGAAATGGTACGAAGCGCCGGTGGGTGGCTTGAACTTCAACGCAAACTGCACGTCCGTGCGCGTCGCTATGGGAGCGGCGGGCCGGCCGCCGACGGCCTCGTTTGTTCCCGGGAATACACTGCTCAGTTTGCGAAACAACGCAGTGACAGGGAAGAAGAACACAGCCACGGTCTCGCGTCTTCGCGGCACCGACGAGATCACACTCAATGGTTCGGTCGCCAGAGCGGGCGTGCTGGGACCGGTGACGGTTCGCGATCCGGGCCTGTACTTCGCGTACGTGCTCAAGACGGTGCTCGCAGCCAAGGGGATCCCGATCCATGGGCAGGTGGTGAGAGAGCGCATCCGTCGCGCGGACGGGAGCCTTCCCAACGACTGCCACCTCGTCGCCATTCACCGCACGCCGCTGTCAACCGCCATTCCCAGAGGCGGCAAGAACAGCCTGGGGGTGACGGCGGAAGCGGTTCTGAAACTGCTCGGCAGCCGGCAAGGCGCGATCGGGTCCTGGCAGTCGGGCCGCAGCGCACTGCGCGGATTCCTCGATGACGTCGGCGTGGCGCCGGAGCAAGTCGTGATTGACGACGGAAGCGGACTGTCAAGGAAGAACAGAATCAGTGCCGCAGCCATGACACGCGTTCTGCACCACACATACACGGCTCAGGGGGGTGCGTTCGCGTCTCTCCGCGATGCCCTGGCGTGCGCCGGCGTGGACGGCACGCTCGAGAAGCGGCTGCGCGATCCGCGCACGAAAGGCCGAATCTTCGCAAAGACGGGGTATATCAACGGGGTGCGGACGCTCGCCGGCTATGTTCACACGCACTCCGACCAGTGGCTCGCCTTCGCGTTCTACTACAACCAGGCGGCGAAGACCCGACCGCTCACGAAGATCCAGGACGAAGCCTGCCGGCTGCTCGTTGAATGGCCTGACATCAAGCAGCCCTGATGCGCAAGAGTGCCACCGGCGGCTTGTCCGCCAGTGCGATCTTGCCCGCGAGTAGGCGCAAACACTGGCGGGCAAGCCGCCAGTGGCACTCGCCTATCCCACAGCGCCGGGTGGGGGTGGGGGGATTGAGCCGCCCCGCTGGACCAACTCCACGTAGGCCATGCGGAGCTGATGGAGGGATGTGTCCAACTGCCGCTTCTCCTCGGGCGTGAGGTTGCCGGCGGTCTTCTTGTCGAGCACTTCCAGCAGGTCGACGTAATGCTTGGCCAGATCGAGGTTGGGCGGAATCTCCTGCCCTCCGGGACCGGCCATCCCGCCAAGTCCGACCATTGCCTGCATCGCGAGGATCTGTATGAGTCCAATGAAATCCGCCTCAGGTATCCCGGCGGGCCCGGCAGCTTCGGCGGTCTCGGCACTCTCGGACAGCCGTTCCTTCTCTGCCGCCGCTTCACTCTTCCAGTCGTCGTCGATTTGTAGTTTCTGATCTTCGTCAGCCATGGGGTCTCGCTCCCTGATTGCTCAGAATGTTCAGGATGGAAAAGGGGCCAGGGTCCGGAGCGCAGCTGGGGGGAACCGCGCTTGTCCGGAGCACCTGGCCGGACCTGCATTGTAATCACACTGTGCTCGACAGACAAGTCCAGATATCCACCTGGGATTGCGCAGGGTTCGGCTGCTCCGTTGTGCGCGGCAGGGTTGGCACATTAGACTACGCCCCACATGCCGAACAAGCCACGAGAATGTCTTGATCGCCTCGTCGAATGCCTCAGAAGCTCTGCGCGCGGCGGGTCCCGAGCAAGCTATCGGATTCCTTCGATCTGGAATTGCTGGGGATACGCCGGCGCGAGCCATCTTCGTGACGAGAAGGGCGACGCTCTCATAAACCCGAGACGATTCCTCGCCGAGTGCCTGGACCGTATCATCCTGCCAGCCAGGGGCGGGCGGCGTTTGGCAGGGCGAAGCCTCTCTCGCTCGCGGGATGTGAGGAGAGTCGCCGCTACGCGTGTCCGGGATGGCCGAGACATGCGCCGCGGCGGCGACTGGATCCGCAAGGCCAACATCTACGGACTGCTGGTCCGGACGGCCACCGCTTGGGACCACAACGCCGATGGCCGGCTTCTGGCCGGTCACTGGACCGAGACCGGCACGTTTCTCAAGTCGATCCTGATCCTGCCGCTGTTGGTCCGAATGGGGATCGACGCCATCTACATGCTGCCGGTCACGAAGATCAGCCGGGCGTTCCGCAAGGGCGAGATCGGATGCCCCTATTCCGCCCGAAACTTCTTTGAATTGGAGCCCGATCTCAACGACCGGTTGCTCGACCCCGACGGGCTGAGCATTGAGGAACAGTTCGCCGCGTTTGTGGAAGCCGCCCATGCGATGGGTGTGCGCGTCCTGGTCGATCTGGCCCCCCGGACAGCCTCGCGCGACAGCGATTTTATCCTGGATCATCCCGAGTGGTTCTACTGGATCGACGTCCGCATGGCCCCTGGCTACGGCCCGCCGTTCCTGCCTGGTTATGAGAGCGGGATCCCCAAGCCTTCGCAGCTCAAGGTTATCCACAGTCACGAGGTGATCCGTTCGCATCTGGCGAAGTTCAGGCACGCTCCGAGCGTCACGGCTCCCCAGCGCTGGCGGAACTTCGTTGAACGCTGCCGCCGCAGGCCCCCGAGCGATTTGCTCGGAGAGATCGGCCGCGCGTTCGGCGTCATCACGCCGCCGGGTTTTTCGGATTGCATGAACGACCCTCAGCCGCCGTGGTCGGACGTGACCTTCTTGCGACTGTTCCTCGATCATCCGGTCGCCTCGGCGCCGCACCTGCGCGACGAGGCGACACAGCCGCCCTATGTGTTCACGGATACGATCAAGGCGAGCAAGTTTCCCGGTCGGCGCCCGA
Source organism: Planctomycetota bacterium (assembly GCA_043813895.1). Taxonomy (GTDB): domain Bacteria; phylum Planctomycetota; class Phycisphaerae; order UBA1845; family UTPLA1; genus CAZTAR01. Next base: position 17,400 of record JBDRKQ010000136.1, read on the forward strand.
ACCGCCCGCTCTGGCGGAAGCTGGCGGACATCCTGCCGTTCTATCAGCGGTTCGGCATCGACGGGGCCAGGGTGGACATGGGCCACGCGCTGCCGCCTGAGTTGCAGCGGATGATCGTCGAGAAGCCGCGCCGCAAGGATCCCGACTTCGCGTTTGTGGCGGAGGAGCTGAGCCACGACAACGACCGAGCCGCCCGACGCGACGGATACAATGCCCTCATCGGGGCGTCGTGGTTTCTTCAGCCGCGACACCAACAGGGCAAGCTGCACCGCTTCGTCCACGAGATTCTGCCCGCGGCGTCGCTGCCGGCGCTGGCAACCGCTGAGACACCGGACACACCGCGAGCCGTCATGCGCGACGGCGGGCGCAGGTTCGCACGGCTGATCGGCGTGCTCAATAACTTCCTGCCCTCGGCAATCCCGTTCGTGAACAGCGGGTTCGAGTTGTTCGAGCGACAGCCGATGAATCTGGGCCTCGACACCCTGCCGACAGGCCGATTCGCGCTGCGTCGCAGTGATCCCTACTACGGCAAGCTCGCCCACTTCGACCGCGTCGCGCTGCATTGGACGCACAGGGGGGCCGCGGGCATGATCGCGTTGCTGGGCCGCGCCGCCGACCTGCGACGGCGATTCATCGACGACCTTGCCGATGCTCGAAACTACTTCCCGCCGGTCGTTGTCGTCAATCAGCGGTACGTTCTCGCTGTCGGCTGGCAGGTCGATGCCGGCCGATCGGCTTTGATCGTCGTTGCCAACATCGACTTCAGACGCCGGCGCAGAGCCGCTCTTGCAGGCATGCCCGCCCGGTTCCGCCGCCACTGCGCGTGCAAGACACTTCTCGAGATCCGGCCCCCTTGCGGCGAACCCGTGATCCAAGTTGGCAGCCTCCGATGCCTGTTGGAACCAGGAGACGTGAAGGTGTTGCTGCTGTAGCCACGACCACGCCGTCAACCTCGAATCGACGGTCACTTGGGAAGCATCGGCGTCCCGCCGGTCAATCAATCGGGGAGTTTCTGCGCCTTGCTCCTGAGATCGATCAAAGCACGGCGCGTTTCGCAGCGCCGTCGCCGACGAGCGACAACATCCGATCCAGCGAGATGCGGGCGTATTCGCGGGTCTCCGCGTCCACGCTGATCTGATTCACGACGCGGCCGTCGGCGAGCTCGTCCAGCACCCACAGAAGGTGCTTCGGGTCGATCCGGTACATGGTGCTGCACAGGCACTGGATGCCTGCCAAGAGTCGCACGGCCTTCACGCCTTCGTGACGCTCAGCGAGACGCTGGACCAGGTGGATCTCTGTCCCGACCGCCCAACTCGTGCCCGGCTCAGCGGCATCGATCGTCTTAATGATGTACTCCGTGCTCCCCGCGAGGTCCGCCTTCTGCACGACCGCCCACTCGCACTCCGGATGCACGATCACGCGGATGTCCGGGTCGGCGGCTCGGGCATCGTCAATCTGGCGAGTGGTAAAGAGCATGTGAACACTACAATGGCCCTTCCAGAGGAGCACAGCGGCATCGTGAATCTGCTCGTCGGTGAGTCCCCCCTGTGAATCGTCCGGGTCGTAGACCGCCATCGACTCCAGTGGCCAACCCATGCCGTAGGCCGTGTTCCGGCCGAGGTGCTGGTCGGGCAGGAAGAGGACTTTGCGCCGTCCCGATGGCGAATCGGGTTTCTCGTCCCCCAGAGCCCATTCGAGCACGGTTCTGGCGTTGGAACTCGTGCAGCACGCTCCTGCGTGGCTGCCGCAGAAGGCCTTGATGTCGGCGGCGGAGTTGACATAGGTGATAGGCACTACCTGGGCGTCCGTCGCGGCTCGAAGCCGTTCCCACGCGTCTTCCACTTGGTCGATGGCGGCCATGTCCGCCATGCTGCAGCCAGCTGTCAGGTCAGGCAGAATCACGCGAACTGAGTCATTTGTGAGGATGTCGGCGGACTCGGCCATGAAATGCACGCCGCAGAAGACGACGAACTCCGCATCACGCTGCTGCGCGGCGAGTTGTGAGAGCTTGAAGCTGTCGCCTGTGAAGTCGGCGTGGCGGATGACCTCTTCCTGTTGATAGTGATGGCCGAGGATTACTAACCTCTTTCCCAACTGGAGTTTCCGGTTGGAGATCTGCTGTGCGATTGCGTCGTCGTCGAGATCGTCATAGCGTGCGGGGAGGGGCGGTTGGTGGAGCATGTCATCTCACCTTCGGGACAGAACCAGAGTGGATTCTAGTCGTGCGATCTGCTCCTGCAACCGGCGCCGCAGCCTGAGGGCGACCGGGGGGGACTTCGGGGTTCTGCCGGCGGTTGTTTTGCCGTGTAACTCTCGCTGCGGCATGAGGCTAGAGCCACGCCCACACGCCAGGCAGCCAAAATGTTTTTGTGGGCCGCGGTTGCCACAAGTCTATGTGTATGCTGCGATTATCGACTGATCGATGCCGTCGGGACGGGCAGGCGCTTGTTTTCAGCCAAGTATTTCGTTGCTCCATCAGAACACTTACAGATATAATGCCCTAAGCAGGCGGCATGGCATCGATTATCCACTAGTGAATAGGTGGTTCTGGGCAAGATGGACAAGGAAACGCAATTGGAACTAGGCGTCACAAAACAACGCAGCACCGACCTGAATTTCTTCCTCTATCGACGTGCGCTCCACCCCGAGCTGTTCCATATTTACTTGGACAAGCACATCGAATACGGCAATTTCCAGGTGGACATCTGGATCACCGGACTCAACCATCTTGTGACTCTCCAGACGAATGGCACGCTCGTGACCGAGTTGACCGCCGTTCCCAACGACCTTCTGACGGACCGCAACCTCGTCACCCAGTTCAAGTTCAGGGGTGAGCGGGACTTCCAATACCGATTCAACGACAGTGTTCGGTATATTTTCAGTAGCCAGGTCGAGGAGGCCACTGAGCATATCTTCCGCACAACCTACCGCGACCTCTTGAGATATGCGAAGAGGAAGGGCCTGCTCGTTCCCTATTCCCAGTGGACGGTCCAGGGTCTGGAGCCGTTCTCCTTCATCGACTACGAGATGCGGCAGCACGAACTCCATATCCACGCCTACCACGCCTTCCCAGGCGAATGGCGGTTCCTGCGGACGCAGTCGATCTTCGAAACCGCTCCCAGAACTAACAGACCGGAGTAGCGCGGAGTCCCCATCATGCGCCAGCGGCTTCGACGCCGTCTCCTCTTCGGAACGCCGTTGCCGGTGCTCGTCTTGGTATGCACCCTCTTTCTTGCCTCTGACGCCACATTTGCGCAGACCGACCGGGGGCGTCGCGAGCCCCCCCCGGATGGCCCGTGGAATCGCAAAGGCCGGAAGGACCCGACCGATCCGGCCGGCCAGGCTCAGGCCGCGCAGCAGAAAGCGCAGAAGTACTATGACCAGGGCATCCAACTCATCGAGAAAGGTCGCATCCGTCGGGCGAAGGCCAAGTTCAAAGCAGTAATCGGCCTCGTGGGCCAGCAGGGAGTCGGCCAAGCCGCGTTGGGCCAGCTGATGCAGATCCATGCCGAGGGAATGAGTCAACTTGCGGAAGCCCGACGGTCCTACGAGATCGGCGAGTACCGCAAGGCCTTGGACGTTGCGAAAAAGACGAAATCACGATACGCGAATATCCTCGGCGGGATCGACGGCGCGGATGATCGGCCCAATATCGCCAAGCTGGCCGTCGAGCTCATCAAGAAGATCGAGAACGACCCGAAGGCCATCGAGGCAATCCAGGAATTCGAGGCTGCAAAGCGGTTTGCCAGAGTCGCACGGCTGGAGAAGGCAACGGAGAAGGATCCCGCCAAGTGGCTGGATCTGTTCAAGCTGCTCGACCGGATCGCGCTGCGCTACCCTGAGTGCCCGACCGGTGACGCGTGCGCGAAGCGCGTCCAGGCCATCAAAGGGGATAAGCCGCTCTACCGCGCGATCAAGCTGGAACAGCAGCGGCGATTCATCGCCTCGGCCCTGCAACTGGCCGAGCAGTATGAGCGAGATGGCCGGAAGGACCTCGCCGACGCCCAGTACGACAAGCTCAAGAAGCGATTTCCGGGCAAGTCCAAGAAGGAGTTGCGGCGGATGGCGAGAGAGTGAGGGGCTTGTTCGCGCTGGGCGCCCCATCCCCCGAGAACCGGCACTGGGTGCCCCATCCCCTTTGGGGGTGGGGGACGGAAGCCTGACGGAGTAGACTCTCGTCATGCCGAGTCGTCTCCAACGACACAACGAACTGTATCAGATCCACTTCATTACGTTCTCCTGCTTTCGTCGTCTACAGTTCTTTCGGCACGACACCGTCAAGCTGACGTTCACCAACGCCATGAAACGTGTACGTGGTAGATTCAACATTCGGTGGATCGGGTACGTGATCATGCCGGAACATGTGCATCTGTTGGTCGCGCCGCAGGAGAAAGGCTCGGACGAAATCACATCAGTCTCGAGCTTCCTGAACACGCTCAAAGGCGCCAGCGGGCATGATGGCAAGGAGGCGTTGCGCGAAGTGTGGCGACGGAATCGCTCCCTGGGCACGCGCGTCCTGGATGCCTGGGCGACGGGGATGGACCCCAGGCCATTTTGGAAACCGCGAGGTTATGATTTCAATGTTGTTAGAGACGACACCCTGTTGTCGAAACTGGACTACACTCACAACAACCCGATCCGCCGGGGACTGGCGGAGAGTGCTGAACAATGGCGATGGAGTAGTTTTCGGTATTATGAATTGGCAGACGACTCGCTTATCGAAATGGACTGGGATGGGAGAATGCCGTTTGAGTTTTGATCTGTTTACCAGTTCCGTCCCCCACCCCTGGAAGGGGCGGGGCACCCATGCGCTTTTCCTCCTGGCAACGCATGTCCTCACCGCACTTGTCCTGGGCGTGGCCGGCTGCCAGTACCACGTCGACTGGCCTGAATGCGCGACGGAGACAACCTCCGACGATACCGGCGGGACGTGCAAGGCCTACGCGATCGACGGTGCGCCGAAGCCGAACTACTTCCAGGACATCAAGGACGGCCGAGTCACGGCCCTGCGTTTCGATCGTGACGCGGCCGGGACGTCGGATGAAACGGTCCAACTGCTCGGCGAGCACCCGGAGTGGCCGCACTTCCTCATCATCCTGGACGGTGTTCCGTTCGATCTCGTAGAGGCGATGTACGACGAGGGGCACTTCCGCTTCTTCGCCCCGCCCGCGCGCGTGGTATGTCCGTTCCCAGCCATGACGGACATCGCGCTGTCACGTGTTTTCCATACGAAGCGCTGCGTCGCCGCGGAAGCGCTCTACTTCGACCGTGACACCGACGCGATGAGCAACGGGAACGACGTGTACATGCGCGGGGAGAACGCACCGTGGATCACGGCCGTCACCTACAGCGCGCCGCAGAACGTCGCCGTCGGCACGTATCTGAATCCTCGCTCCGTGTTCTCACGAGAGCTACGCGACATGCACCGGCTGTTCCGTGAGACGACGGAGTTGCAGGCTTCCGCCTATTCCGTCGGTTCCGCCGGGCTGGGAACGCGCGGGGGCGAAGCTGCAATCCGTGCTTATCTCTGCGAGATCGAGAAGCTCTGCGAGCGTGTCACGTACGACCGAGCCGGCCGCGTTCGTTTCACGATAACCGCCGATCATGGCCACGGCCTGCAGCGTTGCGAGCGCGTTTGTTTCCAGTCGTATCTCGCTGAAGAGGGATTCCGGCCCCGCAAGTCCCTCTCCGCTCCGAACGACGTGGTCGAGATCTCCTACGGGCTCGTCACTTATGCGCAATTCCACACGAACCAGCCGGAGAAGCTGGCAAACGCGTTGGCCAGGCACGAGGCGGTCGAACTCGCCATGTTCCGAGAAGGCGCTGCGGTCATGGTTCTCGGGGGCGAGCAGCGTGCCGCCATTCGGCGAGGAGACGCCGGCTACTCGTACGAAATGCTCCAGGGCGATCCTCTCGGCTTGGCTGAGATCGTTGCGAGCCTAAAGGCGGCAGGCCACGTGGACGCCGCCGGGAACATCGCCGATCGAGCCCTGTTCGAGGCCACGTCCACACACAAGTACCCCGACCCCCTTCACAGGATCTGGTGCTCGTTCGACGACCTGGTCGAGAAGCCGGCGGATGTGATCGTCTCTTTGAAGCCGGGCAAGTGTCACGGATCGAAGTTCTTTCACTTCTTCGTCGCGCCGGTCGCCAGCACGCACGGCTCACTGGACTACCTCAGCAGCGTGACTTTTCTCTTGACGAACGCGACACCGTCTGTGTTACCTGACATCATGCGATCGGGAGACGTGCTGAATGCCCTCGGCTGGGGGATGATCGGAAGCACAGCAAGTGACGACGGCGACGCGCATCGGGAATGACATCGCAGCCCGATGTCACGGATCAAGTGTGCCTTCCATTGTCAAGATGAGGCAATGTGCGTGCCATCTGCCGTTGTTTTTCGGTTCGCATCACGGTTTCTCGACAACATTACAGCGGCGTGTCGCTTGTTGGCGCGTCGCTGATTGCACGAGGAGGACGGTATTCCAGGCAGCGGTGGAACACGCTGTATCGACGCTCTTGCGAGCTTGCTTTTACCGCCGGCTTGTGCTATGAATGAAGAGCCAAGGGCAAGAGTTGTGTCCCTGTCATGCTCGACCACGGAGGTGCTAGTTTTTGAACCGTTAAGCACAGAACCCTAGGGGACCGACCGGCGATGCACGCCGGGCGAACTCCGAAACCTCGGAGAGGTCCGCGACTCCCGAAGGCCCCCACCTTGTTACAAGGGTTCAAAAAACTCCCTCCGACCGGCATTGTGGCGGAGACACTACTTGCTGTCGGCTGAAACCCGTTTCGTGCTGCACGATTCGGGTTTTCTTTTTTGGCCGGACGAACGTGCCGTTCCGACGTCATCGTTAGTGATCGAGCACTTGGATGTCGCCGGCAGCCAACGCGGTCTTGCGAGTTCCGACGAGAAACGATTCCCGGGCACTCCTTCCTCTCAAGAACAAGGACCGGGCACGCACCCGGTCCAGTTGTGCAGGCACAATCGCCCACACTGTTCTTTCTGAGATCTCCGCCGGCGCGACGGTGGTTCATTGGCCGACGCTCACGCCGAAGCTGGGGCAATCACCGTCGCCATCCCCTGTGGTGGCGAGGCCTGCTGTGATGGCCGTCATGGCCGTGCCTCGGGCGATGGTCTCGGTGTCCGGTGCTGATTTGGAATCCGAAGCTGAACCCGGGGCGGGAGTCGCACCGCGCGTAGGATCGTTGCGGGACCCGCCGCTCACAACCACGCCAATCACTGAAGCCGCTGCGATACGTGTATGTGTTATACCGCACATAATGCTGCGACCGGCGATGGTAGTAGCGTTGCCGATGTCCGTAATCGCTGTGCCGATAATGGCTGCCGGAGAATCCCCGGCCGCTGCTGCATTGGGCATTGGCCGAATCCGCGTTGAATATCGCCAGGCAGATCGTTGCCGCAGCGAATCCGATTGGAATCCTCAATCTTCCGAACATGGTGATGACCTCCTGCAATGGGTAACCTGGTGAACAATCCGCACTCACGCTCGTGCGTGAAGGCCCGGTCCCGGCGATTGCCCGGAGTGCCCTCCCAGGCACCATCCAGCCACCGGGCCCCTCAACACGCGCTACACACCTCTCCAGACACGCTCGACGACCGGCAGGTTAGCATGGAGGGTGAGGATTGTGGAGAAAGCCCCGAGAATGCCGCTGTGGTTCCGGGCTCTGGGTCGTAGAGGCATCTGGGTGGTGCAGGTATCTGGGTAGCACCGGTGTCCCGCCGGTGGGATCAGCGGAGAGCCTCAGCCGGCCAGCCACCAAGAAGCCAACACGGCGGCGCCCAAAAAGATGCGGTAGATCGCGAAAGGCTGAAGCGGACGTGTCTGGACGTACCGCATGAACGCCGCGATCACGAGCCAGGCAACCAGGAAAGAGGAGGCGAATCCGACGCCCAGGACCGTTGCGTTCTCCGATGTCAGGGTCGCGGAGTCCTTGAGCAGCCGCACGAGGCCCGCTCCGCAGATCGTCGGGATCGCCAGGTAGAACGAGAACTCCGCAGCGGTCGCCGCCGGCAGCCCCACGAGCAGGCCGCCGAAGATCGTGGCCATCGCCCGGCTGGTGCCTGGGATGATCGACACACACTGGGCAACGCCGATCAAGAAGGCCTGCCGAACGGTCACTTCCTCGATCCGCGGGCCTGTGGTCTTCCGACATCGGCGCTCGATCACGATCATCACCACCGCGCCGAGCACGAGCGCGATCGCAACCGGTAACGGCTTCTCAAAACTCGCCTCTACCCAATCGTTCAGCGGCAAACCAACCGCCGTTGCAGGCAGAACGCCCACGACCAACTTGACGATCAGGTGGTTGTGCAGTCCCCCTGACGGCCGAGTCAGGACCTGTCGCCACAGCCGCCGCCAGAAATAGAGCACCACCGCGGCGATGGCCCCGATCTGAATGAAGTAGAGGAATGCCGGCCACGGCGGCTTACTGCCGTCTACACCGAGCCACGGCATAGCGATGATCATGTGCCCGGTGCTGGATACCGGCAGAAACTCCGTCAGGCCCTCGATCACACCGAGAATGATTGCCTGGAGCCAATCGCTCACGCGAATCCCCCATCACGCCCACCGTAGCGGGCGGCTGATGATACGCCTGATACGCCGCTACTCACGCGATCGCTCCGCAAAGACGTCGCGCGAGGCGAACAGGTAGGCCACGACGCTGAGCGCCGTGATGCCCACCGTCAGCCAGATCATGATCGATCGAAGGAGGATCGCGCTATCAAACTCCCGCCAGCGGCCAAGGGTCACGAGGATCACGGGAATCGTCACCGATTGGACGAACATCTTGCCCTTGCCCCAGTAATTGGCGGCGTAGGGTTTGCCCTTGGACTCGCTGAAGCCGCGAAGTCCCGACACGAGCAACTCCCTCGCGACGATCACGACGACCATCCACGCGGCGAGCCCGGTCGTGTTCCGGCCTGCCTCATCCACGAAACCGGTTCCGAGCATCATCACGAACGTGCCTGCGACCAGCAGCTTGTCCGCGAATGGGTCCAGCACGCGTCCGAAGGAAGTCACCTGATTCTGTCGCCGGGCCAGATACCCGTCCAACGCGTCGCTGATCGCCGCGACAATGAAGAGGACAACGGCGGCGTCGAGCAGCCACTGCTGCGCGTCCGCGCGACGGCAGTCGAATACTGCGAGGAGAGAAAGGAAGACAATCGCGAGAAAGAAGCGAGCCACCGTGATCTGGTTTGGCAGATTCATCCGCATCAGGACGTCCGATTCCTAAACGGAGGCAGGACCACGGCTTAAAGAAGAAACGACTGGGCGCGCCAGGATTCGAACCTGGGAAGGCATTGCCAACGGGTTTACAGCCCGTCCCCTTTGGCCACTTGGGTACACGCCCTGAGTGTCTTGGACTATACCTCGGACTAAGCTGCTTCATTATCGTCGAAGCCGGGCAGAGAAGATACTTCAAGACCGCGAAACGTGCAAGGGCAACGTATCGGGCCGGGCAAGCTGGGGTCCATGACGAATTCGGCGGGGCTGATCCGAGCCCCCAGCGCCAGCGCGGGGTCTTTGTGGACAGACCGTAGATCGTCGGACCCGCTCGCTTGCGCTCGGGGCTCGGATCCGGTACCCAGCGCACGGGCAACGTCACGCTCGGGTGCCACTGGCAGCTTGTCTGCCAGTGCGTAGGGTGCGCACGGGACACTTGAACCTCTGACTGTCCGCATATTCCCTCATCACTTCAACCCGAGCCTCTTGCCAACCGCCAGCAGGCCGAGTGCTTCGCGAAGACGTTTCTCCTTCGTCGCTTGCCGTTTGGCCGACTCGATCCAACCGATGTACGCCCGGCGATACGACGGGGCCAACTCTGTAAAGAACTGCCACGCGTGTCGATTGCGTTTCAACGGAAGGGTGGCACAAGTCTTCAGACTTGGGGTCTCGATTCGATCGGGACGCCGGGTGCCAGGTCTTCACGGCTCGCGCAAGCGAGACGGGTAGGCATGTCTTCTCCATACTCTATCATGCTTACCCGCGACTGCGTCGCGTGAAAGCATGGCACCCGGCGACTGCGTCGCGTGAAAGCATGGCACCCGGCGTGAAAATACGGCACCCGACGTGATCATCTGTGTGCCGGTGACCAGTTCATTCTCCGATGCCCAGGACGTAAATCACCCACGGAGCGATCGACGTTTCGTTCACCCATGAGTACGGTTCGCTCTGGTTCGCCAAGGGTCTGTAGGTCTTGATCAGAGCCAAGCCCGCGTGCTCGTACACCTCACGGTACGCCTCGTCCGTCCAGAGAATGTCCTCGACGGGACGCTTGTCCTCCACGTCGAGCATCACGATCCGCACCTTGTCCCCGCTCGCCGCGGCACGGTTTTCCGGAAAGTCCTTTGTGGAGAAGGAGGCCCATTCGTTGACGTAAATCTCCGGAGACGAGACAAGACTCACGATGCGCCCGCCGTCCGTGAGCAGGCGCTTCAAGTGCTGGAACAGCGAGACTTTCTTCTCCATCGTCGGAACATTGTCGAAGGTGAACGCGGACAACACGAGATCGTAGGTGCTCGACGGCAGACCGCTGAGGTCCCCGTCCGGCACGAGACGGTACTCACCCTGCGGATCGCGGGCCCGCGCCTGTGCGACCATGCGTTCGGCGATGTCCACGCCGGTTACGGAATCGAAGCCCAGTTCTCGCAGAAACCGAGTCGAACGTCCCGTGCCGCAACCGAAGTCCAGAGCATTCGAGCCTCGGACGTGCTCGCCGATGATCGCCGGCAGGTCTCGGAAGGCCAGGTAGTACGTTCGGGGAAACGCGAGATCGGCATAGGCGTCCGCACGCGCTTTGTCTTCGTAGACGTTAGAGAAGCTCTCATTCATCTTGGCATCTTAACAACGCGGCTTCGCTCCTGGCAATCTATCGTAAGTGGGTGACGGCAACGCCGAAGTCGTTCAGGGTGCCGCGTGCCATGCCTTCTCGGCCTGCGTCAGCAGGACGAGTAGGCATGGCTTCTCGATACTCCATCATGCTTGCCCGCGACTTCGTCGCGTGAAAGAATGGCACGCATCACGATCATCGCCTCCCCCACCTCCAAGGAAGGACGTGGGGCACCCGTCCAGCAGCAGGAAGGTGAGTCCGGGACAACTGCTGTTAGCCTCTTGGCCCCGGACAGGCGAAAGAACGTTCAGCCCTACCAGCGTGCGCTCCTGCCGCCCTTTCAGGGCTTACGAACCTTCGGCGCCACGTTGTCGCACGGCTCGCGCCGTGGGCTGGATGCTGCCGCTCCTCTGGAGCTGGAACCCCCGCCGATCACTTGCCCGATCTTTCCAACTGCTCGCGTTCGCGAAGCGCTGAGCACGAGTAACTCATAGCTGACGTGCAATCGCACCCCAAACAAACGACACCGAGGTCCAAAGACTTTGCGGGCGTTTGCGGGCATTTGCACTTTTTTCTGCTGCAAACGAGAGCTGGGTGGCATGGGTCAACTTGTTGACCCGTGTTCGATGAGGGAGATTCTGGCGACGACGCCGAAAGGCACGGGCGAAACAAATTCCGGCAAATGCCGGCAAATTCCACTTTCTCCGGTGAAATTCGGGCCGAGGATCAGAGCGGCGACCGTGCGGGAGCGGTCACGCTTCGTCCGGCGGGCCGTTGCGCTTGCGTAGTGACCGCTTGCTTACGCGCGCGGCTCTGATCTTGACCACGGGTCAACGAGTTGACCCATGCCACCCCAGAGAGAAGGTACGCCCCGGACGCATCGTACGGTTGCTCTACCTGGCTGGGGCGGCGAGGAATCTTGTAGCTAGTTCGCAGTGCATGCGGATGCCGATGGGTAAAGCATCATCCGGGAAGTCGAAGTTTGTCTGATGGAGCTGGGGCCTTGTATCGACTTCGCCACGGCCTACGCCGAGGCACCAGAATGCGGCAGGGATGCGCTCCGCGTAGAAGGCGAAATCTTCTGCGCCCATGCAGGGGGGGAAGCCTTCGACGACTTTGTCCGGGCCGAGTGCTTCCCTGGCCGTCTGTTGGACGAGGTCGGCGGCGTGCTCGTCGTTGACCAGGACGGGGTAGCCGGGCTGGATCTGCACGTCCGCCCGCGCGCTGAAGGCGAGGGCCGTCTGTTCGGCGATTTGTTCGATGAGCGATATGGACTTGGCGCGGGATGATTCGTTGAGGGCGCGGATGGTGCCTTCGAGCTCTGCGCTGTCGGGGATGATGTTGCCTGCCGTGCCGGCGTGGAAGCGGCCGACCGTGACGACGACGGAGTCGAGCGGGTCGGTCGAGCGCGAGACGATCGTCTGCAACGTCGTGACCACCTGCGATGCGGCGACGATGGGGTCGATGCCGTGGTGGGGCCAGGCGGCGTGGGCGCCTTTGCCGTAGATCGTGATCGACCATCGGTCCTGCGACGCCAGGATCGCACCCGGCCGTGTGCCGACTGTGCCGAAGGGCAGATCGGGCCATCCGTGCAGGGCGAAGATGGCATCGACCTTGGGCTCTTCGAGCACGCCGGCCTTGCACATCGCTCTGCCCCCGCCGCCGCCCTCTTCCGCGGGCTGGAAGATGAACTTCACCTTGCCGGGCAGGTCGTCGGCGATCCGGGCCAGGACCTCCGCCGCGCCGACGAGACAGCTCATGTGGCCGTCGTGGCCGCAGGCGTGCATTCTGCCGGGAATCTTCGAGGCATACGGAAGGTCGTTCTCCTCCTGGATCGGCAGGGCGTCCATGTCGGCACGGAGCGCGACGCACGGGCCTGGCTTGTGCGCATTGAGCGTCGCGACGATGCCTGTGCCGGCCACGCCGGTCTGAATCCGCAGATTGTCGATGGCTTCGAGTCGGTCCAGCACGCGCCGCGCGGTCTGCCTCTCCTCAAAGCCAAGCTCCGGATGGGCATGCAAGGCGTGGCGGAGATCGACCACGGCTGGAAGGACGGCTTCGATATGTTCGCCGATGTCAGTCACGACGGCCTGCTCCTGCTAGGGCCCGTGCATGAATAAGTTGCACATTTCATGCGGGTGGTACGTGCATCTTGCCCGTGCGGCTACGGGCGGGACGCCCGTACCACCCTTCGGTATTCGTACCACCCTTCGGTATTCGTACCACCCTTCAGCATTCGTTCAGTTTATTTATGCGCACGCACTTACGCCAGCCGCAGCACCTCGCGGACGAGTTTTCCGATGCCTTCGAATACCTCTGCCGGACCTTTGGCGATCATGTACGCCGGGGTCGTGACGATCTTGTGTGCCTCGTCGCAAACCATGTCGGTCGCGGCGCAATTGACATGCCGGCAGCCCATCTTGTTGATCGCGTCGGCCGTGCCGGGATCGTTGCCGATGGTCATCTTCGGGTGCAGGTCCTTCTTGCCCACGATCCGTGCGAGCATCGCGGGCGCGATGCAGATCGCGCCGACAGGCTTCTTCGCCGCCAACATCTCGCCGACCAGCCGCTCGGCCTCGGGGTGGACCGAACAGTTCGCGCCGTCGGTGGCGAAGGACGACAGGTTCTTGGCCGCGCCGAAGCCGCCGGGGAAGATCAGTCCGTCGATGTCTTTCGCCTTGACGTCCTTGAGGTTCTTGATGTCGCCTCTGGCGATCCGGGCGGACTCCGCCAGGACGCTGCGCTGCTCACCGGCGGGCTTCTGCTTGAAGTGGTCGACCACGTCGAACGACACGTCCGGCGCGCAGTAGACGATTTGCGCGTCCGCTTGGTCCAACGCCACGATCGTGCTGACGGCCTCGTGGATTTCGGCTCCGTCGAATACGCCGCAACCACCCAGACAAACGGCTATTTTCTTCATTGTGGAATCTCCTTATCAGTGAGGCGAGGAGCCGCGGACTTCAGTCCTCGCGGTGTTTCCCGTAGTTGGACGTTCCGCACGTTTGGATGGCCGCGCGGACTGAAGTCCGCGGCTCTTCCTCGCCAAGTAACTCGTGTTTTCCGTCGGCCACGGGGGGCCGACGCTACGCGCACGGCCTTCTCAGAAGTGCAACTCTACCACATCCTTGTCCGACAGGACATGCGAGTGGTGGACCTGTTGGCCGTCGTGGACACCCCGGCCCCACACGCGGGCCGTCTTCAGCTTGTCCGCCAACTCGCGGTGAACGTGGCTGGCCAGTTCGGCGACGTCGCCGCCCTTGGGGAGAATGAACGGCTCGTCGCGATCCACGGGCTTGCCTGGTTTTTTTGCGTAGATTCGGATAACGCGAAGCAACTCGAACAGCTCCGCCATCATCGCGTCCAGGCCCTCTCCTGTCTCCGCTGAGACGGGCACCATCTTCAGGTCACCGCCGCAGAGTTCCTGGAGGCCCTCGAAGTCGTCCGCCGCGCCGGGCACGTCGTACTTATTCGCCGCGACCAGCACACGCTTGGGCTCTGCTTCCGGTTCCTGCTCGTCGGGTTCGAGGAGAGGCGTCGAGACGGGCCGCATTTTGCGATCCTTCAGGAGGGCCAGGGGTTGCTCGAACTGATCGAGCAGGCCGACCGCAGCTAGATCGACGACGAGAAGAATAACATCGGCCAGGCGATAGGCGCCCACCATGCCGGGCTGTGCTTGGCCGTCCATGACCGGCGGCATGTCGACGAGTTGGATCGGCACATCCTCGTGCTTGGCCATGCCCGGTATCGCGGTGTGGGTCGAATAAGGGAACTCGGCAACCTCGACCCTGGCGTCAGTCAGGGCGTGGACGATCGCACTCTTGCCGACGTTGGCCGCGCCGAGCAGCGCGACTTGGCCCGCGCCCTGCTTCGAGACGGCAAACGGATCGCGATGACCGACGCCCGACCGGCTGCGCGGCTGCTGCAATTCTTGTCGCGCGACCTTGATCCGCTGTTTGAGTTGAGACTGGAGCTTCTCGCTGCCCTTGTGCTTCGGCACGAGGCGAAACATTTCTTCCAGCGCGGCGAGCTTGTCGGCCGGCGTGATTGCTGCACGGTATCGTAGATCGGCTTTTATGTATTCTGGCGACTGATTGACCGGCATCGGTGCTTCCTTGCCTGATGGAACGAGGATATCATACCGCGCCGTACGGAGTTGTGGGGGACGAAGAAACGTCCAGGCGTGCCGGAGCAGTGCGAATGCAACCAGACAACTCGCCCGATCTTCTTGTGGACGGCTCGATCACGGCCCGACGAACCAGCGGCCTCTTGACGCTTGTGGCGGCGGTCTTCCTGGCCAGCAACTGCTTCCTGAACTCGCCCGGCGAATTCTCGTCCCGTCACTATGAGGATCATTCGCTGCTCAAGCCGATCGTCGGCCTCCTGGCGTTGGGCGGCCAATGCCCGACCCTGCGGGGCGTGGAGATTCGCAATCTCGTGTTCCACTCCGGCGCGGCACTGCTCGTGCTCATCGCAGGCATCCGCCTCGTGACGGCAGGCCGCCGTCCGCGGGTTTCCGGAGAATCCCTCATCGACCTACGCAGGCGCGCCGCCAGCCCGTTCTTTTGGTGGTGTACGCTGCTGCTGGTCAGCGTGATCAGTTCGTGGTACTCGCACGCGCCGGAGGTGTGCAAGGGGCAGACGATCCTCCGGTTCCTGCAATTGGCGTGGTGGTGGCCGCTGGCCGCGCTGCTGACGCCCCGCGATGCCCGGAGGCTCTCGGGTTGGGTGCTGGCGATCCTCGGCCTCCTGGCGACCCTTGCGGTCTGGTATCACGTTCAGCGTCCGGCGCCGCGGCTGCAGTACCCGATCGGCAACGAGTTGTTCCTGGCCGCGTGTCTCCTGCCCGGTTTGTTCATTGCCTTCGGCCTCGTCATCGGGTGGTTGCACGGGTGTTTAACAAAGCGGAGAGAACCGGCAGACGCCATGACCGATCACCCTGTGCAGGTGACAGCTCCGGCCCCGCAACTCCGAATGCTGCACATCCTCGCCGTCGTCCTCGTTTCCTTGTTCATCATCGCCGCCCTTTACTTCACGCGCTCGCGATCGGGCGCGGTGGGGCTGACGGCCGGGCTTTGCATGGTCGTCGTGCTTGTGGTTCGTCGAAAGACCCGGCTGTGGGTGGTCCTGGCGGTCGCCGTGTTGGCGATTGGCGGGGCGCTAATGGTGCAATCCCTCCGAACCGGCGGCGTGATGGGCGAGCGAGCCCACTCGATCCGCGCCCGGTTGAATCACGAGTGGCCCTATGCACTGACGCTCTTCTTCCAGAAGCCGGTTGCCGGTTGGGGCGACGGGGGATACGCGATGCTGGCGGGGCAGTTTGCCCGCGTGGAACAACTCGATGATCCCGGTGTTCTCAGCTTCGACACGTGGAGTTGGGTGGGGCATGCCCACAACGAGTTCCTCGAATTGCTGGCCGATCTCGGATTCGTCGGCGCATTTGCCTTCGCCGCCGCGCTGTTCGTCACGATCCGGCAGGCCCTGCGATACTGTGATCGATCGCGAGGCGATCCGTCTGCGGGTCGGTGTCGCTGGCTCGTCATCGGCTTGACGGCCGCACTCGTTGCCCTCGTGATCGAGGAGTGCGGGGACGTCGCGCTGCGCAAGCCCGGCCTGCCACCCATCTTTCTCACGGTCTGGGCATTGGTCTGGGCGATGGTGCGGTCCTCGCGCGACGTCGTCACCACCGAGCAGGACGACGCTCAACGCCTTAGCATCTCGACCATGCGATTGACGGGTGCGGCTGTCTGCGTCGGCGCGCTTGTGCTCGGCTGGTTCGGCGTGCAGGACTGGCGCGGAGCGAGGGCCGTCTACGACGCGGTCAAGATACACATGCCTGCCGGGCAGTACGACGAAGCGATCCGGGATGCCGATCTGGCAGTCGTGCACACACTTGACCCGGAGCGGAACCTCATCTCGCGCGTCCACGCGGTGCGGGTCCGCTCTTTGAAGTTCAATCAGCTTTGCAGTGACGTTGATTCCCGCGTGACGGATGACGACATCGCTTTCGCTGAGGACGCGCTGGCGGACTTGGCCCAACTGGACAAGGCTGCGCCCCGGTTTCTCATGTCCGCGCGGTTCCGGGCCGATTTGACTGGCAACCTTGCCTCGGTGTTCCGCGGGCGGGGACAACCACTGATCGAACGTGACTATCGTACGCAGTGGCAGCAAGCGTGGATCCAGCATCGAGAAGACGAGCCGTTCCGTATCGATGTCGTCGAAGCGCTCTGGGTGGTTCTGCCTGAGGCCAGGTCGGTTGATCGCCTGCTCTGGTTGCGCGCATTGTTGCGCAACCGCGAGATCGACGGCCGGTTCCTCGGCCTGTTCCAAAACGCGGCGGCGAGAGAGGATTTCCGGGGAGCTCTCGGAGACCTTTACAACATCGCGATGCAGGATTCGGCGCGCCAGCCTGCGGAATGGGTAGACAAGCTGTCGCCGGAGACGTGCCGGGTCGTCGCGCTGGAACAGGCGTTGTTCGGAGGGCAGCCTTCGGAGGCGGCAAAGACCGCCGCTGGGGCCGAGGCGCTTTACGCCAAGGCGGGGCCGCGCCTGTTTGTTGCACACGCGGCGGCGATCCACGAGATGGTCAGGTATCGTCTGGACGCGGATCCCGCGGCAGCGCCCGAGGAGAATCTGCATCTGCTCGCACGGGCGTACGCCATTTTGGCGCGCGAGGTTGGCGATGACGAGCCGATGTCTGGTGATCTCGGTCAGACGAGACTCCGGGTGCTCCTCGCGGCTGGTAGAGAGCTGGAGGCCGAGACGCAGGCTCGGTTCCTATACCCGGACAACGACATGCCTGTGGACAGGCGGATTGCCGAAGGCTACCTCTCCCTTGTCGCCCAGTTTGCAGAACGCCCGCTGCACAGTGATGACGCGTTGCGTTGGGCACGTCGCGCGGTGGAGCTTGCTCCAATTCTCGCCGAGGCCCATGCCATGATCGTCGGGATTCACCTGCGTAGGGGCGATGATGCCTCGGCGCTCGAAGCCGCAGTTGCTTTGTTGGAATCCGCCAAGGACGCGGAGACGGCCCGGCAGTATCTCGCGACACTTGAGACGCACTATCCTGGCAGCGGAATGTGGCCGAAACTCCTACTGCGGTATCCCGATCTTCTTCCTCCGCCGCAGGCGGGGCCACCACCGCCGGAGGAATCAGAGCCGCGACCGTAAGGGAGTCGGTCAGCGTGCAGATTGAGGGGCTATCGCGGCGAGCGGTGACCGCTTGCTGACGCGCGCGGCTCTGAACGGGAACGGTGACTGCTTGCTGACGCGCGCGGCTCTGATCTGCAAGCAAGCCCCTGTTGCCTTCGTCGGGCTTGCCAGTCCCCGGGCCGGTGATAGAATCTCCCCATCTGACCATCCCAGGATCAGGAACCGCCCCATGCCCGAGAAGATCATCGGTGAGGGAATCACCTTCGACGACGTGCTGCTCATTCCGGCTCGCAGTCGGATCGTTCCGAAGAGTGCCGACGTCCGAACTCGCCTGACTCGGCACATCACGATCACCATTCCGATCGTGTCCGCCCCGATGGATACCGTGACCGAATCGCGCCTTGCCATTGCGCTGGCACAGGAGGGCGGCATCGGGATCATCCACAAGAACCTCACGACCGAGGCGCAGTGCCGGGAAGTGGACAAGGTCAAGCGAAGCGCAAACGGCGTCATCCTGGACCCGGTGACGCTCCGCCCGAGCGATACGGTGCAGCGCGCCGCGGAGCTGATGCGGCTCCACAACATCTCCGGTATTCCGATTACGACGGACGACCGCAAGCTGGCGGGCATCCTCACGCGGCGCGACATGAAGTTCATGGAGCACGTCGGCAAGGAAGGTTGCCCGGGCGATCTTCGCGTCGAGGCGGTGATGACCAAGGAAAACCTCGTCACCGCGCCGCCGCAGACCTCGCTCGACGATGCGGACAAGATCCTGCAACAGCACAAGGTGGAGAAGCTGCTGCTGGTCGATCGCGACAACCGCCTGGCAGGCCTGATTACCATCAAGGACATCGACAAGAACCGACAGTATCCCAACAGTTGTCGGGATGATCGCGGACGTCTGCGAGTCGGAGCCGCCGTCGGCGTTCACGACTACGAGCGTGTGGATGCCCTGATTAGCAACGGTGTCGATGTCATCGTCGTTGACACGGCCCACGGCCACAGTGAGAACGTCATCGAGACGGTCAAGGACATTCGAAAGCGGCACGAGATCGACCTCATCGCCGGTAACGTCGCGACGGCGGAAGGCACGGAAGACCTCATCGACGCCGGCGCCGATGCGGTGAAGGTCGGGATCGGGCCCGGTTCCATTTGCACGACGCGCGTTATCTCCGGCGTCGGCATGCCGCAGATCACCGCCATCTTCAACGCCGTCCGCGCAGCCCAGGATGCGGGCGTGCCGGTCGTTGCCGACGGCGGCATCCGCTTTTCGGGAGATATCACCAAGGCAATCGCGGCCGGGGCCCATGCCGTGATGATAGGCTCCCTGTTCGCGGGGTTAGATGAGTCTCCCGGGACCGTTGTCTATTGGAAAGGACGGCGGTTCAAGGAATATCGCGGCATGGGATCACTCGGGGCAATGGTCTGCGGCAGTGCCGACCGATACAGTCAGAGTGGGGAATCGGATCGCGACAAGCTCGTGCCCGAGGGCGTCGAGGGCCGCGTTCCCTACCGGGGCGGCCTGGCGGAGTTGACTTACCAGCTCGTCGGCGGGCTTCGGGCCGGCATGGGCTACTGCGGTACGCCGGACATCGAGGCCCTCCGAAAGGATGCCCGGTTCGTCAGGGTCTCCGGCGCGGGGATGGTGGAGTCGCACCCGCACCATATGGTGATTACAGAGGAAGCGCCGAACTACGCCGCCGAGAACATCGTGGAAGTCTAAGAGAAACGACGAGAGGTTCTTGAAAGATGATTCTTACGGAAACGCGAAATCGATCATTCGTTGAGGCAGCCTGTGTGATGGTGCTTTCGATCGTGGTGTTCGCCGGCTGCGCCCACACGAACAATCCCTGGGTGGATTCCGGCGCCATGATCGAAAGCGAGCTTACGACCGCCAGCACCGAGGGCTATCACGTCCAATCACAGGTGACGCCTGCCCTCCAATCTCGGCGCGACTGGCCCGCTTCGGACGTGCGATACGAGAACGGCGCGGTCAGCCATTGGCCGTTGTGGTTCGAGGATCCGTTCGAGGACAAGGGCAACGCCTTCAAGGATGTTGAAGACCCAGGCGCGCCCGACACCGAGTTCGCGGTGAACTGGGTGGACTACTTCCACATTCCCTACGGACCGGGGCGGATGATCTTCGTGAACGCGGCGTTCTGGCCCGTCAGTGCCGTCGTGACGCCGCCCGGCACGCTCATGGAAAGTGACGGCCGGATCAGCAAGGGGCTCGTCTGGCACGACCACGACGCGAAGCGCTGCGACCCGGCCCTTCGTGCCCCGCCCGACGCCAGCATGGCCGGCGCGTCCATCGAGCGGACCGACGAACCCGAACTCGACGACGCGGATAAGCAAGACGCCGACTGACGCCGGCCCCAAGGGCCCCCCCGGCCTTGGCCGGGGGGTGCGCCGCTTCAGCAGAATATCGCAACCGAATTCCCGATTTCCGCTTGACATATCTCGAATTTGATATATACTTAATATGACATAATGGAGAGGCCGAGCCACCGGCCTTGGAACAACAAGTGGGCTCTCCTGCTGTGCAGCGTAGAGCGCGGTACCCCCCAGCCGCCATTGTGTTCCAGCTAGGCGATGATTACATTGCTTGTGAAGGTGCAATAGCACCTCTGGGGGATGTTTTATGCTTCTTAAGATCGAATTGCATCGGGATGTGATTCGTTTCATCCGCCACGATTGCTCCGAGCAAGAGAGAACAGCGTTCTACAGAATGGTCAACAAGCTCCGAGAAGAACCGATTCGGCACTCAGAGCACATGTCCGACCCGCGGATGAGCCGATACATGCTGAGGTTTTCCCGCTTTGGGGCAAACTTTGCGGTCTTTCAGTACGACCTCGCCAGGAAGCGCATTCGGATAGTCACATGCCACAAAGCACCGCCAAGACGAAGCCCAGTACCCAAGCCAAACGACGCCGAGGACGAACGATAGAGAAGAAGGCGCGACGGGGAAGGGGTGGCCGTAGAGAGAATGGCAAGGCCAGCCCGGTCGATCGGCGTGACCCGAGTTCTCAAGCCCACCCGCAGGTAGTCATTAATGGCCGTGTCGAGTATGTGCAGGTGCCGGTGGACGAGTACGAGCGATTGATCAAGTCGAGCATGATCGAAGAGGCCATTGCCATACTGAACGATCCCGACGAGGGTTGGGTCGATGCCGACGACTTCGCCCTTGAGCTTGCGGCGGAGCGGGTGGCCAGGGCTCGCAAGGCGGCGGGGATGACGCAGAAGCAGCTTGCGGCCAAGCTGAAGGTGCCTCAATCTCAAATCTCGCGGATTGAGCGGAATCCCGACCACACGACCGTGCGGACGCTCAGGCGGATCGCCAAGGCGCTGGGGGTGGATGTGAGCGCCCTCGTCTGACACAGACTTCGCATATCCTGGGGCTCTCGGGGGCGGCAAAGAAGTACACGATTGGGCGATGAAGTGTCGGGTAGCCGATCCGAGCCCCGAGCGCGAGCGAGCGGGTCCGAGGACCTATGGTCAGTTGACGAAGACCCCGCGCTGGCGATTGGGGCCCGAATTGGGACTCCCGTGCTGACGCAGGGGGCTCGGATCACCGTTGCGGATTGTGTTGCGGACGACGCTGCATTACACTGCTGTTGGCAGACCGGCGAGAGCGTTGTAGAATCCCGACGTTAGATTATAGGTAGGTGGCCGTCACGGCCGCGGGGCCGAGGCCGGGCTACTACTGTGTCAGTGCGGATCAGGTTAGGCGGTGTTTGAGCTCAGCGGGGCCTGCCATCGGCGACCATGAATTCTGGGAAAGCTACGTTGAAAGGAAAGATTCCATGAGCAAGTTGATGAGATGTCTGTGTGCGGCCATGTTCGTCGTTGGCATTTCGCTGGCCGGTGTCGGCTGCGCCGAGAACAACGCCGGGACGTGTGACAAGTCCGCCGCCTGTTGTACTAAGGACGGCTCCTGCAAGAAGAAGTGTGCCGAGAAGTGCAGCAAGAAATGTGACAAGCCGTGCCCCGGCCAGAAGAAGGCCGAAACCAAGTAGCACGTTCTCTCAGGAGTTGAATCGAGCACCTCGCGCGCGGTTGTTCGCACGAAGCCGCCCGCGAGGTGCTTCTCATTTGCGCGTCGCTCGTGATCACGCACCGCAATCCCGTCCCGTCTGGCTTCTCAAACGAATCGAACGCCTACAAACCCGAAGCCGACCTCGCGCCAAACCGTTTCCAGACACGATAGAACAGCCCTATCGCCGCCAAGATGGCAAGCGTCCAGAGACTGTGGTGCTTCTCGTTACGCCAATCGGAGAAGACGGAGTAGAGGATGTTGGCGCACAGAGCAAGCTGAATCAACACCAGCAGCAGCGCCATGAGAACGCCAAGGGGCGCTCGGTAGGCCGTGTCGGGAAAGGCTCGCCCCGCGCGCCGGTCGCGCAGACGGAACACGATCAGGCTCATGTAGCTCATGCCGTACAGGATCGCGCTGGCAACGAAGTAAATCTCCAGCATCTCGAAGAATGACTGGTTCGATGCAAAGGCGGAGGCGATGCAGCAAATCACGATCAGCGACCACACCGGCGCCTGGTTGGATGACATCCGCCCCAAGGAACGAAAGGCCAATCCGTCGCGTGCCAGTGCGAACGTGACTCGAACGGTCGAGAGTATCGTCGAACTCAGCGCGCCGAAGCACACGAGAACGCTGACGAGCAGAATCACTTCCGCGATTCCAAACCCGCTCAGTCGTTGGAATACCGCGGCGGGCACGCTTTCTCGGCCGGCCATCTCGGCCGGAGGCAAGGCCGCCAGCAGGGCGTAGTTGAAGACGCAGTACACGCCCGTTAGCAGCAGCGTCCCTCCGACGAGGGCTCGCGGCAGCGATCGTCGGACGTCCTTGATCTCCTCCGCGAGCTTTGCTGTGTCGGTCGCGCCGGCATAAGACCAGAACGCAGGCAGCAGGGCGATCAGAAACAGCCTGACGCCGTGCAGGCCGCCCGCCCCTTGCGTCGGCTGGTATTCCGCCGGTGTCGCGCGGCCTGCGAGCACAAACGCCCCGACTGCAATGCCGAGCACTGCGGCGACTTTCAGGACCGTCAGGACGTTCTGCGTGATTGCACCCGCCTTGAGCCCCGCGGCGTTGATCACGGTGACCATGACGATCGCGCCCACGGCGAAGACCGGCTGTGCCCAGGTCTCCTTCAGGTTGCACAAGTCGGCCGCGAAGCCGCCAAGCGCGGCGGCGATAGTTGCCGCGCCGCCCCCGATAATGAAGATCGTGTAGGACCAACCGAAGAAGAACGCCGCGAATTCGCCGTATGCCTCTTTCAGAAACTGATAGTCGCTGCCGGCCTTTGGAAACCGGGTCGCCAACTCCGCCGTCACCAGGCTCTGCAACAATGTGATCAGGCCCGCGAACAGCCAAACGAGCATGATCGCCCATGGTGACCCGGCGCAGTTGGCGATCTCGCCCGGCGCCTTGAAGATGCCTGATCCGATCGCGACGCCCACACCGACAAAAACCGCTGTGGCCGGACCGACCATCCGCACGAGTGCCTGGGATGCTCCTCGGGAAGATCGGTTGCCCTCTATTGTGTCGAGCATGCCACGGGCCCTCTCTGTGGATTGCACGCAGCATCATAGGCGCAGGTTGCGATGTGTCGAGCGGCCCACGATTCCCCGCAAACCGGGAAGTGATAGGAAGCTAAGGGCGTACGCACAAATAAGCTGAACGAATGCCGAAGGGTGGTACGGGCGTCCCGCCCGTAGCCGCACGGGCAAGATGCCCGTACCACCCAAATGAAATGTGCAACTTATTCATGCTCGAGTCCTAAGTCGTCAGTGTGTGGCCCGTGACGCGTCGGTAGGCTTCGAGGTATCTCTCGCTCGTGGCCTGGACCACGTCGTTTGGCAGGTTCGGGGCGGGCGGGGTCTTGTCCCACTGGCCGCGGTCGCAGAGACGCTGGAGGTGGTTGCGCACGAACTGCTTGTCGAAACTCTCCTGATCTCGCCCCGGTTCGTAGGCGTCGGCCGGCCAGAACCGGCTCGAATCGGGTGTCAACGCCTCATCCGCCAAGACGAGGCGGTCCTCCAGCCAGCCGAACTCGAACTTCGTGTCTGCCACGATGATACCCTGGCCGCGCGCGTACTCGGAAGCCTGCGAATAGAGTGTCAGGGTCATGTCACGCAGGCGTCTGATGACATCTTGCCCGACCAACTCTCCGGCCATCTCGAAGGAGATGTTCTCGTCGTGCCCAGACTCCGCCTTGGTCGCCGGCGTGAAGATTGGCTGGGGCAGGCGCGAGCAGTGCTTCAATCCGCCGGGCAACGGGATACCGCAGACCGTGCCGTTTGCCTGATACTCGGCCCATCCGCTACCGGCGAGGTACCCGCGCGCGACGCATTCTATCGGGACAATGTTCACCTTGCGGCAGAGCATGGCCCGCCCGCGGAGTTGTTCGGAAACCGACTCGAATCCCGTGGGAACGTCGCGATTCACGATGGAAACCAGATGGTGCGGGCAGGTGTCGGAGAAGCGATCGAACCAGAACTTCGACATGGCCGCCAGGACGCGACCCTTGTGAGGAATCGCGTTCGGCAGGATACAGTCGAAGGCACTGATCCGGTCCGTCACGACGAGCAGGATGCGATTACCCAGGTCATAGACATCCCGCACCTTGCCCCGCTTGAGGTTGAACCCGGGAACGTCCGTCTCTAGGATCCCGTCTTGTGCCATCAGTACACTCGCCGAAACTCGCGTTTGGCGCCTGGAGGCCGCACACCGGCACCGCCGGACTACAGCACCGGAGGCTATGTGGGAGACCACACGAGTGTCAAGGGGGATACCGTTCCCGGCAGATGGCGGGGCCCATGACAGAATCGGCGGGGCGTTTCAATGCCGCGCGATGTAGCGTCGCCCCCCTGCGAGGCACGCGTGGCCTGTCACTGTGCGTTACGGCCTCCTCTCTCGGGCAGGTGCATGTTCCCCCTGATTACAGGGATTTTTTGAGCATTCTTGCCGAGATCGGGATTGATCGGTTACGTCACAGCCGGTACAGTCTCTGCCGAATTCACAGGCTGGGCGCGTGTCCGACGCGGTACCGTTCGGCTTCCAAGGACCAAGATGGGATTTTGTTTAGGAGGTACCATGGCCAAAGCAATGAGCAAGTCTGCCCTGATCCGGAATCTGGCAGAGCAAAACGAGATGACCCGTACGCAGGTGTCTAGTTTCCTCGACGTGCTTTGCAGCACGGCGTACAAGCAAGCCAAGAACAGCTTCACCTTGCCTGGGCTCGGAAAGCTTGTGCTGGTTCACCGCAAGGCGCGCATGGGACGCAACCCGGCGACGGGCGAGGCAATCAAAATCCCCGCCAAGAAAGTCGTGAAGTTCCGAATCGCCAAGGCCTGTAAGGACGCGATCCTCGGCACGACCGCAACAAAGAAGAAGGCTCCGGCCAAGAAGAAGAGACGATAGCTATCGCTGATCGCGGTGTCCCGGCGCATCAAGCGCAGCCACGTGCCGGTTCGGCTGCGGTCGCCGTTGAGTTCGCGGTCAGGCGTTGAAGGAGCCGATCGGTCAGCTCGATGATGGCGTTCGTCGCGCGGTGGAACTGCGTTGCCAGTGCCCTGGAGCTTTCGAGTTCGGCTTGCAGTCTCGCCATGAGTTCGGTCAGCCGTTCCAGTTGGGCCCGGGCGAGCATGGTTTCCCGCAACCACTCCTCCTTGGAGGTATAGCCGGCTTCGATTTCGTCCACCGTTTGCTTAATGCGCCGGCATTCGGCCTCGACGATTTCGACGCGCTTGCTGACATATGCGCGTACGCTTTGCTGATCCTCGCGGATCGCCCGCAAATAGAGCCCGATGACGGCAAGTGGGACGCCGACCAGTGCCGACAGCGCCCCGACAAGAGTCGCCGCGAATTGCCAAGATAGCGCCTGCATGGTTCGTCAGTCCTCCAGTTCGACACCGATTGAGCTGGCTGGCCCGCGCCGCCTGCGGGCCCAGGGTCTCTCCAGCTTTGGACGTACTTGAAACCTTGCTCAGCGCTTCGGACGTCGAACGGAGGGTGCCGACGGTAGAATCTCTGGTGAAGATCCAGGCGTGCTTTGGACGAAAGTCAAGGAGGAATTCGGTTGCCCTGGCAACGAGGTGCTTGACTTCCAGGGGTAAGAATACGATCCTGTTGTGCCATTGGTCCGCGGCACAACGCGGAAGGAGCATCTAACTCGGTTTCAGGAAACAAGTTACGGGCTTCATATGCCGACTCCACGCAAGAAGAAAACGAAGCAGAACCGCCCTTCGCGTCCGACGGCTCCCTCAAAAACAAAGCCGGCGGCACAATCGCCGAAAAAGTCCAGGACGAAGACACCGGCATCCGCCGGCAAGAAGAAGGCTGCGGCTAAGCAGAAGGAAGGGCCTGTGTCCCAAGGCGAGCCGGTCGCCAAGGCGAAACCTCGGAAGAAGCGAGCGACTCCCTCGCGCCGGGCTTCGCCGACCAAGACGAGTGGTGAGAAGAAGGCCGCTCGCGGCAAGGCTGTGACCGCGGCAACCCCGAAGCCGCAGAAGCCCCCCCGGGAGCCTAAGCCTAAGCCACCGAGGAAGCCCAGGTTCGATCCGGAGATTCAGAAGGCGATCCGCGAGGCCCTCACCCGGCAGCGCGATCAACTGGTCTCCGTCGTCAAGTCGGCCCAGGCACAGATGGCCGAGAGAGTCATAGGGCTTTCGGACCCAAGTGACCAGGCTTCTGAGGGTTATGGAGGAGAACTCGCCGTCGGGCTGATGGCCATCGAAGCCGCTCAACTCGATGAGATCGAAGCCGCAATCAACCGAATCGACACAGGCACCTTCGGCCTCTGTCTGGAATGCGGGAAGCCGATTCCCAAGAAACGCATCGAAGTCCTGCCGTTTGCCAGACGATGCCTGGCCTGCGAAGGCCTGCGGGAACACCGAGTCCGGACGCAGGCCAGCTACATCGACGACGACCTGTAGATCGCATCCATTTGGTCGGAGCTATTGCTTCTTGAATGTCTGCTTCTTGTCGCCGCTCTGGATTACCAATGCGCTGGTAAAGGCGTTGTACGAGGCCTTGTAGGTGCATTCGCTCTGTCCGGGCGTCTTCAGCTTCAGGCTCGCGCCATCGAAATCGAAGGTTCCGGCGTCTTTGGACACTTCGTCGCCGGTCTTGGCGATGGCCGTGTAAGTGTTGTCATCCTTGAAGGTCATCGACTTGTAGAAGGGCTGGTCCTTGGGTTCGCCCTCGGTTTTCCAGGAACCGACCAGCACTGCGTTGCAGCCTGTGGCCATGAGGGCAAAGACGAAGACCAGGACGATAGAGGCATTCCACAGATAGCGTTGGGTTTTCATCGCGATTCCTCGGATACTGACCATCCTCAGCCGGATTCCACGTTCCGACGGTGCATGACACTAGACCGGAGCGAGCTGTCTGTCAACCGGGGGGATGATTCGGTACTGGTATCACTTGGGTGCCGCGGGCGGCTTGTCCGCCCGTGCCGGCACTGGCAGCAAGCTGCCAGTGTCACCCCGTAAGGAAGCGATACCAGTACCGATGATTCGGAAGGCCTTGTGCGAAGCGACGTATGCTGGTAGAATCCTCGCGGAGTCGAGCCGGGGCTCGGGCATCCCTGGCCGGTCAGCCGCTTCATCAGGTTGATTCGCTGGGATCCGCCGTCCGTCGGGAAAGATCCCAAATCGATCCGGCCCGTGAAATGGCCGATACCAGGGTTGGTGCGGCGTTGAGACCATCTCGGCGATATGAGGGATTATGGCAAGAACGGAAGCCATCGAAGTTGAAGCAAATGTAGTTCAGGCTCTGCCGAACACCATGTTCCGGCTGGAGTTCGAACTCGGCGGCAAGAAGCACTGCGTCCTTGGACACATCTCGGGAAGGCTGCGCAAGCACTTCATCCGTATTCTGCCCGGAGATCTCGTGCGCGTCGAGTTGAGCCCCTACGATCTGACCAGGGGACGCATCACGCGGCGACTCTAGTGCCTCAGCCTCACCACATCGAATCGAGTCCCTTGCTCAAAAGACCCTCGAATCACTCTGGATACGGTGCTCATCAAGAGCGCTCCCACTGTCGCCGCGTGAGGCGGCAAGCGCAGCAAGGCGGGCCGGCCCTATCTGCGACCTACACCGTCCCGCCCTGCGTCTGCTCATACCAGCGGATCGTCGCCGGGATGCCTTCTTCGTAGGTGACCGTCGGTTCCCAGCCCAGCTCTTGCCGCGCCTTCTCCGCGGAGAAGAACGTGTCGCGACCCATCAGCCAGACGGCGTAGCGTGTGACCATCGGCGGCTTCTTCTGTTTGAACAGGTGTCCGAAGCACTCCATGGCAAAGGCAGCTGTATACGCCACCTTATAAGGCACGCGCTTAGTCACCGGCTTGGCGCCGATCGCTTCGGCGACCATGTTGAAGTACTGCCGCTGGGTCAACTCGCCATCGTTGCTGCAGTTGTACGCCTGGCCAACGGCCTTGGGGTCGTCTGCCGCCAGGATGCATGCCTCGGCCACGTTGCCCGCATACACGACGTTGAGGCGGTTGTCGCCGTCGCCGAGGAGTTTCGCCTTGCCGTCGCGGACCAGCGAGACCAGCCGCGCGATCGTCGCCCGGTCGCGCGGCCCGTACAGCCAGCTTGGGCGAATCACCGTGAACTTGACCTTGCAGTCCGACGCCTGGCGGCGCCACAACTCCTTCTCCGCCATTACCTTTGCCCGCGTGTAGTACGACCAGCGATGCACGTTCACGCCCAAGGGAGCTGTCTCGTCGAGCACAACGCCAAACTCGTTCCGATGGCCGTATGCGCTAATGCTGCTGATATGAATAAAACGCGGCACGCCACACTTCTCAGCCGCGTCGAACAGATTCCGCGAGCCATCCACGCTGATCCGGAGGAACTCCTCCCACGGCCCCCAATCTCCCACGCGCGCAGCGGCATGGTAGATACACTGCGCGCCCTCGCAGGCCCGCACGAGCGATTCGCGGTTGGTCACGTCGCCCTCACAGAACTCAACGTCCTGTGTCTTCAGCCACGTGAGATCCGCACCGGGCCGCACCAATGCGCGAACCGGCCGACCGTGGTTGCGAAGCTGCTCCACAATATGGCTACCGAGCAGCCCGGTTGCACCTGTGACAAGGTTCATCTGCGAGACGGCTCCTTCAACCACGGCAACGGTCGGACAAACGTAGGTGTAAGCATGCGGCCCGTCAAGACGACCCTCCCGTCATGTCGCGCGGGGTGTCAGGAAACGTAGCACGAGCGGCCGTGATGCGTCTTTCCCCAAAAGCGCGGCAACCATCGCCACATAGCTCGTGTCGACCACTTCCGCCGCCGACAAGCCCAAGGCTGTCAGAGCCGAGCGGATCGCCTGCTCGTCCGACCCCTCCACCTCGACAAACGAGCCTAATTCCGGCAACTCGTCCATCTCGATCCGGCAATCCTCCAGCCGCCAGCTCTCCCGCCGCTTCTCGAAGCTGACGGCCTCGGCAAAGCCCAGGGCCGCCAGCACAGCTGCCATCACTGCAGCGTCGCCGATCTCGACCTCGGTTTCTTCCCGCCGCTTGAACGCGCTGGCTGTGCGCGGGCCCTTGTAGGTCAGCGTCGGCCGAACCGCCGGACCGTCCAGCACCTCAACGGATCTGATCCGGAGGCCGCGACCGGACTGGCGGAGTGAGCCGTCCGCCCGGTCGTAGAGGCGGTTTGTCTCCAGCACGCGACCGACGTAGCTTGCCCCTGCGGCGCGCAGTTTCTCCCGCAACGCCCCGTGCGGCGGTGAACGCAGCTTGCATTCCAATTCGACAGGCATCCGATCTCGCCCCAGCACAGGATTAGGAGAACGCCACTGTGCCGGAGAGTGTACTCGATCCGAGAGTCGGATGTGGGCGACCCGCACGTCCGGTTCAGAATAGGCGGGGCGGAAGGGGTCCATGACAGATTCGACGGCCTGCGACACAGCCAGGCGGCGCATGACGTCGCCCGTGCCGAGTACTCAATCAGGGCCGCGTGCGTCCGCAAGCGGTCAGTGCCTCCGATCCGAGCCCCGAGCGCCAGCGAGCGGGTTCGAAGACCTACGGTCTGTCCGCGAAGGCCCTGCGCTAGCGCTTGGGGCTCGGTGGGGGACCCCGCGCTAGCGTTTGGGGCTCGGATCAGCCCCGCAAGATCTGTCATGGACCCGGCAATCCATCGAACCTGTTTGTGGCGTTGCCGCCCTCGCTCATCGCTGTTATAGTATGCGCCATGTTTGCCCGATTGAGAGAGTGCCGATTTGCGATCCTGCCAATCGCCGCGCTGCTATCGCTCGTGGTCGGTCCCGGCCCTTCCGCCGCATACGCGAAGGCGTGCGACCGTCTCGCCAAACAGCGAGGTGCCAAGGGTGAGGCCGGTTCCGATGAAGTCAAGCCTCCGCGCGACCGGCGGGAGGGTCCCCGGCATTCAAAGCCCGAGGACTCGCCAGCGGACGGGCCCCAATCAGTCTCCTCATTCGTCGCACCCAAGGCCGCCAAGCCCTCCGGAAGCACGGCTGACGATTTTTCCCCCGCCGCGACAGTCGGCGATGCCTTCTCGGTTCGACCGCGCTGGAATGGATCGAAGGCCGAGTGCGAGCAGCTTCTTTGCCTGAGCAAACCACACAGGCCGGTCTATCTCGCCCAGGCGCCCCCTTTCCCCCTTGCTCAAATCGCCTAGACTGCGCGACCATCGTGCGCGATCGCCCAAACGAGAGTAGGGACTCTCAGGCGAATCAGAGCCCCGGGCACGAGCGACGGGCTGTCAAAACCAGACAGGAGAGACAGCTTGTCGCGAGGCAAATCGAGTTTCATGGTCGTCTCATTCGCCGAGTGTAGGCCGAAGATGGATGAGGCCGGCAAGGGATGAGGCGGCAATGTTGCGGACAATTCCCAACAAGCCGAACAGGCTTGTGACAGAACTGGACAAGTGTAAAGACAGGATCTCCCATGAACGAACGTGACTTGTGGTGGAAAATCGTAATCATCGGCGTGCTGGTGGCCTTGGCATTCGCCAGCGTGAATCCCATCGACGAGAAGATGAAGTTCGGCATCGATCTTCACGGCGGGTACAGCCTGCTCTATGAAATCGACGACACCGGCCTCGACGGCGCCGATAAGCAGGGTCTCTCAGAGCGTGTCATGCGCGTCTTGCGAGAGCGCGTCGACCCCAAGGGCGTCTTCAATCTGGTTTGGCGTCCCGTCGGCCACAACCGCCTAGAAATCCAGATGCCGCGTCCCAGCGACGACATTGTTGAGGCCCGCAAGCAGTTCGAGACCCTCCAGGAGGATGTCCAGCACACGGTGCTCCATCGCTCCCACGTGCTGAGGGCCGTTTCCAAACCCCCGGCGGAACGTCCCGCAGCCGTGGCATCGCTCGAACACGGAATCGCGGCGCGCAAGCCGCTGCTCGACGCCGTGGCCGTCGCTTACGACGCCCACAAGCAGATGCAGGCTGACTACGAGGCACGCGTCAAGGCCCTCGAACAGGACAACCTGGATCGCGCCCAGATATTTGGTGCGATGCGGCTTGCTCCCGCGGAGCGACCGGCGATGTTCGAGACCATGACCGGCGCCGTTCCAACGCGGCGCGAGCTGCTGGAAGAGGCGGCCGAGGCGTGGGACGAGCTCGAGGCGGCTCGGTCGGCGGCGTCCGCGTCGCAACCCGCGGATACCACGTCGCAACCGGCCGACGATAGGGCGCGGCGTATCACCGAGAAGAACGAGGCATTCGAAGCTGTCGTCAAGAAAGTGCTCGCTGCCAACGTCGACCCCAACTCGCTCACCGAAGGTGCGACGATCGACAAGGTCGTTGAATTGGACGAGAAGCTGGATGCCGCGATTGTGGACGTGCTGAGTGTGAACATCGACACCGGGATGCTCCAGGCCGCCCTGGATCCTGACGCGGCCAAGGAGTTCCGTGAGACGGAGATTCAACAGCTCAAGACCAAGTTTCCCGACTTGAGCCCGCTGATTGACGGCCTTGTCGATGCGAACACCGAGTTGCAGCGGAATCGGCGCGGCGAAGGGCGATTGGAGGACCCGGCCGATCTCCAGCGGCTTTTGAAGGGAGCCGGCGTCCTGGAGTTCCGCATTCTTGCCGACCCGGCGGAGATGCGAGCGGATCCCAACAAGTTCGCGCCGTATATCGAGGCTCTCAAGGCCCGGGGCCCGCGCAGGCTGCCCGGCGAGGAAGAGTACCAGTGGTTCGAGGTCGAAGAGCCCGACGGGCAGCAGGGTTTCTTCCGGATCACCGATATCGCGCGGAACTTTCAGGCGCAGAAACAAGAGCTTCCCGTCATCGCGGAACAATTCGGCGACAAGTATTACGTGCTCGCCCACATCGGTGGAGGCTACACGCTGACCCATCGGCCGGGTGAGGAAGACTGGTCCCTCAAACGCTCCCAGTTCTCTCGGGACGAGTCCGGGCGCCCTGCCATCGGCTTTACACTCGACGAGCGCGGCGGTTCCCGGTTCGCCGTCCTCACGCGTCTGTACACGAAACGACAGCTCTGCATCTTCCTGGACGACTACGCCATCTCGCACGCGATAATCCAGAGTGTCATCAGGACCAGTGGCATCATCCACGGTTCGTTCACGCCCCAGGAAGTGCAGGACATGGTGAAGAAGCTCAACGCCGGAAGCCTGCCGAAGAAGCTCAAGGACCCGCCCATCAGTATTCGCTCGATCGGCCCGAGCCTGGGCGAGGCCAACCGGACCGCGGGACTCACGGCAGCCAAATACGGCGCCATCTTCGTCGGGATCTTCATGCTCCTGTACTACTTCTACGCCGGTGGAATCGCGGTGATCGCCGTGGGAATGAACATCCTGTTCATAGGCGCGATGATGTCCACCTTGGGCGCTACGCTGACCCTGCCCGGTATCGCCGGTCTCGTCCTCGCCATCGGCATGGCCGTGGACGCGAACGTGCTGATTAACGAGCGGATTCGAGAGGAGCTTGCGCGCGGCACGGCCATGCGCATGGCCGTGAAGCTGGGTTATGAGCGTGCGTTCCGCGCGATCCTCGACTCGAACGTCACGACGGTGTTGACCTGCGTCATCCTCTACTTCCTCGGCAGCGAGGAAATCAAGGGGTTCGGCCTGACACTGGGCATCGGTGTCTTCATCAACATCTTCACCGCGTACTTCATCACGCGGATTTTCTTCGAACTCATGTGCATGTTCCCCGTGCCGAAGGAGGTTTTTCGTTATCCCATTTATGCGGCCGTCATCATCGCCGCAGTGGGGGCCGCCTTCTACGGCGGCGGGTACGGTCTTTCCGAGCCCGAGATGCGCGACCAGTCCGTCCTCATGCTCTTCGGCAGGGTGCTGGCCATGGTGGCGGGTGCGATCGCAGTGCTCGTCCTTCTGATGAGGATCGCCCGCCTGATACACTCCGGCTTCCAGCGGGGTGGCAAGCCCAGGATCCCGATGCTCCGGCTCATCGGCTCCCCGAAGGTGAACTGGGTCGGCAAGCGATATTTCTTCTTCGCCTTCTCGGCGATCATGGTCGGCGGCGGCCTGTTCGTCTTCTTCAGCATGGACAGGAACAACCTCTACGACATTGAGTTCCTCGGGGGAACGGCCGCGCAGATCGACATCAAGGCCGACAGCGATATCAATGACATTCCCGATTCCGTGGACCGGCAGACGGAGGTATTCAAACGGCTCGCTGAATCCGGCAAGGCCCTCAAGAAGGACGGCATCGGAATGGCCAGCGCGACGGTCAGCCAGGACGCATCCGGCGCGTTCGTCCTCAACACGCCCGGAATCCCCGCTGCACGGGTCGAACCGATCATCAAGTCCGTGCTGGATAAGAAGCTCGCAAACGTCGGCGGCGTTCAATACGACGATCCCGCGGCCGAGTCCATGACAATCCGTGTCAAACCGGAGTCCGAACTCGGTGGGACCAAGATTGACCTCGCCGCAATGAAGCGATTCAAGGTCGAGTTCGGCGAACGCTTCGCTAGTGCGGGCGATGCCCTCGAAAACGCCCAGGTTCAGAGCATCGAAATCGTCGGCGCCGAAGCCGAGGAGGGCAGCTCTTTCGAGGTGGTCACACGGGAAACCAACAAAGAAATCGTCGTCGCCGGAATCATGGACACTCTTAGCAGCGATATCGACATCCAGCCCAAGTTGGGATTCAAGCTCGACCACAACGCGCAGCTTGGCAGCGTGCCTTACTTCCCGATCTCGAGCGAGAAACCAAAAGAACTCGGCATCACCGGTCTGGACGACGCACAAGCCCGGGCCATGGACCTGCAAGGCTGGAAGGGCGGCGTTGCAATCGTGCTGAATGACGTCAAGCCGCCTCAGGAAATCGACGTGCTCCGTAAGCGGCTCAAGGCGATGCGGCTTCAACCCGGATTTGAGAATGTCGGTTGGCGGGAATCCGAAGTCTTCGGGCTCGCATCCGCCGGCGGCAGTCGATACACGCGCGTCGCGGTGGTTGTTGCCGACGAGAACTATCCGCTGGAGGACGAAAAGGGCGGCCTCTCCCCGGCGTGGGTGGAGGACCTAGCGGAGCCGGAGGTCGAGTTGCTGCAGGCGGCTCTCCAACGCCAGACCTCGCTAAGCCAGATCACACAGTTCGACAACCAGGTTTCTTCCGAGGCCCAGTTGGACGCCTACATCGCCCTGGCCTTGAGCTGGCTCGTCATCATCATCTACGTCTGGTTCCGCTTCGGGAACATCCGATGGGGACTGGCCGCGGTCGCCGCCCTGATTCACGACGTATTCATCGCCGCCGGTTGCATCGCCTTGACCTACTATGTCGCCGATACGGCCCTCGGCAAGGCCCTGATGCTCGAGAAGTTCCGGATCGATCTGGCGATGGTGGCCGCGTTGCTGACGGTCATCGGCTACTCGGTCAACGACACGATCGTCGTGTTCGACCGCATCCGCGAAAACCGCGGACGCCTCA
Organism: Planctomycetota bacterium; assembly: GCA_043813895.1. GTDB lineage: Bacteria > Planctomycetota > Phycisphaerae > UBA1845 > UTPLA1 > CAZTAR01. The sequence continues at coordinate 52,309 of JBDRKQ010000136.1, forward strand.
GCGACGTGACGCCGCAAATGATCAACGATTCCGTCAGCCAGACGCTCTCGCGAACGTTGCTGACCATGTTGACCTCGCTCGTGAGCGTTCTTACCATGTACATCTTCGGTGGAAGAGGCATACACGGATTCAACTTCGTCCTCTTCATCGGACTTGCAATAGGAACCTACAGCTCCATCGGTATCGCCAGCCAGCTCCTTGTCCGACGCCGCGACCTGGCGGCTGCGAAGGCGGCAGGATGATGGCGGGAAAGCCAAGAAGCTGAAATGCCAAGAGGTCGAAGCGGTGGAACGTTGGGCAAAAACACGGGCAAGCTCGGCCGCAGGTTGCGGCCTTGCGTACCCGTGCCACCCCGCGAGAGAACTAAAGGCAGATTACGGATTACAGAGGACCGAGGACTGACAGCCGGGAGCTAACGGCTAACAGCCATTATCTGAAGAACGAAGAATGTCGGATGGAATGGTGAAGCCCCACCGCTCATTTGATCCTGTTGTCGCCGTCATCCTTCATTCTTCGTCCCTCACCGGCCATCTTCGGCATGGAGGATGTCATGGGCATTGAGACTCGAATCGGCATCGTCACCGGCTTGCTCATAGTTGTTGTCGCCAGCGTCTACTTCTTCTACGGTAGCGATCCGGACGAAAGCGAGATGCTCGTCGCCACCGGCTCGAAGGTCACGGCGACGCCGAAGATTCCACCCGCGAACGACAGACATAGACCCGCCTCCGGCAACAGGCTGTCTCCCGAGCAGGGAAGTCGATCGGCCAAGGCCGACGCGAAGAGCGCGTCGCCGCGCCCCGCGAACCGTCGCCCTGCCATCAGTGATCGCAGCCGCGCGGCTTATGCGAAACAGCGAGACGACCAGCAGGATGCCGCCCGCCCGCCCAAGATGCCCGCCGCGCGGCCGCCGCGACCGACCGTCACCAAAGACACGATCGCCCAGGATAGCCACCCGACCACCGCAGTGCCGTCGGCCGGTTCCCGGAAGTCCACGGCCTTGCGCACGGGCCCGTCCCAGGACCTATTGGATGCCACGCGTGAGAACATCGACGACCCGTCGTCCGTGGACAACGCAGCCGAGGGGCCGCGGCCTGAGCGCTCGGGGCAAATCATACCGCCGACAAGGGAATCCGCGGCAAGTGAAACGAGACGCCAGCCGGCGGACGGCCAGCCGAGACGTGCTGCTTCCGCTTGGCCCAAGCAGCACCAGATCGTGGAGGGAGACACGCTTGTCGCCATTGCCGAGCGATATTACGGCAGCGGCTCGCGTTTCGAGGAGATCATGAAGGCAAACCCGGACATCAAGGACTCCCGCCGCCTCAAGATCGGCATGTTGCTCACGATACCTGCGCCAGGAGCACGGCCTGAGTCGGACGCGCGAGTCGGCGATCGTCCAGCGCATGCTGAGAAGCAGGCCGCCACAGGGCAGCCATCGGCCCGCCCGCCTTCGGCCGCCCAGAGGACGTACACGGTCCGCGAGGGGGACAGCTTCTACAGCATCGCGAGTTCGCTCCTCGGCCGCGGCGCCCGGTGGGAGGAAATCTACCGCCTGAACACCGCCCTCGTACACGACGACCCCAAAGGCTTGAAGCCCGGCATGGTTATTCGGCTGCCTCGGTAGAGACACTGCTGCCGTGGGCCGTTGCCGTTTCGCGGTTGCTGCGGCCCGGCGAGAATCCGTCCACCCAGCCCGCAAACGTGAGCAATAGCACGCAGACCGTCGCCAGACTGCACCAGACGCCCGGCGCGGCCCCCAACCACGGACGATACAAGAGGTGACGCGAGGCTGTCACCCAGCTTGCGTCTGCCGGTCCCGGCCACGCCCACACGACGTTGGCCGACACACAGAGTCCCACGACGATCCAGCACGCCCACCACCTCGGCGAGCGACATGCCGCCCATGCCCAAATCGCGATTGCCGGGAACAGATAGCGTTCGTGCATCTGCGTCGAGAGAACGAAGAACGCCAGCGGCAACAGCCGGCTTGCCCAGAACAGGCTCCGTTCGTCACAACGTCGCCGCCACAGGACGACCATCGCACACACCGCGACGCAACCGAATCCCAACAGACCCCAAGTCCGCAACGCGAGTCCGAGGAATCCCGGCACGCCGTCACGGGCATACCACTCGGCGAGATTGTCGTGCAGGTGCGGTTCGAGCAGCGGTGTCGCCAGGAACCAGGCACTGAACCCGTTGAGGTGCGTAAACGGGTAGTATCCCGCCGCGCCGCCGTAGGCCTCCCACACCCCGTCCAACGCGCCGACAACCGGTAGCAGCACGATCGCCGCGACCGCGAGCACTACGGCGGCCGCCTGCGCGATCCTCCGCGGCCGTTCGCCCACCCACATCACCGTCAGCACCAACCAGATCGGTAGCACGACAATCGCCTGCGCTTTCGTCAACACGGCCAGTGTTCCCAGCGCGAGCATCCCGAGAATGCGCCGCCTCCGGGCCATCTCCAGCGAACCGACCACTAGCAGCGTCGGAATCGCGTCGATCTGTCCCCACACGGCTGAGTTGTGCACGACGGCAGGCATCAGCGCGTACAACGACGACGCAACGGCCGCGCCGGCGATACCGAGCCGTCGCCTCAGGCAGGCCATTAGCAGCACGACGATCACGATGTCCGCCACGACTGCCGGCAGCTTGAAGACCGCAGCGGCCCATTGCGTGTCGGCAGTCCGCTCGCCTGATGCGAAGGGCAGAATGACCGACCCGTCCAGCTTCCCGCCGGAGGCCCACTCGTAAACGTCCGATAACCCCCGAAGCACATATAGGTATGCCGGCGGATAGTTGCACCACCGCTTGCCGCTCCCGTCCGGCCGTCCCGCGTAGACGCTCGCGACACCGGACGTGCGGCTCTGTTCCGACCAGACGAGGAAGTGAAGCTGGTCGCCGACGAACCCCGGGTTCCCGAGCAGCGGCAGCCGCACACCGACCGTCAAGAGCACGGCCACGACGAGGGCGAGCCACCACAACCCCCCGCGGCTGCACTGGCAGCCGCTTTCCACGGGCGTTCGGGGTTCGGGCCTATCCTCGCTGCCGTTCGTCTTGACAGGTTCGGCTTCGCTCACAGCAAGGGCGTCCTTGTCATCACTCACGACTCGCAGCGCTCAAGAGGCTCCTCTTCGCATTATCGGCTTTGACGCTCGCCAGCGCAACCGCATCTCAAGTCCATCAATCAAACCCAGCGCTTTCGTTTTTCCACACTGTAACGACCACGCCCGTATAGGCCGATGAAGATCAGGAGACTGTCCAAAACCGCGCGGCCGGGACGTCCTGGGCCGCCACCGGCGCGGAGGCGCCGCGCTGTGCCCCGGGAGGGGTTCTCTGAGCAGGAGAGGCATTCGGCATGGACCTCGGAACGATCATCGGCCTCATTGCGGCAATCGGTCTGTTCGCCTGGTCCATGATCAGCGGCTCCGGCGGGGAGGTCATGGACACGTTCTTCGATGCCCCGTCGGCCATCCTGGTCGTTGGCGGCTCCGCCTTCATCACGCTGCTGAGCTGCCGACTCGACCGGTTCCTCGCGCTTGCGAAGATCACCAAGAACGCGTTCTTCAACCGGTCCACCAAACCTACCGAGCTCATCACCCAACTCGTCAGCCTCTCGGACGTGGCCCGGCGAGAGGGGATCCTCTCGCTCCAGAATACGATAGCCGAAATGAAGGACCCGTTCCTCTCCAACGGCCTGCAAATGGTCGTCGACGGCACCGACGCGGAGACCATCAAACAGGTGCTCGACCTGGAGGTCGAAGCGCTCGAACAACGCCACGGCGAGGGCAAGGGCGTGCTCGACCTTGGCGGCAAGTACGCGCCGGCCTTCGGCATGATGGGGACGCTCGTCGGCCTTGTGATCATGCTCAAAAACATGGAAGACCCGAGCAAGATCGGCGCCGGCATGGCCGTCGCGCTCTTGACCACGCTCTACGGCGCCGTCATCGCCAATGTATTCTGTCTGCCGCTGGCCGACAAACTGACCGCCAAGCATGACGAGGAAATGCTCGCCTTGGAAATCGCCAAAGCCGGCATCCTCGGGTTGCAGGCCGGTGATAATCCGCGAATCCTCGAGATGAAGCTCGCCGTATTCCTCTCGCCGAAGCAACGTGCCTTGCTGGCCCAAGCCGAGAAGGCCTGATCGACCGGGCGGCGACTGCTGCGCCAGGCGCGCAGCCCTTTGCCGGGAACATACGCATGGCCAGGAAGAAGAAAGCCGCTCCCGAAGGCGCCCCCATGTGGATGGTGACCTACGGCGACATGATGACGCTGCTCTTGTGCTTCTTCGTCATGCTCGCGGCACTAGCCAACTTCGACGACCAGAAGAAGCTCTTCATGGCCGCCCTCGAATCCATCCGTCGGGCATTCGGCAGCCCGGGCCAGGCCGGCTGGCTTCCGGATGACACCGTCGATTTCAAGAGTCTTATCGTCAAGCTTCAAACCATGTACATTCCGGACCAGCCGCAGGATCTCGGCCATTCCGACGAGCCCGGCGTCGACGGCAAGTTCTACCGTGTGAAGAACGTCCGCAATGGCCTCGAAATGACGATCGGCGGGCCCATCGCCTTCGGACGGTTTAGCGAGAAGATCGAGCCCACCGCCGACGCATTGCTCCAACAACTCGCGCGCGAGCTACGCGGCAAGAACAACAAGCTCGAAGTCCGGGGCCATGCGACGCACGAACCGTTGCCGCCGGGCTCGGAGTTCAAGGACCCGCTCGATCTGGGTTATGCCCGCGCTCGCACCGTGCGCGATCGGCTCGTCGAGTTGGGCATCGACCCCCGTGCGATCCGCGTGAGCAGCGCCGGCAGCTACGAACCGATACTCAGGCAAACTTACGACGACGGCAGACGCGCCGCCAACCGAAGGGTGGAGATCGTCCTTACGCAGGCCCTGATCTCGGATTACGAAGCCGCTCCGCAGACCCCCCTCGAAATGACCCGCAACGCCTCCCCCAATGAATCGGGTCCCGCACCGTAGTGATCGGTGTGAAGGCTTGACGACTATCGGCCTATGCCGGCTTTCGCAGTCGCATCGCCAGCAGCATGGGCCAGCCGACGTACTTCTCCGCCCGGGGCGTCTTTCTTGCAAGTTCGGCGTCCGCCTTCCGTTCCACGATCTCCTCGATCACGAGCCCGGCGCTCAGCGTCGCCATGACATAATCCGCGTAGGTATGCTCGAAGGCCGCCACGCGCACTTCGTCGCCGGTAACTGGATCCCAGAAACGAGCCGTGATGCCACGGAGATTCATGGCCGGGTGGAGGACCGTGAAGATCAGCAGGCCGCCCGGCTTCAGCACGCGGCGTAGCTCGCGAAAGGCGCCGGGCAAGTCCTCGACGTGATCCGCAACGAGTGCAAAGAGCACGACGTCGAAAGTCCCATCCGCCACAGGAAGTGGAGCCGGCAGCGCGTGCTCGGCGAAGCGAACGTCGCGGCCCGCCAGCTTCTCCCGCGCCTTCTCGATCATGCCGGCCGAGGCGTCGAAGGCATGAACCGCCGCGCCGGCCTGGGCGAGCCAGAGTGTGTGTCGGCCCGTGCCGCACGCCACGTCCGCGATGCACTGCCCCGCGGGAGCCGGAATCCACGCCCGAACAACCGGCTCCTCCAACTGAACAAGCGGATTGCCCTCGGTGTCGTACACCTGTGCCCAACGATCGTACCCGGTCCGCGCGTCGAGCTTGATTGGATCAGCCATCATGGGCGTGACGTTAAGGTACAATCAGGCAAACGGCAAGTCGGCACACCACATGTGATCACCGATTGCGGCCTTTCGATCAAGCTTCGCCCTTGACGCCCGCTCGGGCCTTCGACGGTGTTTTTTTCTCCGCCCCCACCGCATCCTCGTCCTCGGACGGCGCCTTGGGCTTCGGCTTCTTGTAGTTCTGCACTTTCCGTTCGTGCCAGCGCTTGCCGTCGAACGTGCTGTAGCTCGCGGAGGACAGGTAGAAGTCTATCTTGCCGACGACCGGCCCCAGCTTTGCGACAATCGGCGTGATTGCCCCCACAAGGCCGCGGACCTCCGGCGGCAGGTCTTCACCGGCCATGTTCATCATGAACGTGAACATCGAAGCGAGACCGAGTACCGCCTGCAACTGGGCGGCCATGTTGGACTCGTCCGCGTAGGTGATCTTGTCGAGCGGGCCGCCGTCCGGAATCAGCGCTTCCTGACGCCAACGCTTGCTCTCGCGGATGTTGGGATGCTTTCCTTGCGCGGTCTTCAGGCACTTCGCGACGCTGCTGGAGGAGGATCCCAGGATAAGATGGCCCTCGGCCAATCCGACCACCGGCGGCTGCATCATACCCATGAACATCATCATCGGGTGCGTGATCTGAGTGAAGCCCTTGTACCCGGCTACTTCCGTGCCGGTCAGCGTCAGCCCGCTCTCCCCGCCCCATTTTGCCTTGACCGCGTCGAGCAGGCGGGCAATCTGAACGGCCCCCTGCTTCTCATCCGTCACCTTGACCAGCAGGACCCAGTCATTCCCCATCGCCACGCTGACCATGCCGCCCTCGAGCAGTGCGAGTACATCCTTCTCGATATCGAGTTCCCACTGCTCCTTCTGAATCTGCTCGAACTGCCTGAGCTGCGGCCCGGCCCACGGGATGTTCTTCTCCACGAAACCGATCAAGTAGCGATACAACTCGACGAAGCTGATCCCCGTGCCGACCGAGAAGTCCGTCGCCTCCTTCGGCACGAACCGCTCGAACTTATCGACCGGAGACCCGCCCTTGAGGACGGCGTACAACGGTTTGGACTTCCCGTCAGGCTTCAATACCGTCAGGGTCTCGCTGAAAACACGGTACCCATCCGTCCACTCCACGGATGCCAGGTAATCGACGATCGATATGTCCTCGATAAGCTGAGTGATCATCCGCAGGATGATCTCGCCCTTGTCGACATCCTCCGGTGCCGCGGCATTGGCGTCGGCCAGTTTTTCGTCGGATACCTTGGACAACACCATTTTTATCATGCCCTGAATCGCATCGAACATCTTCGATATGTCGAAGAAGACGAGTGAGTTCTCCGCCGCCGGCAGCGTCTCGAACGCCTTCTTGAACCGCTTCGTCTCGATCAGCCGCGTCACATCGGACTCTCCCCTGAGCAAACCGATCGACTCCTGCGCCAAGGTCCGATTGAACAGCGAGATGATGAGCAGGTCGTCCACCTGGCCCACGCCCACCAACTGCGGCATCTTCTGCGGCCCCAGCATCGTGAACTGCACACCCCCTATCTTCGTCTGATTCAGCACGAATTCGCCTTCACCCGCCTTCGCATTAATGAGCTTGGCCAGTTCCTCGAGTATTGCCGTGAGGCTCTTGTAGTTCTTTGCCGCCTGCTTCTTCGTCAGCCGCCCGATGAGAATGCCCTCGTACGGCGAACCCATTTCGAACGACGTACTGAACCTGCCGGCGTAGATCATCTCCTTCTCGAACAAGGCGCCCCATTCGACGTTCGAGAGGAGCTCCGAAAACTTATCGTGGATCTCCTCCACCTCATCGAGGTCGTCGTCCGGCACGTTGGCGGTGATCAAGCCCCAGACGTCGTCCAGGATACCCTGGCGATTGAACTCCTCGATTACCTCTTGCCAGTAAGCATCCAGGAAATCCAGTTCAGGATTATCCTTCGCTGCTACGGCGATGAAGACGTCCGCCGGCACGGCCCGCGCCAACGGGAACCGTGAAAGGTCCGTCTCTGCCAAAGCCGATGCCGCCGTGAGGCCGACAGACAAGAGACAAGCCGCAAGACTTAAACTGGCCAACTTCTTCATCGCATCAATCTCCCTAATACCCGTTTCGTTAGATTGCCTTGCCGGTCTGGTTCCCGGGAATGCGGGCCATTGTAGCGATATGCTCGGCCGCCCCAATGGCGCGAGTGCCCGCCGAGTGAACAAAACGTGCCGCCGCCTCCGGCCTAACGCATCTTGTTTGAGACGATGGGCCGGGCCATCCACGCGATTCTCAGAGTTCTGCAATATCGGCGGGGCACTCCCGTTTGGCTGTTCGGGATGAGCCGTTCATCCCGATTGGCCACCGACGCGGCCGATGACGCGGCCCGCGGCACGGACCAGGAGTAGAGAAAATGAGATCGAGAACGAAAATGCGAGTCAGAACATCCCATGTAACAGGCGGAATCTGTGCGGCGGCCCTGGCGGTCGTCCTTCTCAGCACAGCCAAGACGTACGCGCAGCCGGACAACCCACGGAGGGGCTTCGCCCAAAACGCATTCGATCGTTGTGATGCGAACGGAGACGGGGTGCTGGATCGGGCGGAGTTCCAAGAGGGGCTGCGCTGGATGGCAATGCGTGCCAACGCAAACCGACCGGATCGCCCCGGTATGGAAGGCGAGAGAGAGCAGCGGAATCGGCAAGGGAACAGGCAGGGCTTCGAACACTCCGGTTGCCGGATGGCGGAACCGCCGCTTCGGCCGTTCCCCATGCCCTGCCAACCTGACCGATCCCGCGGGCATGCCCGGTGGGAGCAGGAAGGACCGCGCAATGCGACTGCCTTCCGCCCACGACCCTGTCCCGACGGCCCGCCGCGTGACGACAACGCGCGGGCGGACGACGGACGCAGACGCCACGCCATGCGCGATGGGCAAGGCGATCGACGTGGAAGACGTCAGGCCATGCGCAACAGCCAAGACGACCGGCCTCGGAGGCGACAGGCCATGCGTGACAACCAAGGTGACCCGCCTCGGAAGCATCGGATGCGGGAGTGCCCGAAGGACTGTCCCCAAGACCGCCGTTTGCGAAACCAGGAGCGGCGCGGTGACAAGCCGGGGTACGATACGCAACCAGGGCGAATGGAAGGTCGACCGTGGTGCGATCGCCCATGCGACATGCCTGCCGGGCGCGAAGCACGCGGAGAACGTGGGCGTCGTGGCGTGCAAGGCCCGCCGCCGGCCGAACGTCAGACCCGACGCGAAGATCGCGGTCCGCGCGCACAACGCGGTCATGACCGGGATGGCAAAGGCAGAAATGCGATGCAAGGCCAGAATCGAGAGCGGGGCCAGAACCGAATGCGAGGTGAGGACAAGATGCGGGGCGAGGGAAGGATGCGGGGACAGGATCGAGGGCGAGGCAACCGGATGCGAGGCGAGAACCGGACACAAGGCCGCCGCGGGGCATCGCTCAGACGGTTCATGAACCGCTTCGACCAAAACAACGACGGCGCTGTTGGGCGAGATGAGTTCACGGGAAACCCGGCAAGGTTCGAACGGCTCGATCGAAGCGAAGACGGCAAAGTCGATCTGGATGACGCGGAGAGACCTCGGCGAGATCGCCAACGCAGACGTCCTCAGGGCGAACAGCCGCCGCCACCGCCGGGGATGTAGTAGGCCGTCGAGGAAGCTCCTTCTGCATGACAGAGGGCGGTGCCGGCCGCATGGTTCGACACGCTCGAACCCGATTCGACAGAGGTTCGAGACGAGGACGAAGAGGGGTAGAAACGGCAGCAATCGGGGGCGATCAGCCGGCCGCCCGGCACGGCTGTATTTTTATACGCCCGTTTTTCTGGCAAGACACCCTGCGCACGTGGCAGAATTACGCTGCGCCCACTAATGCGTTGGGGCAGGCGCACACGAGTTGGAGGCTGCCCGATACCGGTTGAGTGGTGGCTCATGAAAGCGAGAGGATAGCACCGCCAGGGTGCTCGCTGCCGCCGAGTGATCGACTCCAGCCAGATCCCAACCCGACTGACCAATTACTGGCCCACGTCGGAATCCGGTGGTCGTTTCGGCGCATCCCAGGCAAGACGGCCTCACGCCCTCTCCCACGGTCAGCTTGGAATAGTCCAGCGGTCCGGGCCGGACAGGTGCCCCTGTTATGGCCTTTCAAGCGATCAGGCGAGCCAATCCTGCATGGTCTCGAAGACTGCCTTGGCGACGGGTCACGACGTGCTACATTTCGTGTCCGCCAGCGAGACCCCTCTCGTCGCCAATTCCCCGGCCGGTCTCTACCAGGGGCATTCCGGAGGCCAGCAACCATTGGGAAAGAGCGTGGAGGTTCACAGTAACACCCCACTGGGGATATACTCCCGTTGTCGCTATTAGGGAGATTGGTCATGCGCGGTGGCCGACCACTCGAACTGGATGATGTGGATCAGCTGTCGGCGCTGGTCCTTCGGCTGGCGGTCGGGTCGTTGTTTCTTGCTGCGGCGGTAAGGAAGCTCCAAGGCGGCGGGGAGACGATTCAGAAGACCGTCCGGTTCTTCCGGACCACCTTTGAGAACACGTGGCTACCCGAGAAGCTTGTGACCGCCCATGTGTACGCCACACCCTTTGTCGAGACGCTGATCGTGGTTTGGTTGATCAGCGGGTTTCGCCTCAGGGCGGCATGGGTGTTCGCGGCTCTGTTTACGGCCTCCCTGGCGTTCGGGATGTCGGTGGCAGGCAAGTTCAACACGGCGGCGGACAACTATACTTATGTGCTGAACTGCTGCGCGGGACTGTTGCGGAGCCGCTGCGATCGAGTCCGGATCGATGCCTTGTGGAAGCGCGACCCGACGCCGTGCTCAGACTGATGATGCCTGTGCCCTTGTCCTCTTGATCCCGTGCAAAGCAGTATGGCCGTGCTGCTCCAGCCAATGCGGAACGAGCCTGTTTCCGGCGTCGCGTTCGGGCGCAACCCACGGAGTCCCCACGCGGACAACGCCCTGACGAAACGTCCGCAGCAACCGAGATGCTGCACGCAGTGAGGGCTTGCATCGATGCCAGTGCAGAGGAAGAACCGCTGGGGATAGAACCTGAACCCGCCCTACACACCGTTTCGGAAGGCTGCGATGAAGACCAGTAGGCCAGCCAATGCCATTCGCAGGTTCCTTGATCTACAAGCGGCCGGCGGTATTCTCCTTCTGGCCGCCAGCGGAGTGGCTCTACTGTTTGCCAACATCCCCGGCCTCGCAGGTTGGCACCAGTACTTCCTCGATGTGCCCATCGAGATCAAGCTCGGTGGCCTCGAGCTGAACAAGAACGTGCTCTTGGTCATCAACGACGGCTTGA
>JBDRKQ010000137.1:0-14144 GCA_043813895.1 Planctomycetota bacterium
GGACGCCCTTCTGCCCGGACGCCGCTGGCAACGCCTGTTTCCCCAAGCACTCCTGGAACTGTCTGGCGGTGTCTTCCAGCCAGGGCAAGTACACATTGCGAACCGCTGCCCGGACGGCCGCCGTGTCCTCAGCCGACTTGACGGAAGCGAGTGCGCGCACGACAGCGTCGTCCGTCAGGTATCCAGACTCGGCATAGAGATTCGCCATCTCATCCGCAGACCATCCGCCCAGCGTCGTTCCCGAACCGTCTGCGAGGACCGCCAGGTGCTCCATCGCACCAGCCAGCGGGCACATGCCCAGCCTCGCCCACACCCAGCCACGCCGAATACCGTGCTCGGCCTCCAATCCTGCGAGGCGTTCGCGCGCCTCGGCAGGCTTCATCGAACGGACGTCCAGCAGCGCGGCCCGCAGCGAGTTCTCCATCGACTCGTTTTCGTCCGGCCAGGGTTCCTTGTCGAATGTCAGGCGGCCAATCGGCTTGGCCCGCCGCAGGAGGTCCGGGATGGCAGGATACAGCGCCGGTGACTCGGCAAAGCGGTCCCACACTCCGAACCAAGCGTCCTTGCGCTCCCCGAGTTTCTCGCCGCCGACAAGCTCCCCGTCGGCTTCGGGGTCAAAGCCGTACTCCTCCCGGCAGCGGTTGCGGAAGGCCGACCACTTCGCGTTGTCCCACTGGTCGCGCGTTCCCTCTGGGTCGCCCAGCCACAACAGCATGTCGCGCGGTGTGTCGCCGATCATGAGTCGATCGAAGTCCTCGCCTTCGAGCCGCTTGCCGCGGAGGCGCGCCACCGGCGTCAGCGCCAGTTGCGACAACGCACCGAGCAGCGACTGCACCGTCAGCTGATCCTCCGCCACATCCAACCCCAGCCCCCCGTCGTCACTCACCAGGAACGCCCGGACGGTCCAGTCCTTCCCGTTCTTCTGCGTCCAGACCGTCCCGCGATACTGAAGCTCGACCAGCGGCTTGAGTGCATCGGGGCATTCCTCGACCGCCCGGAGCGTCTGCCGGCTGACGCCCGGCATGTAGATCACCGGCACGACACTCTCCGGCCATGCAATCTGGGGGAACTTCTCGGCACGCACGACCGGCTCGATGACACATCGCAACCAGATCGATGGGCCGGTTCGGGTTCCCAGGTCATATTCGCCCAGCGTCAATAGTTCGGGCATGAGCACCCGCAGTTGTTCGACCACCGGCCGCCACTGGCCGTCAGCGTCAGTCCACAGCACCGCCGCGGGCGCAACCACGTCGCCGGGGTTGTATCGTGCGGCATGTACCAGAGAGGCTTGCACCGATTCGAGGAGTGTCATCACATCCTTCATACAGCGGCTCCTAGTGCCTTGCCTAGCGTCTGGAAGAGCCGATCGCACCACTCACAGTGTTTACGCACCTCACCGGGGTCCACCTTCTCTAGCAGCTTTGCCCCGTCCCGAATCTTCCGGTACTCCTTGGCCTTCGTATTCCTGGTGGCCTGCCCAAGCGCATTGTTGATGTCTGTCTTGGTGCGGGTCTCCGCCAGGTTCACAGCAGGAAGCTTCCCGCTGTCGAAATTGCCCCCATAGTGCTTCTTCAGTCCGGCAGGATCAGCCAGAAACCACGTCTCCATGCACGCGACCATCATCTGGCACTTTTCATCATCCGCCCCCGCAGGTTGCGCCCAGCCATCGCCGGGACGGTTCAGCAGATGCGTCCACGGCCGAACCGTGATTGCCACCGGTTCTTCCGAATCCACCAGCAGAACGTTAAAGACCCCAGGCTCCTTCTCCAAGGCGTTCACAAAAGCGTCGTACGCCCGCTTCCGTCCGCCGCATGGAATCACACGCCAGTGGACGTGTTTCTCGCGAACCACATGCACGACCTGTCTAAGGAACGCTGACATGCCCCTGCGGAACGGCACCAATGTTTCGGAAGTGTCGCCGCCACCTTCGATGTAAATCGCAATGCTCTTGGTCACGGGTTGCCTCCCACCTTACCCAGGCGCCAGACCTCGCCTAGTCGATACTTCTCGAGCCAGAAGGCGAGTTTCTCGGCCTCCAGCCGCTGGAGCGTCGTGCCATTCTCGAGATAGTCGCACACCAGAACCGATTCGGCGTGTTCCGTCAGCTCGGACACCAGCACGTCCGAATGCGTCGTCACGATCAGTTGCGTCTTCTCCGAGGCTTCCACGAGCAGCTCTGCAAGCAGCGACATTGCATCCGGGTGCAGCCCAAGCTCGGGTTCCTCGATGCAGATCAGCGACGCCGATTCAGGGTTGAGCAGAATGGCCAATAGCGCCAGGAATCGCAGCGTGCCGTCCGACAACCGCGTCGCCGGCACGGGCGCGCTCAGCCCGTCCTCATGCAGGTACACCTGCACCGAGCCGGCCGATACCTTGGTGCTCAGCCGCTTGTATCGAGGCAGAAACTTCCCCATCAGCTCGTTGAAGCGAGTCCACGCAGCGCGATGCTCCAAGTCGTTGAGCACCAGACCCAGATTCACGAGCTGAGGCAGCAGCACGTCCGTGGGCAGGTTAGCCGGCTGCGGCGAGCGGAGTGCAGCCGAGCGCCCGAACCCCCACTCCCGGAAGATTTGGATGCTCTTGAATCGTAGCCCCGCCGTGGTGACCTCGGGGTAAAGCTCAAGATCCTTCTTCTGTGACAAGATCGACTGCTGTGGGTCGATGTTCTCGCGCTTCAGTGTCCGCTGCTTGTATTTGCGTTGCGTAACCTCGTGGGCAATGGTCTGGACCATGTTGATGGCGGGACGCCCATGCTGAAAGCGGTAGTAGAAGCGCACGTCTTGAGCATGTGGGTCGGCCTTCTGCACTTCCTCCAGCACCTCATCCACGATCTCCAGCCGTCCGCCGCTGTCTGTGAACTCGATGCCGTACCGCAGCTCTGGTGTGCCGTTCACAGGCGACAGTTTGGTCTCGATCCGAGCGGTCGAGGCGCCCGTATCACCGTGCCAGATCCAGTCGTTCGGCAGGCCGCCTAGCCGGATGACGTTGCTGAAATCCGCGGGCGTCGCGTGCAACAGTTCCACGGCCTCGATGAGATTGGACTTGCCCACACCGTTCGGACCGATCAGCACGTTCAGGTTCGTCAGTTCGACCGGCTGGCTCTCCGGTCCAAAGGACAGGAAGCCCTTCAATTGGAGGTCGTTCAGAAGCTTGTTGCTCATGGCTTGCCCTTTCTCGCGGCCCGCGCCGCTTGTTTGGCCTTGTTCGTATAGTGGCAGTCGTTCCAGCGGTTGCCGTCGAAGGCCTTGCCGCCGGCGAAATCCTCGGTCTTCTCATCCCAAGCCCAGAACCACGGGAACTCGGCTTTGGGGCGCTCGGGTTCTTTGCCGCGGTCCTTGTCCCACTTGACCTTGGGCTTCCAGCGGAGCACGCCCGCGCCTTTGCGGCCGGCCGGCAGGTCGCTCGCCAGGAAGGGGCGGATGTTCATGCGTACGCCGTCGTTGATGTCCGGTTCCCAACCGATGGGCTGCTCGTGCAGAGGCTTCCAGCGGACGAAGATGTCGAACGGCGGCTCGCCTTCGAGGATTGCCTCCAGCCGCTTCTGGAGCTCCAGCGCCGCGGCCAGACGGTCTTCTGCGCCGCCTTCGCCGCGCTTCACTTCGTCCCTCTGCCGACTGATCCACCAGCCCAGGTAGGAGTATGTCAGCGATTCGAGCAGCTTCCGGCCCTTGCCGCCTCCTTCGCAGAGCTTGTGATAGTTGACCAGAGCGTGGAACCCGTCGCGCTTGCGGCCGTCCCAGATGTGCCAGACGAACGGCCTGTGGTGGAAGAGCTCACAGTGCTCCTGGAAGAAGTCATTCCGGAGCCAGTCGTCCAGATCACCCTCCGGCTCAAGATCACAAGCGTCAAGAAGATGGAGCAGTCTCTCCGCCGCCGGCTCTTCACCGCGGACGGAGGGAATGCAAACGATGCCGTCTTTGTCGGCGAACTTGGCCAGCTCGTCGCACTGTTTGACCAGGGCCCGCGCCCGCTTGCTCAGGCGCATCTTGTCGTCGAGTTCCGCAGGCCAGCGGTAGCCCAATAGCCGCGCCACGGCGACCTGGAGCGGGGCGGTCGATTCCTTCGGCCGGCCGTGGAAGAGCCACTGCGTTGGGTCGTCGCTCTCAGGCTCGGGCAGACCGTCGGGGTACTTCTTCGCCGCGACCTTCTGCCAGTGGGCGAGGTCAAAGGGAACTTTGCCGAACGAACTCTCTGTGACCGACAGTGCTTGATCCACGCCACGAACGTGAGCGGAAAAGTCCCCATCTGTGACAAACGCATAGATCGCCGGCAAGTTCGACGGTGTGTCCGGTATCAGGGCAGCCAACGTGCAGTCAAAAATCGAACCGACGTAAGCGCATCGGGGAATCGCCGCTGTCACTGCAATGGCGACTCCATCCTTACCCCAAGCGCCCTGACCACAAACACGCGCTTGGGGGGAGCGTGCTAGCTTCCCCTGTCCGTCTTCCCATCGAAGCAGGCTATGACAACCGCTAAACCCATCGGCATGGCCTGGGGCCATGTGGTAGAAGGCCCACGGGTCTGCCTGATTGCTGGGCACTTCCCACATGCGAACGACGTATGTGCTGGCGTCTGCCGTTCCTATGCCCTGATAGGTGTGCGAGAAGTCGCCAAGCCGTGTCTTGATCTTGGTCTGTGTCAACGTGATGGTCGCATCCGGGTTTGCCAATTGCTCCGCCTGTGGCACAAGGCTAATGGCGTCCGGTGCCCGGCCCGCAAGCACGGCAGCCTTCTCTGAGGGCTGTGCGACCACAGAAGCGTCTATTCCCACCATGCGATGGCCTGGCACCGGCTTCTTGGCTGTGAGCACAGGCAAGCCGACATTCACCACGTGACCGCTGATCCCTTCAAAAGCCCCAGGACCTAAGCGTACGACAATGTTCCACTCGTAGCGTTTCAGCATGTTCTGCCGCAGGTACTTGTAGGTCGGAAGGAAGAACCAGTTTTGCGGAGTGACCAATGCGCTCGCCCCGGCGGAAGAGTTGAACTGTAAGCATCGCTCCACAAACGCTGTCGCCAAGTCGCGCTTGCCGTCGCTGTGGTGCTTCTCTAGGTATGCCTTGAGAACTTCGTCCTGCTTTCCCCGGCCCAGGTACGGCACATTCGTAATCACGAGAGCGTACTCGCCAGCCAGCAGATCCGCGGCCTTGACCATGCCGGCGGCGGCAATGGCGCGCTCGTGGGTTTCGTCGTCGGCCTTCTCAGCCTTGAGAACCGCCGCCAGGTACGGCTGGATCATGTCGTACCCGGCCATGTACATGTCGGACGGAAGATTGGCGGGGTCGATGAGCGATCCCAGCGTCGGCGCCTGCGAGAAGAGCCGGTGCAGGTTCAGTAGCCCGTTCCTGATCGCCTCGCGCCCGCCCGTGCGCATGGGGATGCCCGATTGCTCGGCGAGATTGAGCCATTGTTCCTCAGTGCCCTGCGGCCCGATGCCGGTGCAGGCGATGTGCACGTCCGGCAGCGGCCGGTAGCCGCCGGCTTTGGGGTAGGTCCAGGCTGCGAACGCCAAGGCGAAAGCGGCGATCTGGCAGCACCGCTCGTCAATCTCCAACCCGTGCAGGTTGTCACGCAGAACAGCATCGACGGCCTCGGCGGTGGTCAAGCCTTCCTCGGCCATGCGGATCGGCACAAGGTGCTGTAGAGATGCAACCAGGAAATGGCCTGACCCGCAGCAAGGGTCGAGGACTTTCAGTTGGGCTGCTGTCTTCGGCCAGCCGTCAAACGTGCCGGCAGCGGGACGCCAATACTGCTTCTGCTCCGGAGAATCGGGGACAGGCACGTGTCCGGGCTCCGCCCTGCGCTTGAGCCAGTCCCCATTCTCCTCGCGGACGAAGCGCAAGTAGTCCCACGTCACGCCGGGCAGGGCGAGCTTAACGCGGAGTTCGTCTTCGGTCTTCGCCGCCGCGGCGTCTTTGGGCGAGAGCTTCCGGCCGGCCCACCACGCCCCAAGCGTGTTGTGCAGCAGGAACTCCACCATGTACGGTTCGGTGAAGAGCTGTGTCACCGCAGAGATTTCGTCCGCCCCGATCTTGACCTCGGAACGGTTGACCTCATCCTTCTTCTTCGACTGCCAGAACTGGTAAACCCACCCCAGCGCGTCGGAGGCGGTGAAGACCGCGTGAGGCAGCGAGTCGAGCAGCCGTTCGAGCTCGATCCGGTGCTCGGTCGCGAAGGAGACCTGGAGCAGGGGGTCGTCGGGCCGGAAGATTGCGGGCAGCATCCGTTGGGCGCACCGGGAGGCGAAGACCCACACGTCCACGCCGTCTTCCTTGGCCAGTTCCTCGGCCTCGGCCAGGCTGATGGCCATGTTCTCCTGTGGCTCGATCAAGAGGCCGTTCTCGGCCAGGAATCGGGCGAAGAGCATCCGGTGCCAGTGCTCGTAGGCACACTCCTGGACGAGGTGGGCGATGTCCATCGCACCTCTGCGGGGTGCGCTTCCGGGGACAGGATGCGGTTCTTCCGCTTCCGCGGAAGACTTCCGCATCCTGTCCCCGATCGCTCTATCGCCAAGTTGGCGCGCCCGAGCACGGAGGTGATTGCGCAGTTCCTGCTGCTGTTTGGACATATGCGGGTAGAACTTCGGCTCGTGGACGGCCAACGTTTCCAAAGCAGCGCGTGCGCCGCCCTCAGCCACGTCACGCGCGTCAATGACCACGCGCTCCAGTTTGTTCCGTAGATCGCTTGCGAGTGTGGGCATTGGTCAGCACCTTCCCCATCGGCGGCCCGGCGCGGCGTCACATGGCGCATCATATCCTGCAATACGCATGTCGTTGCGAATAAAGACGTTATGACGACTTGGCCAACGCTGGGCATCTGGCCAGTTACATGCTGCTACATATCCACGACGCCGTAACCAGTGTCGTTCCAAGGTCTTATGGGCAAGCACCCATTCGCCATGGCGATCCCAGTTACATGCCGCTACGTGGGGATCACGCCCAGAAAGGCACATAGCCGTGCTCCTTTCCGATGCCCGCCACGGGACGAATAAGGCCGCCATCAATGGCGTCACGGATGATCCGAGAGGCGAGCGGGTAGTTCGTCTTGGCGATCTTCAGTCGCTCGCGCAGCGAGGCGTTGGTCATCTGCTTGCCGGCGACGTACCACAGGCATGCGTGCTGGTAGCAGGCCCGGATGCGCTCCTGACGATCCATGTCGGCAAAGGCGCGCGGGGCGAACAGCATGGCGATGGTGTGCCGGGTCGTGGTGCGAAAGTCGGGGGCGGGCAACTGGCATTCCTCGACGGCGGCGATGACCTTCTTGATGCCGCTGCCCCTTTCCTCGCAGAAATTCATCCGACGCATGAAACCGGCGAGGGTTTCGTTCCGCGACTGCGGCGGGTCGTCAATGAATCGGAGGGGATCAATCAGTGGCAGGCCGGGGTTCGTAATCTCCATGCGGCCCGTGTAGATTTCAATCATGGGACCGGTGCCCGTGATATTGAAGTCCTGGTGAATGAGGGCGTTGGCGACGAGTTCACGAATGGCCACCTCGGGGTAGAGGCGGACCTTCTTGCGGAGGGCTTGGCCGATCTCCTCGTTCTGCGGGAGTTGGTCGTTGATCCAGGCGAGGAGTGGCTCGAAGCCAATGGCGTACCCTGGCCGTGGAGCGTCGCTCGCCGGATCTGGATGTTCCTTGATGGTCTGGATCTTGCTGTCGCCCTGATAGATCACGACGCGCGGAGACTTGCGACCCAGGCGGTCGAAGCGGCGCAGGTCTGTGGCAAAGAGGATGGCGCCGACGTTGGTGATGTCAAACCGATCACCGGGCCTGGGGATAATCACCTTCTCCGCGCTCAGGCGCTCGAGAATGGCTTGTCGGTTATCGGGAAGAGAGATGCCCAGCAACTTGAGGCCGCCCGCGTAGTCGATGAGAGCCAGCACCTCTTGCGAGGTCACGGCGGGGGCGGCGATGCCAGTCTCGAACGGCGTTTCGGAGAAAATAGCCCAGAGAGCCCGCTCCTTCTCTGGGAAATCCTTGAGCTTCTTCGTGTAGCTGCCCACGCGGATGTATTCCGTGCCCGAGAAGCTTACGGGCTGGTGGGATGCCGGCTGAATCTCGAAGAGCACGACGCGCTTGCTGTCCACGTCGCACTCGTGGATGCTGAAGTCGATCCGCGGGTTCAATAGGTGCAGGAGCCAGTTCTCAAGCTCCTCATTCCCCTTCTTCGTTTCGAGAGGTCGAAAAGTCGTTCCCACCAGGCTGTGCGTTCCATCATCGATGCCCCATAGCGCGAACGCCCGGCTCTGACGATGCAGGGCAGCACCGTTCGACAACGCGGAGATACATTCGCCGATCTCGTGGGGGTCGGCGGCGTTGTGCTTGAACTCCACCCACTCGGTCTCACGTGGAAAGGACCGCAGGTGCTCAACCAGACGTTGGAGTTCCTCGGGTGTCATACGTGCTCCGTGTTGACCTACGAAATCACTACTGGTCCGTCCTTCAATCTGGCCAGCAAGTCTTTCTCCGTGCCGGCCAGCCACGCCTTTACTTCCTGCTCGGTCTTGAGTGTTCCGCTGGTCAGATGGACGCGCTGTGTTTTGGGTTCCAGCAGCTTGGCCACCGCCAAGGCCACACGGGAAAACTGCTGAGCGAGCGCGTCGGTCTTGGTCCTCCACGCCGGCAGGGCGGTCTGCTCCAGCGTGCGGATCAGGTCAGCCTCGGTGCCGACGGCCAGCGCCGGCAGGGTGTCGATGCCTTCGTCGGCGAGCATCTGCTTCCGCTGGTCGGCTTTGAGCTTCTTCCAGTTGTCGCTGGTGATCAGCGCTGCCATTTGTTCGTTGTAGGTCCTAGCGTATTCGGCGTGGGCCGCAGTGACGGCGGCGCGGAGCGCATCGACGGCGGCCTTGCGGATGTCCGGCACGGGGTCGCTGGCGTCGAGCAACCGGCGTTCGGACCTCACCGCGTCGGCTTGGGCTCGGAGTTCATCGGCTCCCGGCATGGCGTCGGCGTGCTTGAGCAGCGCGCAGAGCGTTTCCCAAGCCGGCTTGCGCTTGACCGCGAGGTCGGCCAGCTTGCCCCAATCCTTGACCTGCTGGGCGAGCGTGTCGTGCTGTTTGAGGATTTCGGCCAGTTGCTCGGTCCCGCCGAAGCCGCGGAGCGTGTCGAGGTGGGCCGTGGCGGGCCGGACTGGCATCGGCGGCTCGCCACCGGCGTGGTCGGCCAACTCCGCCAGCCGGGCCAGGTACGCGCCGGCCTTCGCGGTTTCCTCGTTGGGCTGGCAGTCCACGCTGGCGTCGTGAAAGAGCTTGCGGAGCTTCATCTTGTCGCGGGCGTTGAGCGTGGCCGTCTCGGTCCGGAAGTCGGTCACGGAAATCTTCGCCTGGTCGAGCTGGCCCTGAGAGAGCGTTGCGCCCTTGTGCGTGGCGCGGAGGTGGCCGGTGGTGTGCAGCGTGATAAGCGCGGCGTCCACCGCGTCGCGTGGCCAGCCGTAGGTGCTGGCCTCGAAGGCGTCGCGGACTTCCTTGCCGCGCTTACCGGAGCCGACCTCGGAGAGCACAGCCGCACAGACCGGGTGCTTCTCAGGCACGTCCTTCCAGTCCACGGCTTCTAGCGCCTGTCCGTCGCCGTCCTTTGCGCGATTGATGACACTGTGCCAGCGGTTGTCGTCGGCGTCTTTGAATCTTGGGAAAAGCCTAGCCAAGGAAGACTCGGCGGCATCCTGGACCTTCACAGCAAGGGTTAGTGCCAAACATTCATGCCCGCCACCCTGGAAGACCTTTGCCTCGTTGATCACGTCCCGGATGATCTGATTGCGTGTGGCCTCGGCCGTGGCCATGCGGGTTGCTATGGCGTCGCGGGCCTCGCACCCCTCCGGCGTGGTGGGCGTGCCCTTGAAGTCAAGTGTAGACTTGGCAGCCTCGTACTGGACGATGGCCTTCTGGAAGTCGTCGGCGTTGGCCTTAGGGATGTAGACGAAGATGACCGGGCTTTCGCTGCCGGCGGCGCGGGCGTCGTTGACGACAGTGCCTTCCCTCTCGCCCCAGCCGTCGCGGACCCAGACAGGGATGTCGCTTCCACCGGCGGGCGGGACTTCGCTGCCGAAATGGACCAACAGCTTCCGCGGCTCCTTGCACTTGCCCTGTGTGAGCTTGACGCCCTTGAGCACCTCGCTGCAGCCGGCGCTGATGAGCGAGCCGCGTTTGCTGGACAGGGACGTCAGGTCGCTGTTCAGGCGGGACTGGCGGTTGCGGAATTCGCGGTCCCACTCACTGCTTTCGCGTGTCTGGAGGCTGTATTCCTCGTCCAGCTTGATGAGCGTGCCGGCGTCCACCAGCTTCTGAAGGACGCGGGGGATTTCCTTGCGAAGCTTCGTCCCGTCGCCTGACAGGTCGGAGACAAGCAGATCGGCAAGCATGTCCGGTGTAGCGCGGATGCCGATGTCTGCGAATGTGCCCACGGTGTTCTTGTTGATTTCGCGAATGAGAAAGATCAGGCCACAAAGCCGCTTGGCGAATCGGCCTTCGTCCGTCTTGTTGTCGAGGTTGCGGAGCGTCTCGTCGATCTCGCGGAGCAGTTTGCCGCTGCGTAGCAGGTCGGGATGAAGCTGGTCGAAAATGAAGTCCGCGGGGACGACGGTGCCGAGCGAAGCCTCGGCGGTTTGGCGAACGGCTTCATGCACGATCTTGAGTTGCGTACGAAGCTGACTGGCGGTGCCGGGCACGTCCACCGCACGAAGCACGTGCTCCCAGAATCGCCGGCGGACCGGCAGCAGCGGATAGTCGTCCACGATGATGTGGCGGTCTTCGGCGCGGGCGGCGATGCGCGTACCGGCAAGTTGGCGGTCGATCTCGCCAGCGTGGGCGCCGAGCGTGTCTTCGATGGTCTTCCGCTTATCTGCCTTCTTGGCCAGGACGACGCGGCGGGTCACTGTCTCTACATCGGAGTCTGAAAGCTCCACCGGGATGGTGAATCGGCCCATAAGCCGCTGCAGAAGGGGCATGCTGCCAGCCAGGGCCGTCTGGCCTGCGCCGATCAGCAACACACGGCTGGCAAGCTGCTTGCAGAGGGCCTCCGCGACTTCCTGCACGTCGGTCGAGCGGCCCGTATCGTTGCCGATGAAGAGTTGGATTTCGTCGAGCACGATCACGGTGCAGGGGACTTGCCCGTCGACCGACAGCACCTCGCGGGCCAGGCGAATGAACTCATTCGTTGAGATGTCATCGACGAAGGGGAACTGCGCCCTTAGCGCCGCACGCGCCTGCTTGAGGTCGGCAGCGAAGTCGGGGTCGGCGTCGAGGACGGCTTTGGCGAGGATAGGGCTGACATACAAATCGTGGAGTTCGCTGAAGAAGTCCTTGCCGGCCGCTTCGACGGCCGTTTTCACCTTGCCGAAGATGCCGTTCTTCTGCAGCCACATGCAGAACTCAGCCTGCGGCAGCGCTTCGGGCAGGCCTTTGGAGGCAAGGACGATGCTCAGCACGGCCAGGCGGACACTCTCGCCTCCGCCGGAAGGCAACGTTCCGGAAGCGGCGTGCAGGCCGCCGAACCGTTTCCCGAGCGTGTCGAGCTCGCGCAGCAGGTCTTGCACTTCCTGCGGCAGCCGGGCCAGGCCGCGGGCAGTCGCGCCGTCGGCGAAGGACGTGTCCACCCAAAGATGGCGGAACATCTTCAACAGGTGAGACTTGCCGCTGCCGTAGAAGCCGCTCACCCAAGCCGCCGGCTGCGTTGTCGAGTTGACGTTGTCGACGTACGACTCCAGGATACGGATCAGGCCGTCCTCGTACTGGCCCTCGCACACGAAGTGCTCAAGCTCGTAGCGGAGCGTCTCGATTTCCTTCTCGCTCGCCGCTTCGCGCACGGTGGCAACGCCGTCGTTCAGAAGCTTCGAAACAGCAGGATCGCGTTGGAATAGCTCTCGGTTCTTCATCAGTCGTTCACCCCGTTGTGGAGCGTGATGGGCACGCCCAAGTAGTTCCAGCCGTCACGTGCATCCAGCAAGCGGTAGATGTTGCTGTCGTACTCGCCGGGGAAGAAGACCACGAGCCGGCCCCGGACTTCGTTTTTCACAATGGACAGAATGGCAGAGAGGTATGTAAACCCGAAGAAAGAAGCCGCCCCATTAACTGCAACCACGCTATCCTCGTCCACTCCGTCAGCGGTGAGTGCTTCTCGAAGCCGCCGAGCGGCAAAGACTACGAGGGGACTCTTCGGCCCAGTGACGAGCGCGTTGGGGTCTGCGAAGTAATCCTCGCGATAGCTGTTGTCCGCCATCCACTGCGCGAAGGTGTCGGTCAAGTCCAGCAGACGCCAGCGGTGCCCGGTCGAGGTCGTCGCCATCTCGAACAGCTCCAGCCGCGCCCGCAGCTTCCTCTCGTCGCTCTTCGGATAGACCACGAAGATCGCCTTCTGGTCGCCGGCCAAGTTGCGCTGCCATGGTGCGCCAATGTGGCTACGGTATCGAGCCACGAGTTCTTCGATTCGTCCCATGACCTATCGCCTTCCCTCTGCCGCCAGGAACCGCGAGAAAGACACCTCGATGACTCCGCCTGACTGACTCATGTCGAGGAAACCAAGGCGCTTCGCGTCCATGGCAAGTTCCTCCAGTTCGCCCGAAGACGCGTCGAGCACCTTTGCCCAGAGCGTCTGGAACAACACAGCCCCGCGGCTGCCCGTCAGGTATCCCAGGAACAGGGCGTAGGCAATGGCTGCGGGAGTGGGAACGACTTGCTGCCGAACCTTGCGACCTCGACCCTTGAGGTGTCCCGACTGCGTCCAGGAGGAAGCCGCATTCCGGACGACCTTGTCGAGGGTGCTCTCATTGAGGCGGTTGCCCACGGCCCGACTTAGCGCGTCCGTCATCTGCTGCCTGGCGAGTTCTTCCCCTGGCCTCATCCGCAGAACGGGCAGAGCCGTGACCCTGAGGAGCGGATCCCTCGCGAGCGCCAGCGAGACGGCTAGCAGCGGGCGCCCACCCGAGTCCGCATACCAGCACTGCCGCATGACCCGGAACAAGGTGGCATCCGGATCGAGAGCGTACAGCTCTGTGAGCCGCTGGCTCGATAGCCTGCGCGTCGCTGCGGTCCGCTTGCCGAGGCAATTGTGTTCACGGACGGCGGATAGGTAGTCCTCACGCGTTGCGGTCGGCTGGCAGTACGCGAGAAGAAGACTGAGTTCCTGGAGCATGATGGTGCGGCTGGTGTGAGTGCCGCGATCCCCGAAACGGAATCCCAGATCCGGCCGCTCGGCAAGGCGGAGTTGTTCCGCCGAGGAACAGCACAATTCTCCAACCGGATCTCGATCCACAATCCACCTCCATTCGCCGGCTAGTTTGCCGGCCATGTGAGCAATATATTTAATCAATGATTGTTTGTCAAGGATTTTTTTTCGGGGGTCCATTCCTGTCGTGGGCATTTCCCCAACAGCCTCCTCGCGGGGGTTCTGGATGTACGTGGAAACACCGCCATTCCTTCGACGGGCGGGCACTGCATGGTGAAGAAGCACGCCAGCGCGAAGGTTTGTACCGCACCCAGTTTCATGCGCACAAGAGAGGTCTAGCGTCGGGAGGCGGAGAGGCGGTCCATCCTCTCCAGGAACTCGGAGGCTTCGACGAAACCCTCGACCCTGAGTTCCCGGATTTCACGTCCTCTGGAATCGATGAAGAGGACCGTGGGTACTCCGACGATCCCGAACTTCTCTTTGAGCGCCTTTTCCTCAACTCCGCCGGACCGTGTCATGTCTACCCGCAGAAATGTGAAACCGCCGGAGCGTTGAATCACTCGCGGATCCGTGAAGGTCCGGCTGTCCAGCTCGTGGCAGGGGATACACCAGTCGGCTGAGAAATCGACGATGGTGAGTCTCCTCTGCTCCAGCACCTGTTCATATCGCTCCGCCCGGTAGGGCTCCCACGCCAGGCCCTGGACGTTGGCCCGGGGCATGAGGAGCCAGAGGGCAACGATCATCCCCACCACACCGACGCCTCTCTTGATCCAGGCGAACACCCTGGACGTCGACTGCGTCCGGTCGATGAAACCAAGATAGATACCCCCGATCACGGCCGTGAGCGGCAGCAGGTAGTACGTGACGTTCGGCGGCAGGACGGGCCGGAGGAAGTAGATGGCCATCCCGACCAGCAGGATTCCGAAGAGCCGCTTGATCCAGGTCATCCATTCGCCCGATCGGGGCAGACTGCTGATCGAGCTGGA
>JBDRKQ010000138.1:0-3809 GCA_043813895.1 Planctomycetota bacterium
TGGACGCAGTAAACGAAGGAAGCATCTTTCGCTTCCTGACCAAGCCTTGTCCACCCGAACATCTCGCCAAAGCGCTGACTGCGGGTATCGAACAGTACCGTCTGATTACTGCTGAAAAGGAACTACTCGGGAAGACCCTCAGGGGTGCGATTAAGCTTCTCAGCGAGGTGCTATCTCTCACGAACCCAACAGCATTCGGACACGCTTCGCGCGTGCGCGGTGTCGTCCGAGATCTCTGCAAAGCACTCAAAATGGAGAACTCGTGGCAGTTTGAGATCGCGGCGATGCTCTCGCAGGTCGGCTGTGTCACGATTCCTCCGGAGACGTTGGAGAAGATGCACAGAGGAGAAGACCTCGCCGACGACGAATCCAAGATGTTTGAGTCCCATCCGAAGGTGGGTCGCGATCTGGTCGCGAACATCCCGAGACTGGAGGGAGTCTCACAGATCATCGGCTACCAGCAGAAGCGGTTCGACGGCTCCGGTTCCCCATCTGATTCAGTAGCAGGCGGCGACATCCCCGTGGGAGCCCGCATTCTCAAGATCGCGCTGGACTACGACGCCCTGAAATGGAGTGGCCTGGCGGACTCGGATGTCCTGGTCGAACTAAGCGGGCGTAAGGGGTGGTACGACCCTCAGATTCTGAAGAAGGTGGGAGACATCAGAGGGGCCGCGGCGCCAGTGACCATTCGGGACGTCAGAATGAGGGACCTCAGGCCGCTGATGACGCTCGCCGAGGATGTGACAACCATCGAAGGCTCCTTGGTCCTGGGCAAGGGCCAGGAGGTGACGCCATCGCTCTGCGAGCGGCTAAAGAACTTTTCGCGACGTAGGAAGATCAAGGAACCGATCCGCGTGATCGTCCCGGCCGACACCAAGTCGCCCGCGATGGCGCGATCATAATCAGATTGGAGGAACAGACATGACTCACACAGTGCTTCTGGTAGACGATGAGCCCAACGTTCTCAACGGGTTGATACGTATCCTGCGCAAAGAACCATACGAGATCCTGACGGCCAACACGGCTGAAGAGGCGGCGGAACTGCTGGAAAACGAGAACGTTGACTTGATCGTCTCCGACGAAGAGATGCCCGGAATGTCCGGCACGGAATTCCTGGCGCGCGTGGCGCGAGACTACCCGGACATCGTTGGAATCGTGCTGACGGGTAACCCCACGTTGCCGGCGGCACTCCGCGCCATTAACGAGGGGAAGGTGTATCAGTTCTTCACCAAGCCGTGCAATGAGATAGACCTCGCGATCACAATCCGGCGAGCACTGGAACAGAAGGATCTGAAAGAGAAGAGCCGTGAACTGCTGGAGGTGACCAAGCGTCAGTCAGCCCTCATTGAAGAGGCCAGAATGCTTCGACGGCTGAGAGATCTTCCTCGCAAGGACAGATCCACAGTCATCGCCAAGGAAGGGCGTCCCGTCGAGCAGCGTGAGCTGCTTGAGGCGATCGACGGCGAGATCCGCAGAGGCAAGGATGTGCTCCGAGATGTGCGAAGTGGCCGGGATGATCCGGACGAGCCGGCACAATCCGTGGCCTCGTGCGCGCTTCGCGAGGACTAACAGCAGTGTTGTGGAACTCGCACAGTTACCGCAGTGGGACGAAGCAGGAGTTTACAGGTACGTTGGTCCGACGGATTCGATCCAGCTACGGACTGAAGCCCCGGTACGAACGCCTTCGCGAGAGAGGCGTGTTGACAGCGGCGGAAATCGGCGCGCAATTGGACATTACTGCTCAGTCCGTGGCGGTCTGGAGACGGCATGGCTTACGGCCCTTCTGCTGCTCTCGGATCCAGCGTTGATAGGTCTGGTGCGTGACGATCGCAAGGATATCCTTGACGTCGTGGCCGAGTTCGCCTCCGATGCGGAGCAGCTGGGCCCGGTCTTCAGGACTCAGGATGATACGGTTCCGGTCCGATTTTCGGCGGAGCATGGCAACCTGGGCTTGAAGGAACCGGATTCGCGCCTGGCGACGGGCCTGGAAGCCCTCGCCCAGGAGGTACAGGAGGACGTGAAACAGACGCGTCATGGCGATGAAACCCTGGTTTCGAGGCGACGTTTTTGTGGTGATGAGAGGTGATCAGCATTTTGGACCCCTGCCCAGCGAGCGGCAAGACCATGGCTCAGAATCGGCGTGCGGAGGAGCGGGAATCAGCACCGGCGTTCGGTTTGGGATGGCTGTGAAAGGGCGGAGCAGGGACGATGCCGGTCCGAATTACCCTGACATCACTCAACGCTTGCGATGGCAAAGAGTTATCGCAAATGTCACCCCCAAATGACCTGACAAAACTGTCACGTTGAGAGAGAGAGTCTCGCCTGTGGTGGCCACGGGGAGGTGAGTCAGCTTGATTGAACTGACCCGGCCCGCCCAGGTGACAGCCGGTCGCGTGCGTCTCGCCATGGGGACACACCTGTGACCATCGGCCGCCATTGCCCCCAAACGTCGTCAGTGCCTGGTCGTGCAGTCGAACTTCAAGCCCGTCGTCCCCTTCGCGTTGCTAGTCCACCGTCTTCTTGCTCCTTTCTCCAGCTTCATTCGGCCCGCGTTGTCTCCAGATTCAGTAGTGGTTCACTTTGATGGCGGGTGCCACTGGCAGCTTGCTGCCAGTGTCGGCACGGGCGGTCAAGCCGCCCGTGGCACCCAAAGTGAACCACTATCCCAGATTCGCAACCGCGGTCAAGAAGCGTTGACTGGCCGCGGGTATTATTTCGGGTCGGAAGGGGAGAACCGATGCTGACGCAGTGGGACAAAATCAAGGCCGCAGAGCGGATGCAGGAGCACATCGAGTCGCACCTTGGCGACAAGATCACCATGGCCTCCCTGGCCCGGGCGGCGCGCTACTCGCGGTGGCACGCAGCCCGGCTGTTCAAGGAGGTCACGGGCAAGACGCCATTCGAGTACATCCGCCTTCGTCGCCTTTCCGCAGCGGCCGCGAAGCTCCAGACGACGCCGTGCAAGGTCATTGATGTCGCCCTCGATTTTGTCTTCGACTCGCACGAAGGTTTCACACGTGCCTTCGCCCGCCAGTTCGGTATGCCGCCCGCCCACTTCCGCAAGACCGGGGCGACCGTCGAGCTGTTCCTGCCTCCGCAGCTTCGAGACTGGTACACACGGAGGCAACGAGGAGACATGACCATGACCATGGCCGAGACCAAGAAACCCGAAACCGTTTTTGTGCAAGTCCTCGATTGGCCCGCCCGCAAGATGATTGTCAAGCGGGCCAAGAAGGCGACCCACTACTTCGAGTACTGCGAGGAGCTGGGTTGCGACATCTACGACCAGCTTGCGGCCGTCAAGAACACGCTCCAGGAACCGATGGGCATGTGGCTGCCCGAAGGCTTGCGATCACCAGGAACTTCGCAGTATGTGCAGGGTGTCGAGGTCGCTGCCGACTACGACGGCAATGTGCCCGATGGCTTCGAGGTCACCGCGCTGCCCCCGTGCAAGATGATGGTGTTCCAGGGCCCCCCGTACGAGGACAAGGACTTCGAGCGCGCGATCGCCTCCCTCTGGGACGTGATGAAGACCTACCGGCCGGAGACCTACGGCTTCAAGTGGGCCGACGACGACGGACCGCGATTCCAACTCCGACCGGAGGGCTACCGCGGCTACATCGAAGGCCGTCCCGTTCGGCCGGTGTAGACCGCTATCACGCAAACGCGGGCATACATCAACTTGCGGCCGGCCAATCCTTGAACTGAAGCAGAGGTCCCCCCCGGCCCACATATGATCGCCGCGGTTCGAATCCAGTTGCTTGGCGCGTCCCTAGGCGCGCCAAGCAACCGACGTGCAAACAATAGGG
>JBDRKQ010000139.1:0-8642 GCA_043813895.1 Planctomycetota bacterium
GGCGGCGGGCGTGACGTCTGGTCCGCGGATTTGGCCCACGAGATGCGCTGCGCCCACGCCGGCCGGGCTTTCAGGCATCTCGCGGGCTTCGATTCAACCCAGTGCGTCGCGGCGGTCGATATTCATGCGACGGGGTGAGCGGTCGAGCGGCCCAAGCGCCGCGAGCCGTGTCTGATTGAGCATCGGTGCAAGGTGGCGCCGTTGCGGGAAGCCGCCCCCCATTTCGCAAAGTGAAGATCACCGTGATTCCCGACTCGACTTTCAATCACTCCGTGAGAAGCTCACTGCACGCATTCACTACGTCCACAGGCGCGACGGCTTGCGGGCTCTCGGCCGCCACCACGCCCGCCGGGCGCACAATGTCCGGGCTCCTGCCGGCTGCGTCGAGCGGCGCCGCCTCGAACTGCAAGCTGCCGGTTGCCGCTGTTTCATCGAGAGTCGGAGCCCGGGCGGCGCGTCCTCCCGGCCTCCATGAGAACGGACACGCCGATTGGCAACGGCTGAGCCGGCAGTTCATCGAATACCTGGTCACGGAGTGCGGCCTCACGGAGAACAGCATCGAGGCATACCGCCGGGACATCCGTGAGTTCACCACGCTGCTGGACGATCGCGATGTCTGCTCCGTTGCGCATCTGACCCAACAGGTCGTGCGATCTCATCTCGTCCAGTTGTCCGAGCGAGGCCTGGCGCTGTCTTCAATCGCGAGGCATCTTGTTTCGATCAAGATGTTTCTGCGATACCTCTTCACGGTGGGAGTGCTGCCGGAAGACCTCGGCGCCTTGTTCGACACGCCGAAGAAATGGCGGCGTCTGCCGAAGACGCTTCGCCTCGGGCAGGTGGAGGAGATCCTCGCCGGCCCCCAGCCTGGCGAGCCGTTCTTCACGCGCGACAAGGCCATTCTCGAAACGCTCTACGCGACCGGGATGCGCGTATCCGAACTGGCGTCCCTCCGCATGAACAACGTCAACCTGGATATCGGATACGTTCGCTGCTACGGCAAGGGGCGCAAGGAGCGCATCATCCCCTTGGGCAGCTTCGCCATCGACGCCCTGCGCGAATACACGCGCAGGTTGCGAAAGGTCCTGGCCGATTCGGCATCGGGCCCGGTCGATGCGGTGTTCTTATCCCGGACCGGCAAACGGTTGGACCGAACCAATATCTGGCGACTGGTCAGCCGTTACGCGACGGCCGCCGGCGTACCCGGCTCGATCGGCCCGCACACGCTTCGCCACTGCTTCGCTACGCATTTGCTCGAGGGGGGGGCGAACTTGCGCGTCGTCCAGGAACTGCTCGGCCACGCAGACGTCAGCACCACGCAAACGTACACCCACGTGGACGGCTCGCGGCTCAAGGCGATTCACCAGCGCTGCCACCCGCGACAGTGAAGTTACTCACCATGACTTACCAGGCGATGTTGCGACCGCCGTCCACGGCGAGGATCGCACCGGTGATGTAGTCGCAATCGGTGACGAGAAACCGTACGGTCGCCGCGACCTCTTCGGGTGTTCCGGCCCGCAGTGCGGGGACGCGCCGCGTCACCGCCTTGATCTGGTCTCTGCTCCAGTCTTCCGGAAACAGTGCCGCGCCGGGAGCGACCGCGTTGACACGCACCGACGGCGCCATCGCCTTGGCGAGCGCTTGGGTCAGGCTCGAAAGGCCCGCCTTGGATACGCAGTACGCTAGGTGGTTGGGCCAGGGACGTTCCGCGCAGATGTCTCCCAGATTCACGATTCTCCCTTGACCTTCGGCACTCAGGTAGGGATATGCGGCGTGCGACAAGATCATCGGGGCGGTGAGGTTGACAGCCAGTGTTTCGTTCCATCTCGCCGGCGAGAAATCGTCGAGGCTCATCGGCTCGAATATCGAGGCGTTGTTGATGAGGATGTCCAGCCTGCCCAACTCATCCACGGTCTTCTTCGGCAGGGCCGCGGCGGCATCGGCATCCGACAGCGACGCCTGAATGGTAATCGCTTTGCGCCCGCCCGCGCGGATCAACTCGGCGGTCTCGAAAGCTTCGGCCTCCGAGGTATGGTAGTGCACCGCGATGTCACAGCCCCGTTGTGCCAATTCCAAGGCGATCGCGCGGCCGATTCGTTTGGCCGCGCCCGTGATCAACGCGACATGACCTTCGATTTTCACGCCAACTCCTTACTAACACGAAGCGCGAGTTCGGCCCGGCCGATTGCCCGGACGACTCACGATTGATGGGTAGTCTAGGCGATTCCGCCCTTGCTCACAAACGCACCACGAAGAGGCGCGGGCTTCAGCCCGCGCGGCCGCCCGAAGATGTGAACGCCTCCCGTCGGGAACAACCGCGCGGACTGAAGTCCGCGGCTCCTTGCCCGCTCTGCTCATGCGGAATAATGACCTGCCCTACTCGTCGTCGTCGCCGGCCTCGGGCGGCGGAGCAGGCGGCAGCTTGTGCATCTGCCAGACATCGTCGCAGGGCGTGTGTTCCCGCGGACGCCCGGTCAGGTAAACCCGGAACCGCCTCGAGAAAACCATGATTGCCAATGAGCCGAAGACAAACACCAACACGAGGACCATCGCCCAGACGAACGAACGCCACCAGTTACTGACGCGAGTGTCGTCGATCAGCCTGACCGGGCGCGTCGTGGCTGACGACGATGCCGGCCCGTGCCGATCGCTGCGCGAGGACATCACTGCTCCACCGTCTTCCGCTGCACGATCGACCGAAGCACCGGCTTCATTAACAGATCTTACGGCATCGATGCCGTCTTGCTCGCTCTGGGTAGTCTGGGCATAGACGCGCGGGGGCAAGAGACAGAGCATCCCGACGACGGCGACCAGGACCGCGAGACGGAAGCAAGACCATCGGTCCGCCGAACGGTCCCCGAAAAGCGGTTGGGTGCGCGTTGCGCGTGATGCGAGAGTCACTGCCACAGGCCTTCCCGAGGCGAGCCTACATCCGATTTCGCCAACTCATCGAGCAGCCGGCGTTGCTCATCGGTCAGTCGCGCCGGTGGAACGATCTTGATCACCGCGTACTGGTCGCCGCGCTGCTTCCCTTTGGGTCCCGGCACACCCAATCCCGAAAGCCGCAGTTTCGAGCCGCTTGCTGCTGCCGGCGGGATCGTCACCGTTCGCACCCCGTCGAGCGTGGGTAGATCCACCTTCGCGCCCAGCGCCGCCTCAGTAATCGTAACGGGCACATCAAGGTAAATGTCGTCGCCGCGTCTTTCGAAGAAAGGATGGGGCTGAATGGAACAGACGACATAGAGGTCGCCATCGGGACGCCCCCCGCCGCCGGGCTCACCCTGTCCACGAAGGCGAATTCGCTGCCCCTCGTGAACGCCGGCTGGGATGCGGGCGGAAATCCTCCGTGGTCGTTCGCTCGTCCCGCCCGGCACCTGGATGTCCAGCGTGATGCCGCGGATGGCCTGTTCGAAGGTCAGTGAGACGGGCTGCTCGACGTCGCGGGCGGGTGGGCGCGCCGCGGTGGCCCGAGGACCTGCGGCGCGTCTATTGAAGAACTGTTCAAAGACCGAGCCGCCGCCGGACGACCGAGGACCGCCGGAGACACCGAAATCGAAGATGCCGTCAAGATCGTCGATGTTGAACGATTGTCCGCCGGCAGTGGACCATCGCCAATCTCCCCCGCCGGGTTGCCCGCCCATGTGCAACCCGGCATGGCCGAACTGGTCGTACTTGCCGCGTTTCTCCTTGTCGGAGAGCACGGCGTAGGCTCCCTGAACTTCCTTGAACTTCGCCTCTGCGCCGGCATCGCCCTTGTTCTGATCGGGGTGGTACCGCTTCGCGAGCCGCCGGTAGGCCTGCTTGATCTCGGCCTCCGTCGCACTCTTGGACACGCCGAGGATGTCGTAGTAGTCTCGTTCTGTCATGGTCGTTTGCCGCGGTCGTGCGTCCTCAAGTCGCGCCGGAGCCGGCGGGACTTGGCGAGCAGGGGATTATACCGGCACACGCCACGACCGACCACCGCGCCGTGCAACGGGTCGCTGTGTTGCCGAGGAAGAGGAGTCCGGATGATCGTCGCTTGTGGCCAGATGGAAGCCGGCGCGATCGACCAGGCATGCAACGTCTGGCCAAGGGCCGCGCGACTGGTTGAACGCGCAGCGGCTGTCAGGGCGGATATGCTCGTACTGCCCGAGACGACGTACCCGGCATACTGGCTTGGGTCGGTCGAAAGGTACATGCAGGCGGACGTGGAGCGGACGTCCGTCGTATTGGAGCGATTCTCGAAGCTCGCAGCGCTGCACGCGCTTTGGCTGGTTGCCGGTTTCGTCGAGGAGGATGCGGGGAATCTCTACAACAGCGCCGCGCTCTTCGACCGCACGGGCGCGCTGGCCGGCGTCGCCCGCAAGAGCTTTCTGTGGGACTGCGATCACCGCTGGTTTACGCCCGGCCGCGCGCTGTGCGTATTCGACACCGAGTTCGGCAAGCTCGGCATCCTGATCTGCGCGGACGCCCGCGTACCGGAGATACCGGCCACCCTCGCTGCCAAGGGGGCGGAGATGCTGATCCAGCCGACGGCCTGGGTGAACACGAGTCAGGACCGACGGAAGCACTACAACATCCAGCCGGAGTTCCTGATCCGCGCCCGGGCGCAGGAGTTCGGCGTATCGTTCGCATGTTGCAGCAAGAGTGGCCGGGAACCGCCGACACTGGAGTACGTGGGACAGAGCCAGATCGTCACCGCCGCCGGGGAAACCGTCGCGCGCGCCCCCATCGACGGGGATGCGCTCATCTCCGCCGAAGTGACTCCGGCGGCGCCTCGCCTGCCCGAGATCGATGCAGCGGTGGCGAAGAGGCTGTTGAGCGACGAGCCGCCGTATGAAGCCAAAGAACCGGGCGGGAAGTGCGTGCTCTGCTCCGATTCGGATTCGCGGGCTGCGGCCAGCGCGTTGAAGGATGCCGGCGCGCGAGTCGCCACGTTGGCAGCCGCCGACATGGCCGGTTTCGCGATCGCCCGATGTCACGCACTCGACGGCAAGCAGGTCTTGATCGCTGAGTGCAAGGTGCCAGACGACACGCTCCTACGTGCCCGGGCGGCCGAGAACCGCGTGTTTGTCATTGCCGTCGCGGACTCGGTGCGCGAGGTGATTGATCCGAACGGTACGGTGCTGTGGCGGACGGGTCATTGCACAAGATCGGTGGAACTCGATCTCGGCCAGGCGGATATCAAGCAGTTCACCCCAGAGACGCACATCTGGCGCCACCGGGAACCAGCGTGCTACGACTTCGGCGGCGATGCGTAACACCTTCTCCAAGAGCCCCCGGCCTTGGCCAGGGAGTACATTCGCCCTGCTGATGGGAGATACCGGCTTGGCACAAGCGGCTCGGCAGACCAGGGGCGCTCGAAAATCGAATGCTCCTGAACCCTTGGAGTGCTCGCGTCCTGCAACAGCGGGTCATCATCCCAGTAGCGCGTCGACGAACGCGCCAATGTCCTCCGGCGTAACCTCACAATCCTCGTTGACGTCGGCTGCGCAGCGCTCGGCGTCGTTGGCCGGGCCTGTGAGCAGCGCGTCCACGAAGTTCGCGATATCCAAGCCGTTTACGTCACCGGTGCCATCCATGTCGCCCGGCAGGATGCCCGTACAGACGGCCGTGTCGATGCTCCACGAGATCGCAATGTCATCGATGTTCCAACCGCAATACCGCCAGCCGCCGTCGGTGGCGCCCATCGTCCACCGCAGGTACACCGTGGCTTGGTTGTCGGCGATGCTCGAAATGTCGAACTCCTGATAGACCCAGTCCTCGTCCGTCACCTCGACGGTGTTTTCCCAGAGGGTGGTCCAACTTGAGCCGTTATTGCTGATGCGAACGTAAGCGTGGTCGTACAGGGGCTGTTCGACGCCTAGCCACCGCCAGAATGAGAGCGTCAGCCCCGTGTACCCGGTGCAGTCCAAAGCGGGGCTCGTCAGATGCGTCTGCGACAGACTGTTGGCATAGTCGCCGTTCAGGTTGTAGCCATAGACGTTGCTCCCCGTGTGACCGCTCGTGGGGTCAGGTCCGCCGTACTCGCCGCCGCCGCCGGTCGGCACGCCGTACGCCCATTGCCCCTGCGTGGTCCAACCCGGATTCGTATCCAGCGGGAACTCATGCACGACGTAGGTCGGCGTGGTGACGGAGGCCGTATAGGTCACCGTCGGCGCCCCGGCAGGCGCGTAATTGACGCCGCTGCTCGTGCCGGTCGCGCTGAAGTAAAACTCCGGCGTGTCGTAGCAACCCGGTGCGGGCAAAGTCACTTCGTACGAATCACCGCCTAGCAGCGTCAAAGGTACGCTCTGAAGTGCGCCACCGTCATACCGGTAGAACATCGCGGCACTGCCGCCGACGAGGTCTTCGCCGATGGGGATGACATCAACGTTGACGACCTCCGCCTGGCCCGGCGTCATTCCCTCGGGCAAGCCGTTGGGGAAAACAAATCGCGTTTGCACTTGCGACATGGCCCATTCTGAAAGGTGAAGGATGGCCGGCAGGTTCTCCTCGCATGTCGGCAGGATTTGTGCCGGGGGCAACTCGAATCCGTAGGCGCCGGTATCGCGAAGCTCGATCGTGAAACCGAAAACGCCCTGGTCTCCGTAGGCCCAATCGACCGAGCCGCCGCTCGCCTGGTAAATCGTTTCGCAGATCGGTCCGGGCTCATAGTACTTGCCGTGTACCGCCTGGATCAGACCCTGCATCGTGTTGCCGAGGTTGAGGAATGTCGTTCGATCGGGTTCCGGCGGACCCCCGACGCACTCGTTGCCGAACGGCCACAGGATGAGTTGCGAGTAGCTATGGTAGTCCATGTACGAGATCAACCGGGGATGGGCGGCAATGAAATCGCTCAAAGCGGTCGTCTCGGGTTCGCTGAACGGAGACGGGCCGCGATAGAGGTCGTCGCCCGTATAGCCGCTCGAACCGCCGCCGCCCCAGCCGTAGGCCCAGTTGCGGTTCAAGTCCACGCCGTAGGTCCCGTCACCGTTGTTCCGCCGATTCTTCCGCCACAGCCGGTACGTGTTCCACGTGTATTCGTATCCGTCCGGATTCGCGCACGGCGCGAGGTAGATATCCAACCCGTCGACGAGGGCGGCTGCGTTCGGGTCCGTGTCGTAGTTGTTGACCAGGTGATCCGCGAGGTAGAGCACGACCGGGGCGGTGATCCACTCCCGGCAGTGGATGAGCGAATGATAGAAGACGGCGGGTTTGTTGCTGCCGCCGGGCCCCGTGATGTGCAGTACCCAGATGTCGCGGCCCTCGATCGACGTGCCGATGCTGAAGACCTCGCACAAGTCCGGACGCGCGGTCACGAGGTCGTTGATGAACTGGATGAGTTGCGCGCGGGTCTTGTAGGCGTCCCAGTCGCCGCGACCTGCGGGTTGCCGCTCCAGTTCGATGAGTTCCTGGATGTTCTGGTGGAGGACCTCGAAGCTCAGGCCGCTCGCCTGAAGCTCGTCCATTCTGTCGGGGGCGATCACGACTTCCAGCGATCTGATCCCGGGATAGTCGCTCAGAATCGTCGTGGCGAAGCCTTCCAACTGCTTCAACTCCGCCGCGGTCCTGACATCGACGCGGACGATCTTGTAGTCCGTCAGGTCAACGAGCTCGGCCGACGCGACCCCGATGAACGAGAACGAGGCCCCCAGGACAACCAGGACACAAACAACGACTTCGAATCGCTTGGACATTGATGATCCCCTTGGTGCAGGCGTGACGAGCAAAGACCGACGGCGCGGCGTCATCCCTCTCCTATCGGATATTTTCCCTCGGCTCGCTCGTGAATGAGATTGTACCATATTCCACCCCCGCCCACAAAAGGACCTGCGAATCTGGTGTTCTTGACGCCCGAGAAGCCTGGGCTTAGGCTGGCTACCCTGTTCCGAGGGCAGGCAACTCGCCTGTAAATGGTCCGGTACTGGTCTACTACTGAGGACACAAGCCTTGGCCGCAGCAAACTTCGATCCCCAACATCTCGACAACAAATACCACTTCCTTCTGCGAAAACTTCATTCTCTCACCGGCATTGTCCCCGTGGGCTTGTTCCTCATCGAGCACATGCTGACGAACTCACGGGCGTTCCACTGGTGGGGGCTCTTCCAGAGCGGGCCGCAGCAGTTCAATGACGGCGTCCACTTCCTGCACAGCCTGCCGTTCCTCCCGTTTCTGGAGATATTCGGCATCTTCCTGCCGCTCGCGTTTCACGCGATCTACGGCGTGGTCATCTGGCTGACCGGCCGGAGCAACGTGACCGCCTATCCCCATGCGGACAACTGGCGGTACACGCTTCAGCGAATCAGCGGCATCGTCGTCTTCCTGTTCGTCATCCTGCACCTGCTGAAGTTCAGGTTTGCGCATTGGATCGGTTGGGGGAAGGAGTTCATGGATCACGAGCTGGCCGACAAGTTCGAGATCACGCGAAACGGCCTCATGGCGTGGAGCCCCGGCGGCGAGGGCGGCGCGGCCGTCGCGGCGTGGATCACGCTCAGCATCTACTGG
This sequence comes from Planctomycetota bacterium, assembly GCA_043813895.1. Classification (GTDB taxonomy): domain Bacteria; phylum Planctomycetota; class Phycisphaerae; order UBA1845; family UTPLA1; genus CAZTAR01. The sequence continues at coordinate 8,464 of JBDRKQ010000139.1, forward strand.
ATCGGGCTCACCGCGGCATGCTTCCACTTTGCCAACGGCATCTGGGGCTTCTGCATCTCGTGGGGCATCACGATCGGCAAGCAGGCCCAGAGACGCATGGGCGTCCTCGCCGCGTTCGTCGGGCTGGTCTTGTTCGCCTGGGGCAGTCTCGGCCTCTACGCGTTTGCGACGGCGCCGGG
>JBDRKQ010000140.1:0-31386 GCA_043813895.1 Planctomycetota bacterium
ATGCCGGCCCCAAACCCGTCAGGTTGCGATGGTAGAGCACCTGGGCAATCGGGCCCCGAAGTTCAAAGACAACGTTCAATCGCTCCACCACGCCAACATGATCCGCGTAACCGATGGTCTCCACACGAAACACCGACGACCGCGCGGTAATAATCCCGCCGGGCTTCGGCTCCACGAGATCTTTGCCGTCCAACAGCACGCGGAACTTCGTCTCGTCCAACGCCCCGGAACTGAGCAGCCACGCAGGCGTCGCCCGTTCCTCGCCGCTGACCTCGCTTCTGGCACTGACGATCGCACTAACAATGGCGTCAATCTCTTCGGGCGTCGGTTCTCCTGGTAGACACGCCACCATTGTGCTCAATACCGCTGGCGATGCCGTGCTGACGTTGATGCGCCCGGCATACACCGGTGTGTCATCTACGGTCAGACGATCCAGGATCAGCGGCAGGTCTTCTTCGCCAGCCGGCGGCTCATCGTCCGTGAGGTTCTTGAACACGGGCCACTGAAACGACGACTCCTTCTCGGACGTATTTTCTGACTGCTCTAGATCGGACAAATCCGCCCCGTTTCCCTCAGCGTTTTCATCCGCAGGCTGAGAAGTTGTTTCGCCCTCTTCCCCCTGTACTGGAACAAGTTCCGTCGCATCCTCCGCGGGCAATTCCTCTTCCTCCGGAGGAGGCGGCGCCGGAAGCAACTCCATAACACTGTTAAACGGCCCATGCAAACGACGAATGTCCATAACATAGCTGATAATGCCGCCGTCGAAGTCCTCCTCCAGAAGCTCCTGCAACTTCTCCGTGTCTTGCATGTTCAGATTGATGCGCGGACGTCTATCCATCGACGTATTCAACTCGCGCGACCACACGGTCAGGTACGGAGCGATTCCCGGGAACAACTCGTTGTCCGCATTGTCGGGCGGGAACGACTCTTCGCCGTCATCCTCGTTGGCGTCAAGCAACATGTTGCGGTTGTAGTCTTCGCCGAACAAAACCCACGCAGTGAAACCGCGCACCAGGAGCAACTCCTCCACCGTCGAAAACTCCCCGGACTTGCATCGATACGGCGGGGTGAGTTCCTGGTAGTAAGCGTCCTTCGCGCCGTTCGGCCTAGCGCCGCTGCCACGCTCCCGCCAGTCCATTAGCGAGTCCACCAACACGTCGATTTCTACCGGATTGTCCTGGTCATCCGGAATCACGGTCTCGAACAGAAGCCGAAGTTGCGTCTCCGTCGCCCGGTTCAGATCCAGCCTGGCACACTCGTCCGTGATCCCGTACCGAACCGTCTCGGGATCCTCCCAATTCGGGGCGACCAGGTTAAACCGCCAGGCCGGCTTGGCGCTTGCATCATACGTCGCGTCCTCTTCCCGACGCTCCTGGAGCTTGTCATCCCGCTCGAGCCCTGACACCAGTCCCCCCAGGAAGGCATCCTCGTTGTCGTACCAGACATCGATGTCCTCTGTGTAGTCCGGGTCCTCAGAATGCCGCCTCAGAATGGTGATCACGTGCTGGAGGCCGCTCTCCGCAGCCATCTTCGCCTGGAAACGCTGGTGGCGCGCCATCACGGAACTGAGGTTCGCCCGAACCATAAATGCATAGCTGGCAGAAAGTAACGCCAATAGCGCCACCATAACCAGGACCACGAGGAGGATCAGACCTCGGCGACTCCCCCGCACACCACCACCCGTGCGGCCACAATATGTCAGGTGGAACCCTAACATTCTATACATCAACCACTTGCGCCTGTCCCCCGTCTGGATCGCCGCTGGGCACGCATCATCCGCGAGCCAAAAAACGTGTCCGACTGGGGTAACCGGATCATCACCGTATAGGACTCACGAGAATAAACCTCGGGTTTTGACGGAATCAGATCCGGGTCCTCGTCCAGATCATCCTCTTCCTCCTCGGGCGGCGGCAGTTCGCCGTAACCGACCGTGATCTCCACAGCCTGCGGCAGTGAGTTGCCCAACGACCCTTCCATGTCGGCGCCGATGTCCCACTTGTCGATCCAGTCCACGCCGTCGAAGTAGCGGAAACGCACGTACTTGATCTCCGGCGCCAACAGGTCCAGATCGATCGCGTCGGGATTCTTCAACAAGAGGATAGGGCCTTCCGCCTCGCTTTCGTCCGCGGTCCCGGTCTCAATCGCAGTCGTCGCCTCCTCATCGGGCAGCGCCACCTGAAACAGCGTCTTCACCTCGCGCCGAACCAAGCCCAGTGGCTTGTCCGCATCCGTCCCATCCGGGTACTCGTACGTCTCGTCCGGGTCGTATGCCAGGTAGTACTGCACGTGGCGAATATCGCACTCCGCGGGAGGAGGTTTATCCTTGATCGACTGCGGGTAGAAGAGATCGCGGCTGGGAATCGTCACGGTCTGTATCGAGATAAACCGGTCGGTGCCGGAGATGCCCGGCCCGACGCTCGGCACGAAACCGTTGGCCGCGCGAACCTCCTCCGCGATCTTCATCGCGATGGTCCGGGCAAGCTGGGCGTTGTTCATCCGCTCTGTGCCCGACGCCCGCGAACGCAGGGACGCGTTATAGAAAGCGAACATCATCCCCGATACGAGCACGATCAGACCGAGAGCCAGCAGCAGCTCGACCATCGTCATCCCGCGGCGGGAGAAGACTGGGCGGACATGTCGCGCGGCCGTCATCACGATCCCCCCGTTCCACCTTGCCCCGCCCCGTCGCCGGCACCCTGAATGGCCTGCTGTCCGAGGTCCTGAATCGCCCCAAGATCGCCGCTCTGAACCGCCTGGAGGATGCCGTCGAGCTGCCCGCCGCCGAGACTCGTGCCAAATGCCTGAATGAGCGTCGGCAGCAGATCGACCAACTCATCGAGATCCAGCGACGCGAGCAAACGCGGGTCGAAGTCCGTCGGGTCCAACACCGCCGCCCCGCCGGGGATCAGGTCGGTGAGCTGGTCGATTTGATCCTGATCGAGACCGAAGTCCTTCTCGAAATCGATCCCCCTCGGCTTCGGGCGCTGCACACGCGTGAAGAGGATCAACTGGTGCTCCTCGTCCTCCCCTTCCGGATCACCCAGGTGAATCTCGATGTCGATATCCAGCAGGTCGTCCATGTCCTCGTGCGGTGTGAAAGCAACGCGCCACGCCATATTCGGCGGGCCTTCATCGCCGAACCAGCCCACCTGCTCGCGCTCTTCCAACTCGAGGATGCCCGTGTCGATCTCGGCGAGCAGACGCTCCGTCAGCATCATGGCCCGCGTCATCTGGTCGGTGAGTTCCGCGTAATGCTGTCCATTCCGAAAGACGAGCCCGACCACCGACATCGCCACGAGCAGAATGCTCAGCGCAACGACGACTTCGAGCAGTGCCGCTCCGCATCGCCGATGTAGCCCCGCCGCCGGACGCTTCGGATCACCGGCGAGACGCCGGCGCGACGTGCAATCGTAAGACACCACAGACAAGTCCGAATCTCCCGCAGGAGGCACGAGGCCCCCGCCATTCACAGCCGGCAAAACACGCAAACCGCACCGATCCCCTCCACCTTGTACGCCGCACATGCCGGGATGTCGCAGGGTTCCAACGCCACGATTCGCGACCCAGCGACGGCATGACTGAGCCTGCACACGGGCGCACCTCGCCCCTCGATAACACACTGAACACACTGGGGTTAGCTATCGTCGTCCCCGCCGACACGGCTCAAACGTTTCGGGCCCGCACGACTACATCATAGCCGAGCCCCGGTCGCCCGCGGCGGAGTCCTTCGCAAAGAGTTGATTCGCCGCATCCCGCGGCGTGGTTCATATCAGTACAGATACGCAAGGTCCGAGCTTGCGCACTCAGCCCCGCTAGCCCTTCCGGCCGCCGCCACCGCGGCGTCTCTTCTTCCCCTCACCACCACGATTGTCGTCTCCAATTGAGCCACGGACGTTGTCTCTCTCTTCCTCCGTCAGGTCGGAGTTTTCCAACTCGTCTTCGAGTTGATCGTCCACGCTGCCCAGTTCCGACGTGTCGGAACCGTCCCCGCTCATCGCGCCGTCATCTCCCGCGAACTCTTCCACGCTGCTCTCGTCAAGAGAATCGTCCCCAGCGCCCCCTAGCATGTCGTCCAATGGGTCACCCGAACCGCTTCCGCTTTGCTCTACCGGGTTGCCGATCTGAAACGTCAGGTCCCCCGCGTTGACCGTATCCGGAAGCTCGAGCTTGTCCCACTCGACGTAGAACTCGGGATCGGCCAACTGCTCCTCGGTCACCTGCTCGCGGACCTTCGCCAGACCCGTCCTGCCGTCCAGCAGAACCCAGATCTGCTCGTCCTCCTCCTCCAAATCCTCCTCCAGCGGGACACGCGAAACGACCAACATCGCCCAATCGGTGGAGCCGTCCGGCTCGAAGAGGATGATGGGCCGGTTCTCGTCCTCCTCTTGTTCGGCCTCCTCATCCGTCGTGCCAATCCGACTGAAACCCTCTTCCTCTCTCTCCTCACGCGTCTCCTCCTCCTGCTCGATTCTCTCGAGAATGAGGTCGGGATCATCACCGCGGATCAACGGCCGCATGAACGCCGGCCGGCCGAGGCGAACAGAGTGGACCTGCACGTCGGCCAGGAGCACCAGTTCCTCCGCCCAGTCGGCAATCGAAGGCTCAAACTCTCCGGGATGATGAATCGGATCGGGCTCGTACTCGATCAGGGGATGCTGCTCCTCCGGCACGAACCTGATCCGAAAACGGCGATGTTCCATCATCGCCTCGCACCGGGCCATAAACAGCATCGTCCGCACACGGTCCGCCGACTCCGGCATCTCCGATGCCTCGATCTGCCTCTCCATCGCAGGCCAGGTGATGCCGGCAAGGAGGACCAGCAAGCTCAGCGTGATGAGGACTTCAAGCAGGGTGAATGCATGAGCGGACCGGACGCGCGCGGATCGAGCGTGCGCAACGCCCCCCCCGTGCGATGCTGGGCGACGTGGCTTACGTGCCTCAATGGGTGCCACTGGCAGCTTGCTGCCAGTGCCCGCACGGGCGGTCAAGCCGCCCGTGGCACCCAGAGCGCACCCGCACCCTACTGGGCAGGTACAACTTGGCGATCGCCCGGCCCTACACTTCATTAGCGATCATCCTTCCAGTTGTTGATGTCGTCCTCGGTGCCGTCCTTGCCGTCAGCCCCCTTGCTCCACAGATCGAACTTGCCTTCGTTGTGCTGGCCTTCCTCCTTGTACTCGAAGTCGCGGCCCCAGGGGTCCTTCAGGCCGGCCTCGTCCTGGAGATAGGGCCCGGTCCACCTCTCGGCAACTTCATCGTCGCTAGGCTTCTCGATCAGGTACTTCAGCTCCTCGGGATACACGCCCGTGTTGAACTTGAACATGTTGATCGCCTGCGAGATCGTCCCGTTTGGGCCGATCGCCGCCCTGGCCATGTCCGCTTTCGCCTTCTCGCCCTGACCGATTAGCGCGGGAATGGCGAACGACGCGAGCAGGGCCAGCAAGCCGACGACCAAAAGAATCTCCAACAGCGTAAAGGCCCTCCGCCCTCCGCGACGACGTTGAAACGGTTTCCGATACATCACCAAACCTCCAAAAGAGCAAAGGTCTCGTTGTCTCCAGACACAGTGTAGCGTCCGACCCCCGTGTCGGACGAGGACAATCATTTGCCTTCAACGACCGACCGGGGCGTCGGCCGCTACGTGAGTATTCGATCCACTCCAACACACTACTACACGCCCTGACCGCTCATGGTCAGAATCGGCAGTAACAGGGCAATGGCGATCACCGCCACGATCGAGGCCATGCCGACCAGCAAGAGCGGCTCGAGCAGCCTCACCATCAAGTCGATCTGCCGTCCCGTCCGGGCCTCGTAGGAATCCGCGATCGTCACGAGCACGTTTTCCAGGTTGTTGCTCTCTTCACCGACCGCGATCATGTCGATGATGTCCAGCGGAAACAGGCCGCTTTGGCCCAATGGCTCGGCCAGAGACGATCCCTTCCGGACGCTCTCCGTCGCATCCTCGATCGCCTCAACTAGATAGCGATTGCCCGCCGAATCCCGTGATATTTTCAGGGATTGCAGGATCGGAACGCCGTTGTGCAGCAACGTACCCAGTATCCGGCAGAACCGGCAAATGGCAACCAGTGTGACGAGCTTTCCCAGCATCGGCGCTTTCAACTGGAACTTGTCGGAATAAGACTTGCCCGTATCGCTCCGAACAAACGCCGCAACCATCATGACGACGACAAACGCCACGCCCGCGACAATCAGGCCGTTCTCCTGGAGAAAATCACACAGCGAGAAGACCACCTTCGTCAGGAACGGCAACTCGCCGCGGAGAAACTGCCGCACCTTCGGAACCACGCTGACCAACAGGAAGATGATGACGATCGTCCCCACGCCCATCAGGACGGCCGGATACGTCATCGCCCCGATGAGCTTGCTGCGAAGCTGGTTTTGCCGCTCCGTGAAGATGGCGATCCTTGCCAACACGTCCTCCAGGAACCCGCCCTGCTCGCCGGCGCGGATCATGGCCACGTGAAGCGGATTGAAGGCGTTGGGGTGCTCGCCCATCGCGTCGGCCAGCGTCTTGCCACTGGAGAGTCCCTCGCGGACCTCCTGGATCACTTCTTTCAAAACGGCGTTGGACGTCTGCCTGCTCAGCACGTCCAGCGACCTGAGTGCAGGCACGCCAGCCCGCAGCAAGTCCGCAAACTGGGAATACACCACTGCCACGACGGACGCGCGAACCCGCTTCTTCCCACCGCTGAGCCCACGACTCGCCTTGCCGCCCTCATGCACCTCAACCGGGAAGAGCCGCTGCTCGTCCAGTTGGCGGAGGGCCTGCTGGTGGGTCTCGGCCGTCAGCACGCCGTTCACCGTCTTGCCTTCAAAGCTCCGGGCTGTATACGTGAAACTCGCCATATTCCCTTGTTATCGCCTGGGATGCCGCCCCGTGTGAATCATAATCTCCTATTCCAACATCAGTTAGAACATATCAGCCGAGGCGGCAGCCGCCGACCCATCATCGACCGGCCACTCACTTCATATGCATCGTACCACGGCACGGTTGCAGCCGCCATAATCGAGCAATATTGGACTCGGCAAGTAGCGTCTCGCAGCACCGAGCCCAAGACGTAATCCCATGAAAGGCCGTCTCCGGTCGGACGGTATTCTGCCCGGCAGGCAGTTTTGACACTCGGAGACAGCCCTGGGAACGCAGGCGAGTGCATCTCAGATCGGGCTGGACAACCACAGCGCGCCCTCCGGCCGCAACCTAGATGTGGCACCGGCGTCCCGCCTGTGACACCACCGGCGAGACGCCGGTGCCACGGTCTTCTTCTGCCACTGTGTTCCTTCGCGAACTGAGAAGATTCTCAGAAGTAGTGGTATAGACGCAGTCGGCTTCACGGGCTCGGCGCCGTCTCGGCGTCTTCAGGCGTGCTGATGACGCCGGCGAGTTGTTGGTGTACATCGAGGTTGTTGTAGATGACGAGCCGCCCTTTGAAGTAGGCGATTGTCCCCTTGCCGCCGTTCACCTTCCATGACAGCGGCTGAACATGCGTCGTGATGACGTCGATAAGCTGTTGCACCCGGTCGTCGATCTCCGGATCTTTCCGCTGTGTGGCGCCGCTGGGGTCGACGCTGAGCTTGACGCGGTGGCGTTGGCCGTACGGACCCTCCGCCGAGGTCATGCTCGCGAAATTCGGCACTGCGACTAGTAGGTCCTGGACATCGTAGGCCCGGGTAATCCGTTTGGTGTCGAGGTCCTTTTTCGTCGAGATGATGAGCGTGTTGCCGTCCGCCTTGGCCGCGAGTTCGACAGACTTCAAGTCTTCGGTGACCTGCTGGAAGACCAGTTGCAGTAGCTTCTTCATCCGGATGTTCTTCAGCTTGAGATAGATGGGGCAGTCTCGCTCGACGCCCTCCTTCTCCAGCAGCTTCCAACGAACGACGACGTTGGCCTTGGTGGTCCGCCGCAGCCACTCAGTGAAGTCCTCGAACGTGAGGTTCTCGAACTCCGCATTCTCGATGACGGTCCGAACGGCCTTGATAGCGAGATCAGTCGGGGGTCTCCGGCGCTTGTCCTGCTCGGTGCCATCGGATCCGTCGCGCGTCTTCTTGTCAGGCTTGTCCTTGGCGCCCTCCTGCCGCTTTTTCTTGGCTTTCTTGTCAGAGTCGCCGCGGTCGCCGGGCGGGTCTTTGGGCGGCCTGTCCGGGGGATCGGCCGAGACGGCCGGGCACAGCGACAGCACGATGAAGATTGCGAGCAATCGCGAGAGCATGATTTAGTCTCGCCTCCCAGGCTTCGTCCGATCGACGGTCCAGATGCCGTTCTTCGACCGCACGATGTCCATCACATTGCCCCGAAACCCCGTAATCTGGATCCCCTGATTGTCGATCTGGAGATTCCAGGGGCCTTTGGTGGGTGCGCCTTCGGGCAGCCTCCTCATGTCGATTGTAACGCGCTGGACGTTGTCGGTGTGGACTTCCAGGCGGTTTTCGCCGGTCCATCGGGCGTCCCACATCACGTCATTCGCCTCTTCAAAGGCGGAACGGAAGATGACCCACGAGTCTTTAGGGCGTTTCGGTTTCCTGGACGGGGGCGCTGGTGCCGTTTCCGCGTTCTCGACGCGCTGGGACGCGGCTGGCGGGGCCTTGGGCGGTGGCACTACCTCAGTCGGCGGCCGGGCCGGAGCTTCAGGTTTTGAGGTCTGCGTCTGCGTTTCTTGCGGGGCCTGTGTCTGCTGTCCGCAGCCGGCCAGGAGCAACGCCAGCAAGAGTAAGCACCAAACGAGTTTCACACGTGCGGCAGGCATGGTATTCTGAGGCTCCGGGCTGGCTCGCGTGCCACATGTCACGGCAGAGCCTGCTCCAGTGTTACATCATACCCCGAAAACTGCGGTGAGGTTTCAGGTAATGCGAAAAAGAGCCATGCGAATCAGGTCCACGACGATTCTCTCCGTCCGCCGCGAGGGGCAGATTGCCATGGGCGGCGACGGGCAGGTCACGCTTGGCGAGTCCATCCTCAAGAGTGATGCCGTCAAGATTCGCCGGCTCTACAAAGGCAAGGTTCTGACCGGCTTTGCCGGGTCCGCGGCGGATTCCTTCGCACTACTCGAACGGTTTGAGGGCAAGCTGGAGGAGTACAAGGGCAACACGAAGCGCGCGGCGATTGAACTCGCGAAGGACTGGCGGACGGACCGGGTGTTGCGACGGCTCGAGAGCCTGCTCGCCGTGGCGGACGCGGACACAAGCCTGATCATCGGCGGCAACGGCGACGTCATCGAGCCGACGGACGGCATCCTCGCAATCGGCAGCGGCGGTTCATGCGCATTGGCGGCGGCCAGGGCGCTGATGGCGCACACGGCGATGTCCGCCAAGGAGATCGTGGAGGCAAGCCTCGGGATCGCGGGCGAGATCAACATCTACGCGAACCAGAATCTGACCGTCGAGACGCTTTAGTACAACGGGTTGATCACCATGCCTGTGGCGAGCTTGGGATAGAAGTACGTGGACTTCTGCGGCATGAGTTCGCCTGCCGTGCAGATGTCACGGAGCTGTGTCATCGTCGTTGCGGGCATCAGCACGGCGATGCCGTTGCACGCCTCGGCGTCCCTCATCGCCTCTTCCATGGACTTGAGGTAGTGCACCGTCGGCGGCATGCCGTTGTTGAATCGCGGTCCGACCACTTCGTCCAGAATGTAGCGATGCAGGATGGCGTAGGGCAGCTTACGCCAGGCGGGCTTGCGGTTCGCCTCGTAATCCCGGAGAAGATCTTCTCGCTTCGGAACGATGGTGGCGCACGCCTGTCCTCGTCCGAAGTAGAACGCGATCGCCTGCGGGCCGGTGCCGGCGAGCAGCCTGGCCAACTCGTCCGCATCGGTCGGCTTCTCGGTTGCCTTCCACTCGAACTCCTGGGACAGGGCCGCGTGCAGGTCGCCCGGGGTGACATTCGGCAGGTTCGCAATCGTCCGGAAGTAGGGCTGGATCGTTGCGCCCGGATCCTCCATCCCACCGAGCACCGCCAGCACGAAGTTGATCGGATCATCCGCCGCCGGCTCCCCGCACTCGTCAATCTGCTTCTGTCTGAAGTTTAGTGCCGTTCCGTATCGGTGGTGTCCGTCCGCGATGAAGATGGGCTTGTCGGCCATCTTGCCCTTGATCGCGGCGATGACCGTTGCGTCGGTGATCGCCCAGAGTTTGTTGTGTACGCCTCCGAGCATGCCCTGCTGATCCGAGTCCGGTTTGATCGCACCGTCGATGAGGGCGGCAATCTCGTTTTGCTCATCCGGATAGAGGCCGAAGATCGGGCTGAGGTTGCACCGCGTGGCGGTCGTCAGCTTGAGCCGGTCCTCTTTGGGCCCGCCGAAGGTCTGCTCGTGCGGAAATACATGCCCCGTTCCGAACGGCTCGAGTCGTAGCCTCGCGAAGAACTTCTTTCGGGTCAGTGTCTCGCCGCCAAGCTCATAGGTCTGGTGGTAGGCGTAGATGGCCGGTGTTTCGTCCCGCGCCAGCGTGTGGATGTCCAGCCAACTGGTGAGGTCCCCCGCGGCGCGATCATAGACGGCATCGGGGCCGGCGGACTTGGGCGGCATGTGCGGCAAGTCGATCGCGACGATATTGTGCTCCTCCTTGCGCAAGAGATCGTCCTTGTCCGCCTGGGTGAGGACATCATAGGGCGGGGCGATGAAGTGGGTGACTTCGGGTCGCGCATAACGAATTGCTCGAAACGGCTGAACTTGGGCCATTGTGGTCCTCTGGAGCAGAACAACGGAGTCTGCATTCTCCAAAACAAACACGTTTGCGGTCCCATGATGGCGATTCCGGACGGTCCTGTCCAGCTTCCGCCAGGCTGTGGCGGTCGGTGGGCTCGTGACGAATTCAGGGGGGGCGACGCTACATTCGGTGTCGCAGTCCGCCGAATCGGTCATCGACCCGGCGAATCATGCATCCCTGGAGAAGGAGAAAAGGCGATCCGCATTGACTTTTGCCTATCAGCAGTGCGATAATATAGATGGATGTCGTAAGGTCGTTGTGCGTTCCCGCGCGGCGGACCACAGCGCATGACGACGTCCGGATCGACGCTCGGCCACGGGCGGTCGATCCGAAGCGAACCCGCCGGGTAGCGGAACCGCGAAGGCCAAGCCGCCGTCCAGCCCTGCCCGAACAACCGCAGCCCGAGTAACCCGCCCTCGTGGGAGACCGAGATGAAGTCCTACCGCCTGACCGAGATCGCGCAGCTTGCACACGAGCTGTCGCTGTCGCCGTTGCGGCATCGCCTGCGGCAGACGGTCGGGATCCGGCGTGCGATTGAGTTGCTCGACCCGAAGCGTGAGTATCCCTACTCGTTCGTCTGTTTTCACGTCACCGGCTATCGGCCGCGACGAACCGAAGACACCGTGCTCGGTGGCAAGGCACTGATCTCCGACTTGAGCCAGATGATGGACGCACTGACCGCGGCCACGCCCCTGCCGGAAGCGGTCGCCGACGGCCGGCTCTATGATGTCGACTCGCTTGCCCAACGGTTCAACGTGTCGACCAAGACCATCTCGCGGTGGCGAGCCCGCGGGTTGGCCGGCTGCTGGTACGCATCCGAGAACGGTATGCCCCGCTTCGCGTTCACGAGCCGATCGGTGCAGGTGTTCGTCTTCCGACATCACGAACTCGTTCGGCGCGGCGCGTCCTTTCAGTTGATGCGAAAGGGCGAAAAGCAGCGGATCGTCAGCCGCGCGAAGGAGCTGGTGAATGCCGAGGGCTGCTGTCTTCACGCGGTCACCTTGAAGCTGGCTGCCGAGACGGGCCGGGCGATCGAAACCATCCGCTACACGCTGCGGCGCTATGACCGCGATCACGCGGACGAAGCACTCTTCGACCGCACTGAGAAGCCGCGCAATGTCGATCCGGCTACACTGATCTACGAAGCACATCAGGCGGGAGAGTCGATCCGGTCGCTCTCGCAGCGTTTCCGGAAACGTGCGGCGGAAATCCGCGGGATTCTCACGGGGGTTCGCGCGGCAAGGTTGACCGCCCAACCGATCGCGTACATCTACCATCCGTCGTTCGACGCGCCCGACGCGCAACATCGCATCCTCGCGACCAAGGCCGCCTCGCGTCTCGATGATGCGAAACCGGATGAACTGCTGGCCAGGACGCCCAGAGAGTTGCCGGCGTACCTGAGCGCATTGTACCGGACGCCGTTGCTCGACCGCCATGAAGAACAACACCTGTTTCGCCGGATGAACTTCCTGCTTCATCAGGCCGATGTGCTGCGGCAGCAGATCGCGGACGACCCCGAGTCGGCGACCGACCGCCGGCTTGCCGAGATCGAGGACCTGCTAGAGCAGGCCACCGTCGTCAAAAACCGGATCATCCAGGCGAACCTCCGGCTGGTCGTGAGCATTGCCAAGCGTCACCTGCACTCCCACAATGCTTCGAGCCTCTTCGAGCTGGTCAGCGACGGCAACATCGCCCTGATGCGAGCCGTCGAGAAGTTCGACTTCGGCAGGGGCTTCAGGTTCAGCACGTATGCGTCGTGGGCGATCATGCGGTCGTATGCGCGGACCGTCCCGCAAGAACTCGTGCGACTGGGACGGTTCCAGACCGGACACGATGAGTTCCTGGCCGAGGCCCACGACTATCGCATGCCGGTGGAAACGCCGCAGCGCGCCGCCGATGAGATTCGCCGGACGGTTACGACGGGACTCTCCGCGCTGGACGATCGTGAACGTGTGATCGTCGAGCGCCATTTCGGTCTTCACACCGGCGGCATGCCGAACACGCTCGATGAAATCGGCCGCGAGCTCGGCATCAGCAAGGAGCGCGTCCGGCAGATCGAAGTCCGCGCCATGGCGAAGCTCCGCGACGCCCTCGGCGACCGTGGCGCCGAACTCCTCGCCGGCTGACCCGCGAATCCGTCAAGCCTTCTTCTCGCACGCAATGCCCCCGAATCACGCAGCGCCTCCGAATCTACGTAGCGTTCCCGAATCACCCGAACCAGCCCGAAGCGCAAGCAAGGGTTCGGGCCCTCTTGTTTGCCTGATAGCCGATAGCCCCTGGCGGTAGCGAGGGGTCAACCCACCCAATCCGAGCCCCGAGCGCAAGCGAGCGGGACCTCAGCCGTGCCCATCCTGTTGCTTGTGTGCGTGGGCCTCATTGCGTAAGATTGCTTATCCGCGCAGGGCTCTGCGCAGAAAGGAGTTGGTCACAATGACCAAACTTTTGACAGAGCCCTAAACACCCTGATGCGGGGATAACCACGGCCCTTCGGCAAAACGCGGACGAGCGCGGTAGAGGGATGAAGACGTGGGCTAGCGGCATGGCATGGGAGCCAACGGCTCGAACGCCGCCGATCTCGTCATCGGCGGCGTTCTTGTGCGCCGGATGCCACCGGTACTCATCCTCGAACGTTGTCTCGACAAAACCGGCCAAGAATGCGAGAATATAGGATTTCCACTGGAGACACCGCCGCCACATGGAACATGAGAACCTGGAAACACTCGCCCGGAAGAAGAACTGGCCCGACCTGGAGCAGGAGTGGCTCACAACGATTGAGCAGCCTGATCTGAACCCCGCGGATTTGCTCGCCGTCATCGACATCGTCGTCAGCGCGGACCAGGCGGACTTGGCCGCCACGCTCGGCTGGGCTTGGCTGTCGACGATGAAGGAAACGCATTCCGCGAAAGACGCCCTTCAACTCGGGCGCGGCTTGCTCCTCCGACTGCCGGACGGCGATGAACTTCGTGAGGAGATTCTCTTACTCTACCGCGAAACCCATTCAGACAGGCCCGATCTCGACGCCTGGATCGATCGCTCTGGCCTCAAGTCGGGCAAGTCCGTGCGGCTCGCGCTGAGGTACCTCGAGACGGGTCTGCGGCTGCGGGAGGGCGTCTTCCTGACGCACCGCGCCGAGGACGTAGCGGCCGAGGTCGTCGAGTTCAGTGTTGAGGACGATCGCGTCGTCGTCAAAACGGCCCGCCGCACGCACACTTTTGACGTAGCCCAACTGGTCGGAGAATACATAATCGCGCGCGAGAACGACTTCCGCGTGCTGAGTCAGCTTCGACCTCAGCGCCTGACCGAGTTGCTGGATGAGGACCCCATCGCCCTGGTGATCGGTCTGCTCGCCTGCCATGGGAACCGGATCGACCGCGACGAGTTGAAGTACATCCTCGTTCCGCATTTCCTGCCGGCCGACAAGTGGTCGGACTGGTGGTCGAAGATCCGCAACGGTGTGAAACGATCTTCGCACCTCCGCCTCGAAGGGCGATCGCCGATGTTCTTGGTGTACGATGAAGCCGGCCAATCACTGGAGGACGAAGTGTGGACGGCCTTTTCCGAGGCCTCAACGCCCCGCGAATGCCTGGAATTGCTCGAAGGCTACCTCCGTGATGCCAAACAGCGGAAAGCCGCGCCCGACCCGGCTTTTCTCCGGCGCGTCGAGACGTCACTCCTTGATCACATCGAGCGATTCAAGAAGCACAACGAGCCGCAACAGGCCTTTGCGATGGCCTTGGTGTTTGAGAGGTTGGCCAAGGACGGCCTGCCGGTGTCAGGCGATGCCCATGGCATGGCCCTCGGGATGCTCACCGAAGCGGAGGATCCCGTGCAAATGGCGGCTTCCTTGCCGGACGCGAGGCTCTGGGCCTTGGCGGTGCATTGCGTCGAGCAGGCCTTTCCCGATAAGTGGCCCGAGCTGTTCGCCGAGTTGATTCTCTACGGACCGGGCAGCCAATGCGACGTCCTCGCCAAGAGGGTCGAGAAGGCCGGCCGTGGTGATTGCCTGCCCGACATCGTCCGTAAGGCCATTGCCGAGCCCGGTCAGTTTACGGATGCGCTCCTCTGGATCTGGAAGGGACCGGGCCTCAAGACCGAACTCCCGATTCCCTCCACACTGGAGATGCTTAGCACGGTTCTCTCGCTCGTAGGACCGGCCAGGCTGTCGGAAGGCAGGAACATCGGCCAATCACGCAACGAGATGCGAGCCAAGGTCCGCGCCGGCCTGTCCGCGAAAAGGTACGAGAGGTTCCGCCGGGCGCTGGACGATCTTGACGATCTGATGGCTCAGACCGTGCGCCGTCAGATCGAGCGTGCCGACGGGCTCGGTCCCCGCGCGCAAGACGGCATGAGCACGATCCTCTACGAGCGTTTCCCCAAACTGTACGTCAAACCCAAGGTCGAGATGTGGGAGGACGAGTCCGTCCTCTATTTCTCCGAAGACGGCTACAGCCGCAAGGCTGCCGATCGCGACGAGTTGGTGAACGTCAAGATGCGCGAAAACGCAAAGGCCATCGGCGAGGCGGCCGCCCACGGCGATCTCAGCGAAAACTCGGAGTATAAGTTTGCCCTGGAGGAGCGCGACTTGCTCCGCGCTCGTCTCGCGCAGCTAAACGACGAACTCTCGCTTGCTCGCATTCTGAGCCCCGACGACGTCCCTGCCGATCATGTCGGCATCGGCCAGCGAATCACGCTCCAGCCGACCGCGGGCGGCCCGCCGGTAGAAGTTTCGATCGTAGGCGCAGGCGACTCCGACCTGGCCCGACACTCCTACTCCTACAAAACGCCGCTCGCCGCGGAACTCCTCGGAAAACGCAAAGGCGACGTTGCCACCCTTGCACTTGGCGGACAAGAGGCCGACTATCGAATCGAGCGATTCACCAGCGTGATTCAATAGTGCAGTCTGACCTCTTCTGCAGTGGTTGACCCACCTATCGGCGTGGGGGCGCCACGATTGCACCCTCGCTTGCGCTTCGGGCTGTTACAGGCCGATGTCTCCTCCTCCCCCGCCCTCCCCCCCACACATCAGGCGGAGCGCTGAGCACGACTGTAGGGTGAGAAAGACAGGCCGGCGCCGGCGCCGCACAAAGACTACGGAGGTGCACTCATGAAGAAGTGGATGATTGTCTTCTTCGCGTTTTCCACGGGCTGCCAGACCCCGCTGGACATCCGACAGACCGAGTTGATCGACGCCTGGGGGCAGGGAAACAAGGCGTTCGCGAAGGCAATCGGTGAGTATGCCAAGATCATGGACCGTGTCGCCGCCGACTATCACCGTTCGCAAGGACAACTGCGGGACAGCCAATGGGACCTCTGGCTCGGCAGGCACACGGATCAGGACGGCGGCCTCGTGTTTCAGGACACCGATGGTGAGATCAAGCCCATGCGAGTCGAGCAGCTCTGCGCCGCGCTCACGCTTCGCGATCAGGCATTCCAGACAATCGCCGAGAGCCAGAGCGTGTGGCGCCAGGCCGACGCGACGGTCAAGAAGGCGGTGGACGACTTCAACGTCATGACGCAGGTGGCCTTGAGTACGAATGCCGAGATTGCAGATGCCAGGAAGTCCGCACAGCGATTCGCCGAGTCCGCGCTCAACGCGCTGGCCGGAATCGCCGGCGGTGTCGGCATCGGGGCTGCTTTGGTTCCGTAGGCGCGTGTTTCTGCAGCGGTCGACGCGCGTCCAGCGCTGGCTCTCGTAGCGGCCGACGCTCCTGTCGGCCGTAAACCACTCTTGTCCCTCGTCGGCCACGGGGGGCCGACGCTACGAGTGTCGTCCGACGTGGGGGTTGGACGCCAAGTCTTCTTTCAAGTGGACTCAACAGGTTGTTTCCCCGAACCATGACGGAGGTGTTGAAATGTCAAAGATACATGGTGCGGAAGATCTCCCGGACTTCGGCGGAGTTCGCCCTCTCATTCGGCCGGAAGACCTGGCCGATCTCGATCGCGCGATCAAGGAGTTCGAGACCTGCAAAACCGCCCTCGAGCAGGCGGCCCAGGATGCGAAAAGGTCGGTCGATCTCACGCTTGCCTGGATCGGCGTCGGAGAGAAGGTCGTGGCCCTGGTCGGCACTGTCCTTCAAGGCCGAATGCGCGACGATGGGGCCGCCGAAGACAACAGTACTCGATTGACCGACCTCCAAAGCACGCTGAACCAGATTGCCTCACTGCACGCTCTGCTAAAGAGGACATTGCCCGGGCTGCCGCTGTAGCATGGAAATCGCGGGGGTCCCGCGATGTACGCTCCAAGCCCACGGATCACGATCCGCATCTGTAAGCAGGCTGCATACGTGGGGCGCTTCGGAGACCGAGAGCATCGTGGGAAGATCGCGATCCGTGGGCATCGGTCACGCGGACCTCCCCGCTACCAGAATTGCCACTTGCCAGCCTGCACCACGTAGATGTAGAGAATCAAGTTGGTCACGGCGTGCGTGATCATCAGGCACAAGAGGCTCTTCTTCCAGTAGAACAGGCCGTTGTACAGCATCCAACATGCGATGCTCACGCCCCAGTTGGCCGGGTGCTGCAACGTGGAGAGGAGCGACGAACCCAGGAAGGCGACCCAGGTGAACTTCCCCCACGGCACTTCCTCGAATCGGTCCCAACTGACGAACGCCCGCAAGATAAAGCCCCGCCAGAATAGCTCCTCGACGATCGGCACGATCGTGACTGCCCGGCCGATCTTGCAGACGACGTGCCCCCAGAAAGCGGCGCCGCTTCCGAATGTTTCGTGCGGGTCGATGACTTCGCCGCCTCCCCAGAGCGGCTTGCCGAGATTGAAGCCGCCAAGCTCAACGTCTTCGAGTCCGTATTGCCCCGCCACCCAGAGCAACGCCGCCAACACCCCCACCACAATCGCCGGCATGAGATGCATCTTGCCGAGCGGTGGAAAGTGGTGGCGGAGTAACAGAACCACCCAAAACGCGACCGCGACGTGAATGACGACCGCCACGGAGTAGAGGCTTGTGGGGAAGAGTTCCGTCAGCATGAGCAGGAGCAGATAGGCCATGTACGGGCCCATCATGGGAACACGTGGCTCGGCCTTGACCAAGCTGGTGACCCACTGTGGTTCGGCCGGGGGTGTCGTCTGCTCGGATGCCATCGGTCCGCCTCACGCCGCGAAAGCCGGGATTGTGCAGGACATCCGCGAAGATCGCAAACGCAGTGTTTGTGTTTGGCCGGATGGTATGGATTTGGCGCAAGCCTGTGCGAACCCTTACTGGAGTACAAGGTCCTCGCGCAGTGCCTGGCGGAGCTTCCCGATGGCGGCGATTTGAATCTGCCGGACGCGCTCCTTGCTGACTCGCATCATGTCCCCGATCGCTTCTAGCGTCTGGCGCGGCCTGTCTGTCTCGAACGGAAACCGCCGCGCAAGCACTGTCTTCTCGACATCAGTCAGGTCCGCATTGTCCAGGTGAAGGATCCTCTGGAGGCGTTCCTCGAAGAGCGATTTTTGATCCTGGCGGCCTTGCTCGGGCCGGTCGCTTTTCTCGTAGGCGACCTCGAACGAACCGGCGATCCTGCTGCGCCGCCGGGAGTCCTGCATCGCGGCCCTTGAAAACGACCGGAGGATGGCGTTACAGGCATACGTGCTAAACCGGAATCCGCGCCACGGATCGAAGGTGTCGACCGCGCGGAGCAGCGCCATCATACCCTCGCTGCCCATCTCTTCGCGATCGAGCTTCGTGAATCGGCTCCTTCCGACCAAGTCGTAGACCAGCCCAAGGTTGCCCTCGATCAGACGGGTGCGAATCTGCGTGTAGCGCTGCACCCATTTTGCGTACTGTCGACGAATGGACGACGTCAAGGCCCGATCGGCGGACTGGTAGAGTTTGCTGAGACGATAGCCGCAGTAGGTGAGCTGTTTGAAGAGAAGCGTCTCTTCGTCGTGCTGGATTCGGCCGGTTTCCGCCGCCGGCCCGGGCCAGTCTGCAAACAACTTCTTCTCGATGTCCTGCCGACGGAGTTCAGCGTTCATCACAAACGGCGGAGGGATCATCCAATCGCTCAACGCCGGACGGCTTGCTTGTTCGGTGACAACTCGACGCATGACAGTCTTCCGTGTTTTCGACGCCGCCGTGCGGTATCGGTGAGGCCTTGGTGTTTCTCGATTCAGTTCCGCTAACGCTCGCTCTCTACTGTGTATACCGATTCGGGACTGTTTTGTTCCCGGATCGGGACGACTAATTAGTATTATTTTGGTGCTATTTGTGCGGCACGTCAAGCCTTTCCTGGCGATTTCGGAAGCTCTGATCGCCCAGTAAACCTCTAACTCCTGATATTGCAGTATCTTATGTTCGTGAAATTAGATTCTTCCCGTTGGCCCGGCACGCCGCCGGGACCGTCGCCGGCAAGGCGAGAAAACGGGAACTCGTCGTCGGACAGGTTTGCGGCGTTGGCATCGCACACTTTTCTTTAGAGAAGTTGACCTTGATTGCGCGGTCAGCGTTGATTGGGTGGACGCGGGTGCCCCACCCTTTCAAGGGTGGGAGACGGATGTCCTAATCCCGAGTCAGCCGCTATCGGTTGATGACCAGTATGGCGGTGGTCAAGAGGTCGGAAACTGAAGGATCGTGGGCTGGAGCGGCGCGTAAAAAAGGGAAGGGCCACCCGATGGTGGCCCTGTGATTCCCGATGTTGTCGTGCGGTTTAGTAGCGGTCTCGGCGACCACCGCCACCACCGTAACCGCCACCACCGCCACCGCCGTAGCCGCCGCGGCCGCCGCCGCCGCCGCCGCTGCGCGGTTGACGAGGCTTGGCTTCATTTACGGTGAGGGCCCGGCCGCCCTGCTCCTGGCCGTTTAAGGCCGCAATCGCTGCTTGGGCCTCCTCATCGGAGTCCATTTCCACGAATCCGAATCCTTTGCTCCGCCCCGTATTCCGGTCCATGATGACTTCCGCACTCTGGACGGTTCCGTGCGGCGCCAGCAGCGCTTCCAAATCCGAGCTGCTGACTTCGTAACTGAGGTTCCCTACATACAGTTTTTTACCCATCGCAATCTCCTGTCGATGGCATGCCCGACCCGCTGTTTGGCTTTCAGGGTCGCGTGTGAAAGTGGCCGACGTTCCGGCCTCGAAGGAAGGAAGGCGATCTCGGCAAAGTGATCCAGACTTGGGTAGCCAACGTCAGGCGCACACCTCGTTCGACGAACCAACCGTTTAGTGGTATACCCCCGAACTCTGCAGATGTCAACACCAATTGTGTCGCTGGCTGAGGGGCCCTGCCGCCGCGTCAGCACCTCCCCAGAGACGGGAGGTCGGGGGGGCATGCCAGATTCCGTGGGCTGAGACACCGGGTGTAGCGTCGGCCGACGAGGAGCCAAGTCGCAAAAGCAAGGCCGCCCGTGAGGAAGCGGTCAGCGTTCGCCGAGAGATTCCCCCGATGTGGACGAAAACCGCTTCCTCACGGCCGCGGCTCCTCCGATGAAGGCCAGTCGCTCGTCAAGGGCAAAAGGCACCGGCCCGCAACTTCGGGTGCCGGGGGGTCCAGGTCTCGCGGCGAGGTCGGCGGGACCGGCGGCCGGACGATCTTGGCCACCCACGAAACTCGCGTACCGACCTCGAAGGCGACGCTGCAATCCCCGTTCCGCGGCGGCACCGCCTAACCGATGCCTTCCGCCGTGGTCGACCGCTTGACCGTGCGATGCTACCGCTCGGCGTCGGCATCAAGAAGATCAAATGCCGTGCTGTCGAAATGAACTTCCATCCCTACCTTAGCCATCGCGTGTTCCTTGTCGGTTCGAGATGACCGAGTCCGTGCTAAGAAACTGGGCCAATGATCCCGCCCGAAAGGACACACTCATAGCCTCACCAGACAATTCGCCGCTCTTCAAACACCCCTAAAGCGGGAGTTGTCGATCCGCTTTTCCGAACATGCGGGTTGCGACGACCGCTCTCGCCCGCTGGCGACTCACGCGGCGGCAATCCACTCCGGCCCTTCCGGCTTCTATCCATGGATGTGGTGCACAGTAGTGAAGTTCGCTGGCCTCACCTGCGTCACTTGTTGCGGACGCACCGCGTGGCCAAGGCCTCCGTGCGTGGCTATCATCCCGCGTAGGTTTCATGCCTTTAGAGAAGATGTTATTCTGAGAGGTTCGCCGGGACCTCGGCCGGCCTGCGGGCGGCGAGGAGTCGGAACTTCTACCCGGAGGATGAGGATGGCCTGGGAGTACAGTGAGAAGACGAAGCAGCTCTTCATGGATGCGGTTCAGGGCAAGCCCGGAACGCACCTGGGGGAAATCGAGAACGCCGACGGCGTTGGCGAACATGGTTCGATCGCTTGCGGCGATGCGATGCGTTTTATGTTCCGCGTGAAGCGTCATCCGACCGATGCCACAAAGGACGTGATCACCGAGGCGAAGTACCTGACGTTCGGGTGTACGTCGGCGATTGCGGCCTCGGAGGCCCTGTGCAGTTTGATAGAGCGAGGCAGCTACACGCCGATCGACTCGCTGCAGATTCAGAACAGCGATATCGTGGAGTTCCTCGAGGGGTTGCCCGACCAGAAGATCCACTGCTCCGTCATGGGCGCGGAGGCCTTGCAAGCCGCCGTGTTCAACTGGGCACAGCATCGCGGCGTGGATTTGCGCGAACTCGGCGTCGATATTCACAGGGACGAGCAGGAACACGGCCGGATCGTCTGCAACTGCTTTTCGCTGAGCGAGCCTTACATCCGGCGCAAGATCAAGGAACTCAACCTCCGGTCCATCTCCGACATCACAAACGCCATCAAGGCCGGGGGAGGGTGCATGTCGTGTCATCAAGTTCCGGGCGGGCTCCAGGATATCCTCGCCGAGACATGGGGCGGGGACGGACGCAGCGCGAAGAGCAGGACGCTGTCAGGCGAAGGTACCGGGGTCGCCGGGGGTGAGAAGCCTACCCCTTCACCCTATCAGTTTGCCAAACAGATCGAGAAGACCGTGGAGCAGGAGATCAGACCGATGCTCCAGCGCGACGGCGGCGACGTGGAAATCGTCGACATCAAGGACATGAAGGTGTATTGCAGCCTTGGCGGCGCGTGCGCGAACTGTGCCGGCGCCGGCAAGACGCTGAAGATGATGGTCGAGCGGACGCTTCAGGATAGAGTTGACGAACGCATCAAGGTCATTCAGATTTGACGGAGGCCCTTGGCGCGGCCACATGAAGACTATCTACACCGACAATAACGCAACCACACGAATCGCCCCGGAAGTGTATGAGGCGATGATCCCGTTTCTCACAGAGGACTACTTCAATCCCAGCTCGATGTACGAACCCGCGCGCCGCGCAGGCGACGCCATCACCGAGGCACGCGAGGCAATTGCCCAGTCTTTCGGCTTGGCGGACGCGAAGCAGATGCTCTTCACGTCGTGCGCGACGGAGAGCAACAACACGGCGATCCTGGGCACGGCCAAGGCCGATCCGAGTCGGCGGCATATCATCACAACGTCGGTGGAGCATCCGGCCGTCCTGGAAGTCTGCAAGGACCTCGAACGCTCGGGCTACGAAGTGACGTTCGTTCCCGTGGACGCCGACGGCAACCTGGACGTCAGCGCGTTCATCCGCGCTCTGAGCTCGCAGACGCTCCTGGTGAGCATCATGCACGCCAACAACGAGACAGGTGTGATCTTCCCGATCGAGAAGCTGGCCCGTCTGACCAAGGAGACGGACCCGTCGATCATCTTCCACACCGATGCGACGCAGTCCGCAGGCAAGCTGCCCATCGACCTCGACGGGGACTACCGCAACGTCGACCTGCTGTCGTTCTCCGGCCACAAGCTCCATGCACCCAAGGGGATTGGTGCGTTGTTCATGCGGCGAGGGACGCGCTGCCGGCCTTTCATGCTGGGCGGACACCAGGAAAGCGGCAGACGGGCCGGGACGGAGAACGTGGCGTTCATCGTGGGGCTGGCCGAGGCCCTTCGGCTCGCGGTTGCAGGCCACGACGAAGATGAGGCGAAGGTACGCAGCCTCCGTGACCGGTTGGAGTCCGCACTCATGGACGCCATCCCGCACACCCAGGTCAATGGCAAGAACGCGCCGCGGCTGGTAAACACGCTGAACATCTCGTGTCATTTCGTGGAAGGCGAGGGGATGCTCTACCAGTTGAGCGCCCACGGCATCTGCGCGTCGAGCGGCTCCGCCTGCACGTCCGGCTCGCTGGAACCCTCGCACGTTCTGCGGGCGTTGCACGTCCCCTTCACCGCGGTCCACGGCTCCATCCGTTTCAGCCTCAGCCGATACAACACGGAGGAGGATGTGGATCGCATCGTCGAGGTGTTCCCCCAGATCGTGGCGAATCTCCGCAAGATGTCGCCCTATTGGGATAATGCTCGCAATGAGCCGAGACCGGACGCCGAGGAACTGCTCCAGAGCGCACGGTAGCGCGGCATACCACCGGTCCCATTCGTGTAGCGTCGGCCCCCCGTGGCCGACGGGAAACGCGAGTTGTGTTGCGGCTCTGTTGACGGCCGACAGGGGCGTCGGCCGCTACGGCGCAAACTGGGCTGCTCTGGTCGTCACCACACCCGCGGCAGCAATCGGTACGGCACAGCGCCCATGTATTCGGAATACCCGTCCAAATGCTCGGCCAGGAATCGGTCCTCGATGAGGACGCGTCCGAGTACACCGCCTGCCAGGCAGACCATGGGAATCAGGGCGAGAAACGATCCGAGCGCCAAACCGCTGCTCAGCACCCCGAGGATGATTCCCGCGTAGCCCGGATGCCGCACGCAGGCGTACGGACCGGAAGAGACCACATGATGGCCGCGTTCGGTCTGGATCCTCACCGTGGGGACGAAGAACCGGTTGACCGCCATTGCCCAAACCGACACGCTGAAGCCCGCAGCGAAGCCGACCAATCCGAGGATCTGCAACGGAATCGGGATGGCGTCGGACCAGTGATAGCGGCCGACGTCCACGCCCGCGACAACGAGATGGGCCAGCATTGCGACCCTGGCACCCCGGATGAGCGTGTTTCGCTCTCGCAGGCCGCTGCGCATTCGCTCTCGAATGAGACCCCAATCGAGCATCACGAACGCGGCGATGGCCAACACAGCGTACACGGCTCCGTACGCCCAGAAGAACGGCAAGTCCCATCGCCCGGCAGACAAGGCGAGGATCGCCGCCAACGATCCGCCGATCAGCAGGGCAATCGGTGCAAGAAGCAGTCTTTTGGGAAGCGTTCTCATGGCATCTCGACCACACGGCACGACAGTCTATCGGCAACTTGCCGTCCATCCGATTCCACTGCTCTATGCTTCAAGCGGGCTTGCCCACGCCGACGGCCCATGCTGTAATACGGCCTCCTGGTCTGACGCGGGAAAACAACGGTCGCACCTGGTTGCGAGAAAGCGTCCGTAGCGTCTGGGCGGTGGACAGCATGCCGGCTGCGACGCCGCCATCGTGGTCGTGCCCGACGGTGCGCACGAGCGTCCCAACCCTGCTTCCAAGTGGAACGCGAGGCGTCGTACCTTCTTCTCAGGACCGTGGTCAGATCGAGCAGGAGAGGTGTCCGAGTGGCTGAAGGAGCCGCATTCGAAATGCGGTGTGCGGGTGACCGTACCGGGGGTTCGAATCCCCCCCTCTCCGTTCTAACGAGCCTCGAAGGAACGTAAGCACTTCATTCTTCGAGGATTAGCGTTTTCAGGGAACCTCCGTTTGTGCACACGTTTGTGCACATTTGTGCACGGGAGGTTCTCCGACATGTCCAAGAACAAGCGAGCTTGGCGTCGGCGCGTGGGCCGCGTCAGCGTGTATCAGCGCGGCAATCAGTACTGGATCTACTATCGCCAGGGCAAACAGGTGCGCCGCCCCACGGGAGACAATCGAGCCGAAGCATTAACCCTCGCAGCCAAGATCAACGCTCAGATCGCCGAAGGGGCGCCGACGGTGCTCGCCTTCCAGCCCGTCGAGCTGAAGGATCTGATCGAGAAGTGGCTCGACCACCATGAGCAGGTGCGGCGGTCCTCCCTAGCAACGGTGCGCCGCTACCGAACGGCAGTTGGCCACTTGGGTACCTATGCGACCAGCGTCCACGGCAGCCTTCGGGCAGATCGATTCACTCAAGCCCTGGCTGAGGAATTCGTGCGTTATCTCCGTACAACTAAGGTCCCGCCGAACGGGCATCCGAACACCCAGAAACGTCTGATGCGAAGCAAAGGAATCGTGTTCATCCTCGGGACGTGCCGAGCGTTGTTCAACTTTGCCCGTGAGCAGCGCCATCTGCCTGCGTATGCTCCCAACCCCTTCAGCAGGCTGGCGATTGAGCGGATGCCCATTGATGATGCGAAGCCGATTCGGCCAATGACGTCCGAACAGGAGGTGGCGTTCTTCAAGGCGTGCGATGAATGGCAGTTCCGGGTCTTCTTCGTCCTGGCCTTCACGGGACTTCGTGTTGGCGAACTCACTCACTTGCTGATCGACAACGACCTGCAACTGAACAACGACGTGATTCGAATCGCCAACAAGCCAGGTCTGTATTGGCAGGTCAAGACGCGGAACCTTCGCGACGTTCCGCTGCTGCCGCAAGTCGCTCAAGTTCTACGCACCTGCATCGGGAGCCGGACGTCGGGGCCTGTCGTCTTGCGGCGACGCTTCGTTTCAAGCCGCTCATGTCCGCTCCTCGAAAAGAACTCCATGGCCGAACTTGAGCAGGATGTGCAGGATCGGATCGAGCGACAGCAATTGCTGAAGGACGCTCCGCTCACTAGATTGGAAACGGCCCGTATCGCTAGATCTGTGTGGCGAGACGCTGGCGCTGTGAAGGAAACCGACATTCGCACTGAGTTCATAAGAGTGACGACGCGAATCGGGCTCGGGCATCTCACCTGCCCCAAGGACCTCCGCCACCTTTTTGCGACCAGTTTGCAGGCGGCTGGCGTGGATCCGATGATCAGGCGCGACATCATGGGACATACGACCTTGGAGATGACCTCGCATTACACACATACGCGCGGCATAACGCGACTTCGGGAGCTTAGCAGGCTCGCAGATGTACGGGGCGAGCCGCTTCGGCTGTTTGGTGTTCGAAACGGGGCTCAAGGGCGCGACGCAGGCTGAAGATGGGTCCGAGTGACCAACTAATGACCATCTATGAAGCGGACGAAGTCAAGTGGGGCGTGCAGGGTTTGGCGAGAGAGCCTTCGCACATTCCCGTCGCCGTCGGCGTCGGTCAATCTGCCCATTTCAGCCGGCGTCGCACGGCCGGACACTCTCTCGCACATTCCCAGAACCCGAGGCGGAGGGAAAGCCTCAGCACGGCATTTCGCCGCTGAGGATTGCCGCTCCTGGTACTTTCGAGCGCGGGCCGGCGGAACAGAACGCTCAACCATCTATTCGGGATCGACCGTCGTGACTCAGGCCGCGATGCAGTCGTCCCATGAAAAACAAATGCGACGGACGCCACCATTCAACTCGCCGAGCGTTGCGAATGGGCGCACGCTCATGGTCACTGCCGGGGTCGCCCGCAAAGTCGTTCCGTCCACGTCCCTCACTCGACTTCTCCGTGGTCGGCCGGGAACGCCCCGGCCCAGTCAATCGCCGTTCCTTCGCGTCACCTGGTCAGGCGGCGCGTCGATACTCCTGCCCATTCATCACCATTGACGTCATCACGCACAACAAACGGCGGGCCACCGCCGTGATCGCCCGCTTGCGACCACGCCGTGCGGCAAGCGACTCGAAGATGCGTCGCCAATGGGCATCCCGAAGCACGAGTTGCCAGGCCGCCTGGCAAACCACCCAGCGCAGGAGCCGCGAACCGGCGTGCGTAATACCCAGTTCGTGTCGTCGGCCGGCCGATTCGCGAACCGTCGGCGCCAGCCCGGCGTAGGCCACGACCCGCTTCTGCGACCGGAAGCGGCGTACGTCGGCCACCTCGGCCAGGAATACCTCCGTGGTGATCTCGCCGACCCCCGGGATGCTCCGTAACAATCGGCGGGCCGCTGCCTCGGCCGGCGGCGCCTTTGCCGCAAACTGCTGCAGAGCTTTGTGCACCTCGTCCAGTTGCTCTTCAAAGAAGTCCAGTTCACGCCAGAGCTGGTTCACCGTGAAGCGGTCGACGTCCGAAAGCTCGATTGCTGCGCTCGCCTTTCGTCCGGCCGCCGTAAACAGGGCCGGCCGATCCGCGTTGTAATTCGAGAAGGCCCGCCGCAGGCGGTTCCGGATCGATGCGACACGGACTCGCAGATACTGACGGTGACGCACCCACTGGCGGTGCTCCCGCTGTCGCGGCGTGGGCCGATAGGCTTCGGGAATCATGTCGAGCGCGAGGAATTCAGCCAGCACCTTGGCGTCGAGCTTGTCGCTCTTGCGCGTGCTCTCTGCGATGACTCGCAGCTTGCCTGGGTGGGCCAGCACCACGCGGTCCGCCATCGGTTCGATGAGTTTTATGAACCACTCATAGCTGGCCGTCGCCTCGACCACGACCTGAAACGACTCCAGGGTGGCAAACCACTTCCGAATGCGGTCCGGATCGCTACACGCTAGACGACGGGTCTCCAGAATCTGGCGGGTCTGGTTCACAACGCACACCACGGCGGTCTTCTTGTGGAGGTCAACACCGACGAAGTTCATGGGAGGCTCCTTGTGTGGAAACAGGTGGTCCAGGACAACAGACCACGGTTTACCACGAACCCCTGGGCGCCCGCACGCCCAGGGCGGCCTCCGCTTCATAGTTTCAAATCGATGTTCTCCCAGCAGACCTTCGTCTCCCACGTGTGGACATGGGCATAGGGGTTCTTCTCCCGGATCATGTCAGCCATGGCCTTAGTCTTGTACCGGCCGACGTCCGAGATACCGGCCATGTGCCGGACGACGTTGGCGACCTCCAGGCGGTCGTGATCCATGAGCGCGAAGTTCAGAATCCCGAGCTTGGCCAGTTCCCACGTGACAAAGGAACCGCCGGACCCCTGGCCTGCGATGAACACGGACGAATCGGCAAGGACGTCCGTCTCGAGCAGCCCCTTCGTCCTCGAGTACAACTCCTTCCGCACGGGCACGATCTGAACGGGGACCGCTTCCCATCGTCCTTCCCGCAGCACGTAGCCCTTCGCCTCGATCGCGGAGCACCGGGCGCATCCGGTTGCCCCTGGATCGCCTTGTGTGTCTCTTGGAGAGACGATTACCCTAACGCGGTCGGTCCGCTTTCCGACGGTCACCTCGTCGACGGTGCTCATGCCATTCGACACCAACAGAGTACCAGGGCAGGCCCTGGACGATGCCAAGTCGTCCTCGCTCACAACACTGAAGGCGTCGCCCTCATCATGATTCAGGAAGCTCAGGTCAACCGCCTGTGGCCTTTGAATCAGAGACTCAATCCATTCTCCGGACAGCACAATCATGTTGCCCCGCCTTTCTTGTTGCCGAAGTGCTCCATATCCTTGGGTGTTACCGCAGTGATCCGGTCGGGGTCATGGCTGATCGGCACCCCGTATTCGTTGACCGGAACGATCCTGCGGCGATCCCGGTCGTAGCCCAGTTTATTGCCGGCGGTGTTGCCCCTGTTTGCGTCCTGCATGATCCTCATTACCCGTTCCTGTTCGCTTGTCATGTCCCAGTCCTTTCTGCAGGCGGCTGTCCTTCACACAAGAACTCCGCCAGGTCGCGCCCCGTCCGCAGGTGGCTCTCGTACGCCTCCAACCAAAGCAATCCTCGCACGAAAACAAGAGCCAAGGTCATGGACGCATCCCACCCGGCCGTGTAACAGATTTTGACACGTGAGTCTGATTCGCTCCCATCGGTGTGGAAGGCGTGGGACGTGCCCATCGAGTTGATGGTTTCCCGGGCGCCGTATTTCCATAATGGAGAAGGATGCGTGACGTAAAGGCCAGGTTGGTTGTATGGGTACTCCGGCGGAAGCTCGGCTCGCAGCTTGAATCTGTTCGGTCCCACGGTGGTTGATGCCCAACCTTCAACGAACGCGTGGGACGTCGGATTGTAGAATTGAAACTGAGGCATTTCTCGCTGGAGAATAGCTCGTTCCAGCGCCAGTCGTGATCGTTGATCTGGTGGCCATCCAGGCATGATCGACTACCTTTTTTCCTGCGGTAAGTCCAAGCCGTTGTGAGGCTCGGCCGCCTCCTGGGCTCGCTCGAGCAGGGTGCGCGCCTTCGCTGAGGCTTGGCTCGTTACCGAAAGTTCGGCTTCAACCGCGCGATCGCTCAGGCCAGGATCAAAACCGGCCATCCTCGCATAGATCTGCGCCATGCTGCGGCGCGGTCTATCGGCCAAGGCATGCGCGGTCACATCCAGCAGCTTCTTGTCGTCGCCAGCTGGCTGGAAACCCACGGCCTTGGCGATGTAAGGCGCCTGATCGTCATATGCGAGAAGTACGGTTGCGTGAGACAATGTCGACAACTCAAAGATGAACAGGCCTTCGCTCACCGTCACCGTCATCCCGTTGATCACTGCCTCGGACAGCTCATCGCACTGCTCGACCAGCTCTTGGGGAATCGTTGGTGTCCGGTGAAGGTCTTCGGCTTCCCCGGGAGTTTCTTCCAGCGCATCGAACAGGATTCGCTCCAATGGGAAATCGAAGTCGTGGCGCGCAAGTCCAGTGTGATCGGGTTGGCCGTTCTGGGTCAGAGCGAGCCGATATGGGCTGAGGCCCGGCAGTACTCTGATCGAACACCGTCTGCATTGGCCGGATTGCGGGGCCGTGTGTTCAAAGGAGTTGATTTTGACGAACACGCCATCGTGTTGAGATGAAATGCCCCGGCTTCTCAGGCACGGCCATCGCAGGGAGCCGAGTGTGGATTGGCGCCTTGCAGAGGGACGCGCCAATCCAATTGCAGCACGCCCATGCCTTCGATGCGTCGTTACGATCTCGACCAGGCGAGAGAAGTTGTTGCGCACGCCGATCGACCGGATCTGCTCGGCATCACCACCGCTGGGCCGATCCAATCCCAATTCATGGTGGCTGTGCCACGGGCCGATGAACTGTATTCCATAGTCTTCGTAGAGGAACTCGGTGTTTGTTCGAAAGAACTCGATGTCCTGGACGAAGTGCGCACGCTCGTGAACCGCTTCGGGACCGGGACCCGTCACGAATCCTACCACGGCCCGGCCACTGTGCGTCCATGTTCCGTAAATGGCGCCGCCGGTCTCCAACCGAGCCTTCGCGGCCGAGAGGGCCCCGACGCTCTTGAGTTCTGATTCATAGATGAGGATGTGAGGGGCAGGGCACGGCGCTTGATCCTGTGTTCGCGAAGCCACCGTCGTATTCGTCTGCGCTCGAACCATAGCATCCATGCAAGGTCCATGGGGACGTTCTCTGTGGCGAGGAAAACCAGTGTGAAGTCGAGCTGCGGCCCCCGCCTTCTTGCCTGAATCCCGGGTTTTCGTGGAAGTCTCGTGCGGGTCCGAGGTGGTTTCAGGAATGGTCGGCGCCTCGTTGTCATTGGGCTGGTCCTCGCGCCCCAACTTCTCGGCCTGGTCGCCAACGTGTTGTCTTGTCAACGACTGCTGCGACCGATTCTTCCTGGTGGCGCCCTCCATGGATGCGGAGCGTTGTTTCTTCGGTTTCGCGGCTTTCTTTTTCCGGGACATCAAGCTCCTCCGGAGGCAGCGCAGCCCAATCGGGAGTCCATAACGGCGCGCATCCCCTGCGTTGGCCTCAACGACGAAGTTCAGGCTTGCGATCCTCGCAGGCTCGCGCGTGCCTCCCTTGCGATGGCATGTAGCGCGGCGCTTGCTCTGTTGGGCAGCACCAATTCGGCCTCAGCCCTGTCACCCAGCAGCCGACGGGCTGAGGCGTGGGTTGCTCTATCGTTAAGAGTCCCAGCGGCGTGAGATTCTTTCAGCCCGCAAAGAGCCTTTTTCATGGATCGCCGCGGCGTCACATCCGTTGCAATCCAGCCGCATCCTGGGTAGCTTGAATGAGAGGGGTGCGACCCGACTGAGGGCCTCCGCCGGCGAGGCACATGCCAGTCAGAGAAGGAGTCACCAGATCGCCATGCCCCGCGATGAAGGACAGGAAGACCGGCTCTCTGAACTTTGGCGCCGCGTTCTCGCCGGGGATGAGGCGGCAAAGGACACCCTCGCCCGGGACGCGTTCGCCTTCATGAACAACGTGTCTCGTGTTGTTGCCCGTCATTACTGCCTTCTGGAGGCTGAAGCCGACGACATTCTCGGCTCGGCTGTGGTTGCCTGGGTCAGCCTGCTGCCTCACTGCACAGATACAATAAGAAAAGAAGAGGGGCCGGCTCCGTATCTCCGGACGGTAGTCTGGAACAGCGCCAGACAGTTCCTCCGCCGACACAAGAAATCTGACAGGATCTATTCGCTTGATCAACCATCGGGTAGCGGCGTGAATGAGTGTTGCCTACGCGACATGCTTGCTATCTATGATGATCCCGCCTCGGAAGCCGCCTTTAGAGAGCTGAAACGCCGATTTGAGATCCTATTGGGCAACTTGCCGAAACAGCACGCCAGAATCTGGCATCTTTATCAACAGAGGTACAAGTACCGTGAGATCGCGGATGCCGTGGGCATGACGACGGGCGGTGTCGGAGCGGTGAGTCACGTACCCCCCGAAGCGCGGGTGGCTTGTGGAGGCCCCCCCGTGGGGGGCGTGCACGTTGGGAAGGCCCCGTTGGGGCCGGGTTAACGGTTACTCAAACTCCAAACGGCTCTGGTTTTGATCTGCGTCCTCCTGCTCCTGGACGTAACGACGGATGCTTACCTCGTCGAGGC
>JBDRKQ010000141.1:0-6843 GCA_043813895.1 Planctomycetota bacterium
ACGCAGCTCTCCGCCAGGTATTGCCGGATCGCCCGGGCGATGAACTCCGGACCGTTGTCACTGCGAATGTACCGCGGAGCACCGCGCACCGCGAACAGGTACTTCAGCACTTCGATCACATCCGCCGCCGTGATGCTTCGGACAACCAAGCGGCGCTCGGGTTGCTTCCCAGCATTGCCCTATCCTCCGCTTGGACGATCTTATTCCAGACCGGGAATCCGCAGAGTCCAGACGCTGTGTAACGGCGACTGAACTTGATCTTCGAAAGGAGATACTGTAATAGGAGCATCTTCAGCATCAGGCGATACGTTTTTCGACCGCCCTGCGCTACACATTTCATCCGGCGTTCATATTGCCTCACACTTGTGGATAAAAGCCCCGTTCAATAGACTGTAAGGAACCACCTGCGCGAGTGAACGCAGAGCAAGCGGCGACGGGTTGTTCCTGGGGGGCGGGCGTGTTGGCCGGAAGCGTGCGTTCATCCCGTCGAATACCGAGGCACGGGCCATGGGCGCGACAGACGACGCACTGGTCTCCAGCGCGGTGACGGGCAACAGCGATGCACTCACCGCCTTGCTCCAAGAGCACGGTTCTCGTGTTCGCAGACGGCTTTCCTTCGATCCTGTCTGGCGATCGCTCGTGGATACGGCCGACGTGATGCAGGTCACGTACCTGGAGGCGTTTTTGAGGATCGGTCAACTGGAAGGACGAACGCAGGACGCGTTTGTCGCCTGGCTTACCCGGATCGCCGAGAACAACCTGCGCGACGCCATCCGGGAACTCGAACGAGGCAAGCGACCTAGTCCAAGGCGGCGCATTCATCGCCGGACTCCTGAAGCATCGACCATCACGCTTCTCGAAACGTTGGGCTGCACGACAGCGACCGCCAGCCGGTGTGCCGCCGATCGCGAGGCACAGCGCCTGCTCGAATCCGCCATCGCCCGACTCCCGGAGGCCTATCGGCAGGTCGTCCGGATGATGGATCTCGAGGATCGGCCGGTGAGGCAGGTCGCAGAGGCCCTCGGCAGGTCCGCTGGCGCAGTCTACATGCTCCGCTCGCGGGCCCACGACCGGCTCCGAGAGGTATTGGGCCCCGAGTCGAGATTCTTCTCGGATTGTGCGTGACCGTTCGCCCTGAATGTCGCCGGACAATGGTGGGCTCGCCTGATCGATGCCATCTCGATGCGTGTCTGTGGCCGAGAACCTCGTTGATGGAGGCCAGAAACCATGAGCGAAGAACGTCCCTCCGATGAAGGCGTCGGCAGTGACTCCTCGGCGTTGGACGCGGAGATGATCGGCGCGGCTCGGCGTGAGGTCGAGGGGGCGGACAAGCCCGAGGGCCCCAACGGCTTGACGCTCAGCACGCCGGGGTCCGCGCAGGCGTTCACCATCCCGCCGTCGGATTCGTTTACAGGCTACAAGATCATCCGTGAGATCCACCGGGGCGGACAGGGCGTCGTCTATCAAGCAATCCAGGAATCCACCAAGCGCAAGGTCGCCATCAAGGTGATGAAGGAGGGGCCGTTCGCCGGGTCCTCCGACCGCGCTCGCTTCGATCGCGAGGTGCACGTCCTGGGTCAGCTCAACCATCCAAACATTGTGGCCATCCACGACACGGGCAGCGCGGCGGGCAGCTTCTTCTTCGTGATGGACTACATCAGCGGTCAGCCGCTGGACGTGTACATGGCGAGCGGAAAACGATCGATCGAGGAGACGCTGAGGCTCTTCGGCGAGATATGTGAGGCAGTGAACGCGGCCCATCTGCGGGGGATCATCCATCGAGACCTGAAGCCAGGGAACATCCGCGTGGACGCCGAGGGCAAGCCGCATGTGTTGGACTTCGGCCTGGCGAAGGTTGCGACGACCGAGGCTGCGGCCTCGGCGATGACGATGACGGGGCAGTTCATCGGCTCGTTGCCATGGGCGAGCCCGGAACAAGCGGAAGGCGCCCCGGGCAAAATCGACGTCCGGACGGATGTCTATTCGCTCGGTGTCGTTCTCTATCAGATGCTGACGAGCAAGTTCCCCTACGACGTCATCGGCAACATGCGCGATGTGCTCGACCGGATCATGTGTGCGGAGCCCGCGCGTCCTCGCACAATCCGCCGACAGATAAACGACGAGGTCGAGACGATCGCCCTGAAGTGCCTGAGCAAGGAGCGCGAGCGTCGATACCAGACGGCTGGCGAACTCGCCAGGGACATCAAGCACTATCTCAACGGCGAGCCGATCGAAGCGAAGCGCGACTCGTTTGGCTACATGCTGCGGAAGCAGCTAAAGCGGTACAAGCTACCCGCCGCTGTCGCCGCGGGGTTCGTGTTGCTCCTGGCGGTCGGTTTGGTGGTGTCTTCCGCGCTCTATGTGCAGGCGGATCAGGCCCGCGAAGCGGAAGCGGAGCAGCGAGCGCAAGCCGTAGCCGCCGAAGAAGACACGGCCAGGGTGAACGACTTCTATGAACAGGTCCTGGGAGCGGCGAATCCCTTCGTGTTCGGGCAGGCGCAGATTCAGAAGCCGATGGCCGACGTTACGGTGAGCGAACTTCTGGAGGAAGCCGCCGGCCGTGCGGAAGCACATTTCGCGGGCAAGCCGCTGCTGGAAGCTCGGGTGCGTATCGTGCTGGCACGCTCGTTCCTTCTGCTGGAGCGCTTCAAGGAGGCCGCGGCGCAAGCCCGCCGGGCACTCGAACTCCGCCGGCAGGTTCTGGCTGACGACTCCCCGGACACACTTGCCGCAATGGACATGCTGGGCGCCTGCATTACTCGCGGTGGCGGAAACGGCGAGGGGTTCGAGCTGCTCCGCACCGTTCTGGAAGCTCGCCGTAGGGTGCTTGGCCCACTCCATTCGGACACGCTGAACTCGGCGGTTGGGCTCGGCGGCCAGCTTACGATGCGGGGACGGTACGCTGAAGCAGAGGAGGTCCTCCGCACGGTGGTCGCGGAACGAGAATCGATTCCGGCAGACCTGCTCGAGCATGTCGGCCGCGCCATGGCTACGCTCGCCTGTGCGGTGAATTTCCAGGGTCGTGCGGTGGAGGCTGAGGCTACGGCGCGCGAGGCCTTGCAGATTGCTGAGGCCACCGGCGGTCCCGAGAGTTTCAGTGCGGCGTGGGCCAGGTATCAAGTGGCTGAAGCCCTGGTGTCGCAGACCCGGTATGCAGAAGCCGGACCCTTAATGCGCCAGGCCTTGGAGGCTTATCAACGCCTCTTTGGAGATGAAGGCAGATTCGCGCTGACGGTCAAGGGCAGTCTCGCCTGGATTCATCTGGAAAGCGGAGACCTGGATGAGGCAGAGGTCCTGCTGCGGGACGTCTATGAGGCCCGACGCCGGCTTTTTGGCAGTCAGGCTGAGGGCACGCTTTACGCCGCCCATGCCCTGGCGAGGTTGTCCAATGCCCGTGAGAGATTCGGCGAGGCTGAGCGGCTGGCCCGAGAAGCGGTGGAGTTCTGGCGCTCGTCCGGTGCCGGGGACTCGCACGGGCCGCTATATGCGAAGCACGAACTGTCCGTGGCCCTTCGCGGCCTCGGAAGAGTCGATGAGGCAGAAAGAATCGCCCGGGAGATCGTTACCAGCGCACATGATCTGGTCTCGGGGGGCTTCACCTCGGAGCCGTACCTCCGAGCGCACCACGGCCGGTGTCTGACCGAGCTTGGGCGGTACGCGGAGGCTGAGGAGCAACTGCTCCGGGCTCGAAGACGAGGGCTTCCGGTCTGGACGGAAGGCGATCAAGACCACGCATATGTCATCGGTCATTTGGTGCATCTCTACGAAGCGTGGGGCAAACGGGACCAGGCTGCTGCGTGGCGCGCACAACTGCCGACCACGCAGCAGGCGCCGACAAGCAATCCAGCGCCGGCGTCGCGCAGCACCGGCCCTGAGGATGCACTATGAGCCAGGCGCGTTCCTCCGATGACGGTTCGAGTGACTCCTCCGCGTTGGACGCGGAGATGATCGGTGCGGCGCGGCGTGAGGTCGAGGGGGCGGACAAGCCCGAGGGGCCCAACGGCTTGACGCTCAGCACGCCGGGGGCCGCGCGGGCGTTCGCCGTTCCGCCGGCCGATTCGTTCGCCGGCTACAAGATCGTCCGCGAGATCCATCGCGGCGGACAGGGTGTGGTCTATCAGGCCATCCAACAGTCCACCAAACGCAAGGTCGCCATCAAGGTGATGAAGGAAGGGCCGTTCGCCGGATCGTCCGACCGGGCCCGCTTCGACCGCGAGGTACAGGTCCTCGGCCAGCTCAACCATCCCAACATCGTGGCCATCCACGACACGGGCAGCGCGGCGGGCAGCTTCTTCTTCGTGATGGACTACATCAGCGGCCAGCCGTTGGACGTGTTCATGGCCAGCGGCGAGCGGACCATTGACGAAACGCTGAAGCTGTTCAGCGAAATCTGCGAAGCAGTGAACGCCGCCCATCTGCGCGGGATCATCCACCGAGACCTGAAGCCGGGCAACATCCGTGTGGACGCCGAGGGCAAGCCGCACGTGTTGGACTTCGGCCTGGCGAAGGTGGCGACGACAGCGGCCGAAGCCTCGATGATGACGATGACAGGCCAGTTCGTCGGATCGCTGCCGTGGGCGAGTCCGGAACAGGCGGAGGGCGCCCCGGGCAAGATCGACGTCCGGACGGATGTCTATTCGCTCGGTGTCGTTCTCTATCAGATGCTAACTCGCCAGTTTCCGTACGAGGTGGTCGGGAACATGCGCGACGTGTTGGATCGGATCATGCGAGAAGCGCCTGCCCGCCCGAGCACGATCCGCAAGCAAGTGAACGACGAGGTGGAGACGATCGTCCTGAAGTGTCTGAATAAGGAGCGTGACCGTCGCTACCAGACAGCGGGCGAGTTGGGGCGAGACATCGGGCACTACCTCAAGGGCGAGCCTATCGAAGCCAAGCGGGACTCGTTCGGCTACATGATGCGGAAGCAGTTGAAGCGGTACCGAGTCCCGGTCGCGATCGCGGCGGGATTCGTGCTCGTGCTCACTGTCGGCTTTCTCATCACCCTGACATTGTGGCGTCAGACAGAGCGGCAACGAGGCATGGCCGACGCGGCGCGTCAGGCGGAAGCGGAGCAGCGGCAGGTTGCCGAGGCTGCGCGCGACGAGGCGCTAGACGCGCAGGAGTCGCTTGAACGGCAGACCTACGCCGCGAGCATCGCCGCTGCGGACGCGGCGCTGAGGCAGCATGCTGTCGCTGCGGCGCGGGCACATCTCATCAAAGCACCGACGAACCTTCGGGGCTGGGAATGGTACTACCTTGCCGGTCAACTCGACCAGAGCACGGCGACACTGTACGGTCACGTCCAGCCGGTGATCGATGCAGCGTTCAGCCCGGACGGTTCGCACATCGCGTCAGTCTCTCCCGCAGATGGCACACTGCGCATTTGGGATGCGGAGACGCTTGCAGAGACTATGGTGATCCACGGCGTCGGCACCAGTAGTGGAGGCTGTCTGGCTTTCAGTCCCGATGGGACGCGCGTGGTCGCACACGTGCCCCCGGATGCCGTCGGCGTGTTTGACATCGAAACGGGAGAGCGCCTCCGCTTGGTAAGTGTTGGGCTCGGCGCCAAATACCCGTTGGGTCCGCTCCGCTTCTCGCCGGACGGAACGCGTCTCTTCGTCGGGGGCGAAACAAACAAATGCTTTGACCCCGAAACGGGCGACGTATCTGTGGAACTTGACGGACATCAGAGCTTTGTAATGGGCGTCGCGTTCAGTCCCGACGGCGCCTGGATTGCCACCGGCGGACTCGACCGCATCGTGCATCTGTGGAACGCGAACAGTGGGAAACTGTTGTGGAAGTCCGCGGATCCCGAAGAGATGATCAGTGCTCTCGCGTTCAGTCCAAATGGCGAGCTTCTGGCGGCGGGCCTTGCCGACCGGACGATCCGCGTCTTCGACACGACCGACAGAACGGTCGTTCGCGTTCTCACCGGTCATGACGCAATGGTCACGAGTGTTGACTTTGATTCCACAGGCGAGCGATTGGCCTCTTCTTCCATGAGTGGAGAGATCGCGATCTGGAGTGCGCAGGGGCGTCGTCTGCGCGTGCTGCACGGTCATCAGACGGAGGTATTCTCGGTTCGCTTCAGCCCGGACGGCACACGCTTGCTGTCTGCCGGGTCGGACGGGACATTGAAGCTATGGGATGCACGAGCGGAACCGGTCCCCGCTCAGCTGCGCCAGAAGGAGCAGCTAGTGGAACGCGTGCCGAGTCCTGATGGCGAACGCGCATACCGTATCTGCACGGGCAGTATGACCGATACCTGGGGCGAACTGGTCGAAGTCGCTACGGGAGAAGTCCTCTCGAGGCAAGAGCTGAGTACCGATACTCTCCCGTATGATATCGAGTTCAGCCGCGACAGCCGTATGCTGGCGCTGACGAGGAAGGACGGCACGATCACGTTCGTCGATGCCCTCAGCGGTGGTTTGCTGCGCCATCTGCGCGGGCACGCGGATTGGGTAATGAGCTGCGCCTTCAGCCCCGATGGACGCACCTTCGTGTCGGGTTCCCGCGATGGTCACATTCGTGTCTGGGACATCGAGCAGGGCATTGAGTTGCGTACTCTCGGTGCCACGGACGGCTATATTCGCGCGCTGGCCTTTTCTAGTTCGGGGAAGCGCTTCGCCGCTGTCGGCGACAAATTCGTGCGGCTCTTCGATACGCAGACGCAAGCGGAGATTCGGACACTCCCACTTTCGGCCCACCTGTACGTGGCGGACTTGTGTTTCATGGCGGACGACCGGAGACTTGTGTGCGTCGGCCAGAAGGTAGGCGGTGGATTCGCGCCGCGCGCAGACACACGAGAGGCCAGGCCACTCATTCTTACTGTTTGGGACACAA
>JBDRKQ010000142.1:0-7692 GCA_043813895.1 Planctomycetota bacterium
CCCCTGAAAAACTCGACTTCACGTGTGGGGGTAAGGGGGCCTTACGCGCCGAAGAGGCGGCCGATCTAACCTCACAGCAACATCGGCACAAACATCACCAATCACGGAGCCACGCTGTAACTCATGAAATATGCGGGCTAGCGGGGGTGGCATGGGTAAGCGGAGTCCCGGCAAGCCGGGACATGCTTACCCGTGGGAAGGACGTCGAGTTGTTCCCACGGGTAATGAGCGGGCCACCCTGCGGGGTGCCCGCTCGTTACCCATGCCACCCCATCTGACCCATGCCACCCCATCTGACCCATGCCACCCCATCTGACCCATGCCACCCCATCTGACCCATGCCACCCCATCTGACCTATGCCACCCCATCTGACCTATGCCACCCCATCTGGCCTATGCCACCCCATCTGGACGCTAAGGACCCGCGCATTAATAAGTTGCACATTTTATATGGGTGGTACGGGCATCCTGCCCGTGCGGCTACGGGCGGGACGCCCGTACCACCCTTCGGCATTCGTTCAGTTTATTCATGCGCACGCCCTAAGCACGCACAGGCCGGAGGTCTTCGCACCCGCTCGCTTGCGCTCGGGGCTCGGATCAGGCACGCGACGCACGAGCATTCCGCTTCGGAGGAGCGCAGGCGCATGGCCACGGGTGGATCGCAGCGGAACGCGTGGGCAGGATGCGTATAGTTTCATCGCCGCCCTGAAAGGGCGTGGGCAGCGTGCCTACGCCCTTTCAGGGCGAAGAGTTGTGGGGGAGCAGACCGTGTCCACGGGTTGCGCTGCGCTCCACCCGTGGCAACGTTCCTATGCCCCGCCGGGGCGACTTTCGCCGGACCACCTGCGCCAAGGTCCCGCCTGAAACGTCACGGACCCGGAGCCTCCAGCTGTGTGGGCGGCCGGTAGGCGCGGCGGCTAGGCGCCGTTACCATCGGACGGATGCCGCCTGTGACGACGAATATGGCCGAAGGACCGACCTCTCAGCCCGTCGAGTCGATTCCCGCGCTCATCCAATCCGAGGCGGGCGTTCTTGCCGTGCTCCTCGTGGTGCTCGCCGCGATATTCTGGACGTCGCAGCAGCGGGGGATCGGGGCCATCTACAAGGTGATCCCGGCGCTGGTCTTCTGTTACTTCGTGCCGACGGCGCTCTCCACCTTCCACGTCATCCCGGTGGAGTGTGCGCTGTACAAGTGGGTCAAGGGTTTTGTCCTGCCCGCCAGCCTGCTGCTGCTCACGCTCTCGCTGGACGTGCGGGGGATTGTGCGTCTGGGTCCGAAGGCGGGGATCATGCTGCTCGCCGGCACCGCAGGCGTCGTGATCGGCGGGCCGTTGTCGCTCTGGCTCTGGCAGAGCAAGCTGCCCGACGATGCATGGCGACTCATCGCCTACCTTGCGGGAAGTTGGATCGGCGGTGGCGCCAATGCCGTGGCACTCCAAAAGATCTTCGGCGCGAGCAACGCCGCGATCAGCCCGATCATCGTCGTCGACGTGGCGGTGGCCAACGTCTGGATGGGCGTCCTGCTGTTCCTCGCGGGGCGTCATGCGATCGTGGATCGCTGGTTTGGGGGCGACACGTCGGCGATTACCGTCCTCGAACGGAAGATGGAGGCTTTCCAAGCCCGCGTCTCCCGCGTGCCGAGCCTCGCGGACCTGCTGGTCATCCTCGCGGTAGGCTTTGCATCGGCCTGGATTGCCCACATAGGCGGCCAACGATTGATGGAGATTCCGTTCTTTGCAGACCTCGAAGCCAGGGGCTTCCTCAATGCCTTCGGCTGGAAGATCGTCATCGTCACGACCATCGGGATGGTGTTGTCGTTCACGCGCGTTCGGAATCTCGAAGGCGCCGGCGCGTCGCGGATGGGCAGCGTGATGATCTACCTGCTGGTGGCGTGCATTGGCGCAGGTGCCGACTTCAACAGGTTGCTCAAGCCCGAGGCAAGGTACTTCCTGGCGATGGGCGCGACCTGGATGCTGTTCCACATCGTCATTCTGCTGGCTGTCGGGAAGCTGATTCGGGCGCCGTTTTTCTTCGTGGCGGTCGGATCGCAGGCGAACATCGGCGGCGCCGCCTCCGCGCCGATCGTGGCCGGCGCGTTTAACCCGGTTCTCGCGCCGGTCGGCGTGTTGCTCGCGATCGCGGGGTACGTGTTGGGCACCTACGCGGGCCTCGTGTGCATCAACATCTGTCGATTGGTCGTCGGGGGTGGTTAGGGCGTGCGCATCAATAGACTGAACGAATGCCAAAGGGTGGTGGGCGTCTCGCCCGTATCCGCACGGGCAAGATGCCCGTACCACCCATATGAAATGTGCAACTTAACAATGCGCGAATCTTGGGAGACGTGCGGACATCGATGAGAATCCTGCTGTTGCAGAATCATGAGCTGTGTGATGCCGACCTCATGGGGACGGCACTCCGCCGGCGCGGCGTTCCGTGCACCGTCGCCGCGGCATTTCAGACCGAACGCTTGCCCGATGTCGCAGACTTCGACGCCCTGCTGGTGCTCGGATCACCGGCAAGTTGTCGAGATATCGACCAAGACCCGGGGCTGATGAATGCGCGGGGACTCGTGGCTCGTGCCGTGGCACTTGAAAAGCCCACACTGGGAATCTGCTTCGGGGGTCAAATCCTGGCACAGGTGCTTGGTGCGCAAGTGCGGCAAAGCGACACCGGCGAGTTCGGAACTTGCGAGATTCACCTTACCGATGAGGGCGTCCGATCTCCGCTGTTTGTCGGTTTCCCGGCGACCTTGCCGACGGCGCAGTTTCACAGCGATACGTTCGAACTTCCCCCGGGCGCCACACTGCTCGCGTCGTCCGCAACGTGCCGTAATCAGGCGTTCGTCCTGGGGCGGAGCGTGGGCATGCAGTTCCACCCGGAGGCCTCGGCGACGAGAGTGGCCGAGTGGGCCCGGATGTTTCCGGATGGTCCTGCAAGTCTGGGAAAGTCCGTCGACGACGTTGCGGCCGAGTGCCGCGCGACCGAGGTAGATCGCGTCGAGTTGTGTGACCTGCTGACGGAGAACTTCTTGAAGTTTGCCCGTGGTTGATTCTCAATCGCGGATTGCGGGATCCCCCCGGCGCGCCGCCTCTTCGGGCTACATGTTGAACAGTGCGGAGATGCTCGTCTGCCGGTAGATGTTGCGGATGGCCTTGGCGAAGAGCGGCGCCGCCGAGACGATCTTGACCTTCTTCGGCAGGGGCGCAAACCGATACTCCAGGCTGTCCGTCGTCACGAGTTCCTTGATGGGACTCGCATCGATCCTCGCTGCGGAACCGGGTGAGAGCACGCCGTGGGTGACGGCGGCGTAGACGTCCTTCGCGCCTTCCGCCTTGAGCCGTTCGGCCGTGGCGATCAGCGTCCCGCCGCTAATCGTGAAGTCGTCTACCATCAGGGCGTGCCTGTCCTTGACCGCGCCGATGATCCGCCTCACGGCGACCTCTTCGCGGTGTCCTTTCCGCGCTTTCTCGGCGATCACGGTCTGCACACCGAGCGCCTGTGCATAGCCGTTGGCCATCTTGGCCGCGCCGACGTCGGGGGCGACGACGACCCAGTTCTTTCGCACCTTCTTACCGAAGTGAGGCAGCATCACCGGGAGGGCGTACAGGTGATCCACCGGCACGCGAAAGAAACCCTGTATCTGCGGAGCGTGCAGGTCCATCGTCACGATCCGGTCGACACCGGCCGCCTCCAGGCAATCGGCGCACACCCTCGCCCTGATGGACACGCGCGGCTCGTCCTTCTTGTCCCCCTTGCCGTAGCTGAAAAAAGGAATGACGGCGGTGACGCTGTTAGCCGAGGCCCGCCTGAAAGCGTCGATGTAGAACAGCATCTCCATGAAGTTGTCATTGACCGGATAGCTCAGCGACTGCACCAGAAACACGTCCTTGCCGCGCACGTTCTGCCCGACGCGGACAAAGGTGTTACCCTCGGAGTAGTGCGTGGCGGTGCATCGGCTCGGCCGAATCTTGAGATGCTTGCAAACAGCGCGGGTAAACTGCCGCGAGCTTGATCCGGCGAAGATGAGGTGCCTGTCTTTGTTGGCCATGTTCGGTCCTCCATGATCCGAGCCAAGGGCGCTCTGTGGTTGCCGCAGAGCGGCGCGTGACATCGCCTGTGCCGGACAGCGGATCCGAGCCCCGAGCGCAAGCGAGTGGGTCCGAAGGCCGACGGTCTACCTCAAGGCCCCCGCGCTGGCGCTTGGGGCTCGGATCAGTTCGGCGGATAGTGTCCTTGACCTCGCGCATCACGTCAAACGGGCATTGTCTGTGGCTGTCCGGGAGGCGACGGCGATGACCCGTTTGCACGCATTCTCCAAGGTCGAGCGCCTACCGCTTCCTCTACGGGCGCGGCTCTGAACTCGAGCTTGCGATTGCCCTGCGTTCTCACGGTGCAATTGCGACATCCGTTGACATCTCGGGTTTCCGCGTGTTATGATGATGATCGAGATTCCGGTAACTGGAGAATCACGATCAGGAGGAAAGAAGCAATGCCCCAACGTATCCATTTTCATCACGTCCTTTTGCTTGGTTTGATTGGCTGTCTCTTCGCCATGCCCTTGGCGTGGACGGGGGAGGAGACCGTTGCTGACGGGGGAGTTGCCACTTCGGTTGAGGCAGAGACGGTGGTGGTGTCTGATGAGCCGGGAGGGAAGGGCGAGCGTGACGGGGATGAAAGACCAAGACAAAACGGATGTGCTATAATCTCGGCAATGGAGCCCGATTGCTGCATTGGCGACACGAACAACGATGGTGTCGTTAACGCCGATGATATCCAGGGTTTCGTCGATATACACATCTCACAGACATGGGAGTTTCCACAACGATGTAGAGCAGATATGAATGAGGATGACCTACTCACCGATGAGGATATTGAGATGTTCGTGGATTGCCTTGTAAACATCGAGCTATTCGGCGACGGCATCTGCCGCCATTGAGCCGTATAGGTCAGGTCCCCAGCCGTGTAAGTCGGGTTCGCAGACACGACAACTCGTATCCACATCACAAACCACAGCGTCGAATCTGCCGATTCGATCTACTGGATTGATGTTGCGTGACACGCTCCAGTGCCACGACCGTGAAGATCAGCGGATAAAGCCGTTCGTGGTACCACAGCTTGGCGAAGTACAGGCCGATGGGAGAGGGATCGAAGCGCGTGCCGCCGTCGGTGTGCTCGACGAGCCATGCACAACCGCGTTCGATTGCGTCATTCACGCCGGCCGCAACACCCTCGTCCACGCCTGCCAGCGCTTCTGAGGCGAGCGCGGTTTCCTCGATTGAGGAAGGAACCGAACGCCCGCCGCCCCATCCGCCGTCCGAGTTCTGGGCGAGCAGGACCCAAGCAACGCCTCGCCGTCGCGCCCGCTTCCAGGCTCGCGCTTGTTCCCCGTCCACCGACACGACTTCCGTGGCTCTCAACACGCGTGTGGTGCCGTAAAGCGGATTCTCCCGGCTCGGGCTTGCCTGGCTGCCGAACCAGAGCGGCGCCCAGGTGCCGTCTGCTCGCTGCGTGCTGACGAGAAACTCAACGGCCTTGTGGGTTGCCCGGTCAACGCGGGCGCGCAGGCCGTGCGAGAGCCTCTCCCGCCATGCGCTCCAGGCGCGGAGTGTGTGTGCTGTGAGGTCGGGCGTACTTCGGTCAAAGGGCATCCTGCCCCAACCGCGACAGAAGGTGGGAATGCCGCCATCGCTGTTTTGCAGATCGAGTAGCCAGCAGACGCCGGACGTCACCGCGCGTAGCATCCGCCCAGTGCAATCCTCGCCCATTGACAGCCGGTGCAATGCGAGCAGTGCGCCGGCCGTGTCATCGGCATCCGGCACGCCGCCGCTGAGATTCGTCCAGGCCCAACCGCCGGGCGCTGCGTGGGTGTAGGGGTGCTCGACTTGGTGCTGCTGGCCCAGGAGCCACTCGCACAGCACATCGCGCTCGCCGGCATTCAGGTGTGCGGTCGTCTCGTCTGCGAGGGCATTCACTGACAGTGTCGTGACCCAGGTTGCCAGGTTCGTGTCGATCGGCCAGCTTCCGTCACCGCGCATGGATGCGGTGAGAAACCGGACTCCTTGCTCGACGACGGGGTGGTCCACCGATCCGGCCGAGGCGAGACTCATGACGACGAAGCTCGTGATGGGCGTCGCCTCGAGGAAACCGCCTGATTCGGGCTGCATGTCGCCCAGGATGCTCAGCGTTCTGCTGCGAGTCAGCCAACGCAAACTTCTAGTCAACGGGTTCTTCGTAGGCAGGTGGTGGTGTCGCACCTGCCCGATCGCGATCAAGGCCGGCAGCGCGTAACTCACGACGGGGAGGCGAAGCCAGCGGAACCACGTGTGCGGACAGACGGCCAGCTCGAAGGGCAACGCCGGAACATGTCGCCACGCCCGAACGCCCTCTCCGAATCGCCCCGCCAGCACGCACGTGGTCAGGATGGGAATGGAAAACGTTCGATCATTGCCGTAGGCG
Source organism: Planctomycetota bacterium (assembly GCA_043813895.1). GTDB lineage: Bacteria > Planctomycetota > Phycisphaerae > UBA1845 > UTPLA1 > CAZTAR01. Next base: position 6,457 of record JBDRKQ010000142.1, read on the forward strand.
TCGCGAATTGCCTGTGCAAGTGCCGACGGGGTCAGGTTGCCGACGCGCTGTCGCAGCCAATCCTCAACACGTTCCTCGGCCGACTGGCAGCCTTCTGCAACGCGCCTGCACGCACCGATCGCCGCCCAACACAGCGTGGATGTGCTGACGTTGCTCGGGCTGCGAACTGTGTCGCCCCATCCGCCGTCGGGATTCTGGTGCCTGCGGAGCCACGCCAGCGCCTGCCGGACCATCGCCGACATGTCATCGGTGCCGCGGATCCGGTCGACCACAGCCAGTGCACAGGCGGCTGTTGCCGTCGAGAGCGCGCTGCCGGACAACTCCCCCTCCCAGTGGCCGTCCCCGACGCGGGCCGCAAGCAGCCTTCGCTTCGCCTCGGTCAGGCATTGCTCCATAGCGTGAGAGTCCATCGGCATGACGTATGCTCAGACAGAAGAGCCGCGGGCCTCAGCCCGGTACGTGTTTGGCCGGGGTGGCATGGGTTAGCGGAGTCCCGGCAAGCCGGGACGGAGCTTACCCGTGGGGAAGACCCTGAGGTGCTCCCACGGGTAATGAGTGGGACACCCTGCGCGGTGCCCCACTCATTACCCATGCCACCCCGCCGCGCGTCTTCAACTACGAAACCCACGCGCCGAGAGGTTTTCGCACATATACGTGGGCCACAGGGGGCCGACGCTACTCTGGCGAACCACACAAGTGGCCGAGGGCCAGCAAGGCGTAGTAAGTGTACTCGCAGTCCTCCACGTCATCAGCCCAATGGCCGCGAAACGCGCGGCCCGTCCAGAGGCTGTCCACGAAATCAAGGCAGGCCTCCTTGATTCCGGCAACCGGCACACCAAGCTCGGCCAGCGCATGAAGCGCCGTTGCGGTCGAGAGCAGGTCAGGAATCGGCGTTTCCGGCATGGCCAGAAAGCCCCCCCGATCGTGACATCGCGCTATGAGCCAATCACCCACTGCCCGCGGAACCGGCGTCTTCAACTGCCGCATCAGGACAACCGCCGCCGCCGTCGTGGGCGTTGTCCCGAGCTTCATGCCTTGCTCGTTGGCGAACGCGCCGTCATCCGTACGAAGTCCGTCCAGACACCCGATCATCGCCCGCGAGTCTGGCGTTTCGCGACCGAGATCCTGGTACGCGCCCAGCGCTAGAAAGCAGTTGTATACGGTTCCCGATCGGCGCCCCGGCGCGGAGCTGTAGCCTCCGTCAGAGCTTCGATGCGTTTCCAGGCGACGCAGAAT
>JBDRKQ010000143.1:0-5104 GCA_043813895.1 Planctomycetota bacterium
GTAAACATTCAGTGAACCCGTGGTCGTCTCTGGGGCGCTGCGGGAATTCTGCTGCGGGGGCTGGACACACACCGCTGAGGTCGGCATTATGTTGGCATGCTCGTTGAGGATGCCGAAGTCCGTAACCTTCAGATCGAGCTCCGCCGGCAGGCACATTACTGGCGGGCCCTGCATGCCCGTGCTATCGAGCGGGAAGCGGCTTGGAAGGACAAGGCTCAGCGCCTCGAGCAGGTCGTTCGCCGGCAGCAAGCCCAGATCGCCGAGCTGACCCACAAGCTTGAGGAAGCCCTGGCGAGGGTCGCTTGGCTCGAGGGGCAGGTTTTTGGGCGCAAGTCCGAACAGTGCCCCCAACCTGAGCTCAACCCACACGATTCGACTCCCGCCGTGGATGACCACGCCGACGCTGCAGATGTACCCGAGCCTGGCGGCGAGCCACGACGCAAACGAGGCAAACAGCCAGGTTCGAAGGGCTATGGCCGAAGACGCCGCTGCGACCTTCCAGCGGAGGAAGCGGTTCACGATCTCCCCCACCAGCAGCGTGCGTGCACCCGCTGTGGCAGGCCCTTCGACGTGTTCCCCGGCAGCGAGGATTCCGAGCAGATCGAGTGGGAAGTCGTTTTGTACCGCCGCATTCATAAGCGAACCCGGTACGTGCCCACGTGTGATTGCCAGGTTGCCAGCGGTATCGTCACCGCACCGTGTCCACCGAAGCTGATCCCCAAGGGGATGTTTGCCACCTCCTTCTGGGTTCGGCTGTTGATGGAGAAGTTCCTTTTCCAGCGGCCGCTCCATCGGGTTCGCAAGGTGTTGGCTTTGGAAGGGCTGTCCGTTTCCCAGGGTACTCTCACCGGCGGACTGCGGCGAATCGGAGAACTGCTTCAACCGGTCTATGCCCGGATTCTGGAACGTAGCCGCACTGCCAACCACTGGAAGATGGATGAGACCCGCTGGTTAGTTTTTGAAGAGGTGGAGGGCAAAAACGGCTACCGATGGTGGCTGTGGGTGGTCATCACCGACGACACGGTGGCCTACCTTCTGGAACCTACTCGTTCGACCAAGGTTCCCGCCAATCACCTGGGAGAAGACCCCACAGGTATCATCAATGCCGACCGTTACAGTGTGTACAAAGCGCTGGGTGACCACATCCTGGTTGCCTTCTGCTGGGCTCATGTGCGGCGTGATTTCATTCGAGTCCGGGACGGTTACCGAAGACTGCGCCGCTGGGGCGAAGCCTGGGTCATGCGAATCAATGAACTGTTCAAGCTCAACGATCAGCGTCTGGCGGTGTTGTCGGATGCCGAAGCGTGTCAGGCGAAGGATCGAGCGTTGCGGGATGCCGTCGAAGCCATGGCCAAGCAGCGCTACCGCGAACTGGAAGACCCCGATTTGCCCAAGCCGGCGAGAAAGGCTCTGGAAAGCCTCCGCAACCACTGGGAAGGATGCACCCTCTTCGTCGATCGCCCCGAGATTCCCATGGACAACAACGAGTCGGAGCGCAGGCTGCGCGACCCGGCTGTGGGACGCAAGAACTACTACGGCAGCGGTTCGGTCTGGAGCGGGGCTTTGACCGCGATCTGCTTCACGATCTTCCAGACCCTCCTGAAAAACGGCATCGATCCGAAGAAGTGGTTCACAGCCTACTTCGAGGCCTGCGCCCGAAACGGTGGCCGGGCGCCGGAGAATCTCGAGGAGTTTATGCCTTGGAATCTGTCCCAGCAGCAGAAAGACGCCTGGCGTTGTCCGGAGCCGTTCACATGAGCGTGCAGACCACTGGCAAACCAGTTCGATACTGCGGCCGTCTGTTCACCACGGAAGAGATGGACTGGATTCGTCGACTCCTGGCGTCGGAGCCGAAGCTCAACCGGGCACAGCTATCGCGTCGGGTCTGCCGCGAACTGCACTGGTTACGCCCGGATGGGCGGTCCAAGGAGATGTCCTGCCGGGTGGCCATGCTGCGCATGCACCGGGATGGCCTCATCACCTTGCCGCCCCCCGAGAAGGGAAATGGAAACGGTCGTAACCGACCCCAACTTACCGCCGCATCCGATCCGAAGGAGCCTTTGTCACTACCAGCCCGGGCGGTGACCCCGCTGGAGTTTCGTCCGGTGGATACTCCTGGAGACTCGTCGCTGTGGAACGAATTGATCGAACGCTATCATTACTTGAAGTACAAACCATTGCCCGGGGCGCAGGTGCGGTACCTGCTCTTCCACGGATCGTATCTCCTGGCGGCCTTGGGCTTCTCGGCGGCCGCTTGGAAAGTGGCCCCACGCGACCAGTTCATCGGCTGGGACGACCGCCACCGTCGCCGCAACCTGCACCGCATCGCCAACAACTCCCGGTTCCTGATTCTGCCTTGGGTCAAGGTGCGGAACCTGGCATCCTGTATTTTGGCCGCCGCCGCCAAACGTCTGCCCCGCGATTGGCAGGACCGTTACGGCTATGAACCCGTCCTGCTGGAGACCTTCGTCGACCGCGATCGATTCCAGGGCACTTGCTACCGGGCCGCGAATTGGATCTACACCGGAGAAACACAAGGGCGGGGCAAGCTCGATCGCCAGCACCGCGGCTTGTCCACCGTCAAACACATCTACCTTTACCCTCTCCACAAACACTTCCGCCAGAAGCTCAGCTCCACCCACGACGACTGAAACTGACACGGGTTTACTGAATGTTTACCAAGTCCTGTATCGCCCAGTGCACGTAAGTCATTATGGCTCCAAACGTTATGGCGATCGCCTGGTTCTCCGGCCCGGGCCGTTTTGTGACGTAAACGGTCAGTTGTGTCTCTTTTGTGTCTCCGAGCGGATCGAGAGATGCGGAACGCCCGGGCCGCCCCGGGAGCCCGCAGGACCCGTCGATCAAGGTGTGTGTAGCTCGAGTTCAAGGTACGGAACGCGCAGCCAAGGCAAGTCCGGCGGAATTCTTTTCGGTACCACTCCTGATCGCCGATCCGACTCAGTCTGGATTACGGCGGAGGGAGGAGCCGCCCTTTGAGGAACCCACATCTCTGCTTGGTTTTCTGGACTCGTTTTTCGTTGACAACGGAGGAGGTGGCGTTAGACTCAGCCCCCAAGATGGCTTCACAAGACAAGGTACGTAAAGACAAGTCTTCAGGAGGCAAGGGCGGGCCTCGTTCCAGGGTTGATGATCATCGGCTTCGGTCTGCCAATTTCAATGTCCACGTACCTGTCTTGGAGTCACTGGACGCTGTTTCAAGAAAGACCAAGATCGTGAAGGCGACGCTCGTGCGCGCTGCCCTCGACTACTTTCTGAACGAGATTTCGGACGAGGAAAGGTCTAGGATCCTAGATAGGTATGACGGGCCGTGATCGTCCCTGCGGCGTGACAAGATAGGTTTATTACGGCGTGAGTCCACACAAAGAACCATGGTGTTAGCGATGAACCGCGAATTTCAAAACACAATTAGTCCGTTAGATAGCAGGTACCGGAGCCTGGCCCCTGAGTATTACGAGACGATCTCGGACTACCTATCCGAAGCCGCCAATATGATGTATTACGGGCGAGTTGAAGCAGCGCTCGCTACCGCACTAAGCGATTTCGGGGTAGCTCCTCAGGATTTTGGAGAGCGCGTCAGTGCAATCGTGGAGGCGCTACCGTTCTCCGAAGTCTACGAGGAAGAGCGGAGGATCCAGCACAATATACGAGCGCTTGTCAACTGTATACAGCGGCTGCTACCAGAGAAGCACCGACCGTATGTTCATCTTTTCGCGACCTCGTCGGACATCATCGACACCGCTCGCGCCGTTCAGTACCGCGCATTCGCGAACAGTGTACTCCTACCGAAGTTCCTTGATTGTACAGATCTTCTCTACGACCTAGCCAAACGCCATAGCAATCTTCCGCAGGTGGGCCGGACACATGGTCGTCATGCCGAGCCGACTACGTTGGGGTACTGGGCTGCCTGGCATGCGTCGCGGCTTGAGGGCAGACTTCACGCGCTCCACGCCAGCTTTGGCAATCTCGTCGGGAAGTTATCTGGCGCCGTTGGCACTCGTGCCGCCATCAGTCTGGCAATCGAAGACCCAGGAGCGTTCGAAGTGGCGGTGCTATGTAAACTAGGTCTGAATCCCGGGCGAAACGAGCTTTCTACGCAGATTGTTCAACCGGAGCCGCTCGTAGATTGTCTGCATGCTGTTACTTCTTCGTTTGGCGTTCTGGCGAGCATTGCAGACGACTTCAGGCACCTGATGCGCTCGGAAATCTCGGAGATTGAAGAGGCCGACGTCCCGGACCGTGTGGGATCGTCGACAATGCCCCACAAGATCAATCCGAAGGATTTTGAGAACGTCAAGTCGTTTTGGAAGACTTACATGCCACGTATGACGACGTGCTACATGGATCAGATATCCGAGCATCAAAGAGACCTAACCAACTCAGCGTCCCAGAGATTCACGAATGAGTTGCTCGCTGGCTTCGCCTTCGCAACGGATAGACTGTCGGTCGCCATTCGCGGGACAGTCATTAACGAAGGCGCTCTGAGATCGAATCTACAGGAGGGCGTTTCTGATGTCGCGTCGGAACCACTTTATATTGCCCTCGCCCTAAAGGGCGTTCCTCGCGCCCATGAAACCGTCCGGCAACTTGCGAAGATGGCACGCGAGACAGGTACTTCCATATTCACTCTCGCCAGGCAGGACAGATCCTTAGCACCCATGATCCGCGACCTTCCCGAACGGATTGCAGACACACTTGATCGCCCTGGCGGTTACTTGGGCGACGCGCCGCAAAAGGCGCGTGCTGCCGCGGATGGCTGGATCAAGAGACGGGAAGAGTGGCGTAGCATAGGTTGCGGCCACAATCCAAAAGGATAAGGCATGAGCATTATCATCGGACCGAAGCAATGCCTTACCGATGAACTTCGGCATATCGATTTCGTTTCGGCATCACGTTTTATTGACTCCACCTTGTTGCTTTGGCACGAGATTGAGAGGAAGGCCGTCGGTATCTGTTTAGCGTGCCAACGCATCACGTCGCGGGGGCGGGGGCGCGAATGACGTGGGATAGTAAGGTCAACGCCTTGATCGTGTTTTGAGTGCAGGTGGCAAACACACTTCCGAGAACCTCTTGAGCGCGAGCACCG
>JBDRKQ010000144.1:0-4325 GCA_043813895.1 Planctomycetota bacterium
AGCCGCGTGCCTCGCCATTATAAAGCGTGCCTCCCGCGGATCGGGGCGACAAGAAGAGATGCGTCCTGGACGCACGCTGCACGGCTGGTGATCCCGCCATGCGTCAGGTGGTCGGAGGTCGGACCTCAGATCGCCAAGCGGTGTCGACCGGTCAGACCTGCTTGCCGACAGGCAGGTGGGCCGGTTCTTTGGCGGAGATTCTGACGAGCCTAAAACAACCTCCAGGGCGATGATGGACCTGTCGGGGTGTGGATTGATCGCGCCGGCCAACGCCGCGCTTCGGACAAGCTGATCCTCGAACCGAGAAGGTCGGCGAGCGAAACCTGCGGACGCCGGGAACGTCAACGTTTACGTGCGCGGCTTGACGCGTTGCTGTGCGATTGCTTTCTTCGACAGTTCCTCTTCTGCTACGGCCACAGGACCGTGGCCACGGTCCCAAAGACTGATGCACTTGGTCGAGATATCGAGCAAGCAAAGCTGATCATCACCGAGCTGGAAAAGGACCTTGTTCTCCGGCAAATGAATCGCTCGCCAGACAGGCCAGCCCATGACAGGCGTTCCGAAGGAAACACGCACTTGTTCCCCGGTTTCCTGCTCACTTCCGTACAATCCGACACTCGGCCAGTGCGCCCAGGAGAATCGCCACGCACTGTTGGCGGCTGTTCCGATCTGCGGAGCGGACCCCCATCCCCAGTATTGCTGGGTCAGCGAGGCTGAGTCGGATGTGCTTGCGATGAGATGGGCGACGATGACAATGGCGTCGTCGTAATCACGTCGCAGCCCCAAAACGGCGACCAGGTCCCAGAGGCCTGGGCCGGTTCTCGACTCTTGAAACCTGAGGAAGTCCCAGGTGCTTGTGGAAGCAAGTTCGAAAACCATTTGCCTCTCGCCATGAGAGGAACGTCGGTAGACGTGGCCATCATCCTTCGAGATGAAATACACGGTTACATCTGGCGGGAGCGAGACGTCCTCCGCGGGAACGATGGAAAAGTGTGTGTACAGACTCGTGCCGCTGACGAGCCAGAAACCACCGAAGAGAAGAAGGTAGCTCAGAGTCTGGATGAGAAGCGATGCTTTGACACTTCGCGGAAACCAGCGCGGCGATTTCCGAAAACAGAGGGCAACAAATGGCCACTCAAGTGAAAGTGTCAGCAGGTACGTCAGAAACACCAGGATGAGCAAGAGCCGCAGAGCATTGTAGATGTCCACGGTTTGCGATGCACGTAGCGCGTCAATAACAAACATGCCGAGCCATGCCGAGAAGTAGTTGGCCAGAATCAAGAGGCCGATGCACCGGCCTCGCTTCAGTTTGAATACCTTGGCAAGGAGCCAACCCTCGAGCAAACCGAGGATTGCATTGCCGAGGAGGATATGGAGACCGGAGGCACACACGAGGGGTGTTCCGGCGTCGGCCAATGCGAAACTCGGGCACAGCGCAAGGAATGATGCCAAGGCTATCGTTCTTCTCTTCATCTCGTCATCCGAACGATATTGAGCTGGGTCCGCACGACGTACGGAACTTTGTGTCGTGCCCGTATGTCACATCTCTCGATCCTCTGCCAGTCACCCGCCACTGGTTATTCTACCCCTTCCCATGTGAGTTCTCCTCCTTTTGGATACCCTCCCGGCGGCGAGCGGAGCGGAGCCTGCCACCGATGCAGTCCGTTCTCGGTCTACCCTGTGCGGCGTCGTCTGAGGTACACCCTCCGGCTCTGTGAGTCCCTCATTCGTGGAAACCGTCCACCACAACGTCAAGCCGGTCGTGTATCCCGGGGGTGCAGCGGGCCTACGACCGGTCGCGGTCGACTGAACCCAATCCTCTAAAAGGCGTAAAATCCGAGTGGACATTGGGGCTCGAACGGCCATGGGTATTGTGATGACAGACGATGCCAGCGACCTGAAGGCTGCGGTGGCGGGCGACCACCAGGCCTTTGCGAGGCTGTACGACCGCCACGCCGCGGTCGTGTTATCGCTGTGCCGTTACCACCTGCGTTCCGACACGGAGGCCGACGATGCGTTGCAAGACACATTCCTGCGTGCATACAAGAAACTCGACAGGCTGGACCGGCCTGAGGGGCTGCGTTCCTGGTTGTACGCGATCGCCCGACGAGTCTGTGCGGAGCGACGCCGGGCCGACAGCCGTCGGGCCAGACACGAGGAGCAGGCCGTGATCAGCCGGTTGAACGAACCGGAAACCTCGGCAACAGTGCCGGGGCAAGTCGACAAGGCTGAGCGAATGGAACGTCTTGACGCCGCGATGGACGACCTGCCGGACAAAGAGCGGCTCGCCATCCATCTGCACTACCTGGAGACGGATCCGCCCGCGGCTGCGGCTTCAGCGCTGGGCTTGTCTCGCAGCGGCTTCTACAAGCTGCTACACCGCGCCCGAGAGCATCTCGCGAACTCGATGAGGGAGTTGCCCACACGATGAACGACTTCAATGACATCCACGATGGCCACGAGGACTTCGGTCCGCCCCCGCAAGATGAGTTCGATTCTCTGTTGCGCGACTGGCACAACGAGAACGCGGATCGCGCCGCCGCCGGCCGCGACCGACTCCTGCAGTCTCTTGCCGTGTCGCAGAAGAACCACGACAGCTCGTCAAACCAGGCAACGTCAGACCGCGCGCTCGGTCGTTTCCCATTAAGGAGGATCATCATGAACCGCTACTCTCCCGCCGCCGCCGCCATGCTTCTGATTGGAACGCTCGTTGCCATCTTGAACTACGCGATACCGGAAAGGGCCAAGGCAGACATCATCATGCTGCCGGAGGGCGGTCGGCTCGACGCGCTGAGCCCTGGAGGCTATGTCCTCGGCCCGTGTCCCTTGAAGCACACCGATGTCGACGTGGATATCTCCGGCGACTTTGCACGCGTCACACTGACGCAGCGGTTCCACAACCCATACGAAGACAAGATCGAGGCAGTCTACACTTTCCCGATGAGCCACCGTGCCGCGGTCGACCGCATGACCATGACCATCGGCGAACGCGGCATCATCGGCGAGGTCCACGAACGCCAACGGGCCAGGGCGATCTACGAAGCCGCCAAACAACGGGGCCACGTCGCCAGCCTCCTCGAACAAGAAAGGCCCAACATCTTCACGCAGTCCGTCGCCAACATCGAACCGGGCACGGACGTGCTGATTGAAATCAGCTACGTCGAATTGCTGGAAAGACACGACGGCGAATCCAGCTTCAACTTCCCCATGGTTGTCGGGCCGCGCTACGTGCCGGGCGCCCCGGAGCGCAACACGTACCGGCCGCCCCACGGCTTGAAGGAACGGTTCGGCCTGATCCTCCTCGCGCCGGCGGAGTTGACCCTCGGACAGGCCGGCGATAGCGCTACGCTCGGCGAGTTGGATAACGAGCAACTTCGCAGACTCATCGACACGGCCATCCCGATCGAGCAGCCAGCAATGAACGGTTCGGCCAATGCGGGTGGCGAGGAAGAGCGGCAAGTGTGGTATGGGTTCGAGGTGTTGTATCCCGGCGTCTCGCAAGAGTTCGGCGTCCTCTACTCCGACCAGACCGGTCAGATTGCCGGGCGGTGGTTCTACTTCCAGTTGGTGCCCCAACCTCCGACCGGTACCGGCTTCGCGCCAGACACAAACCAAGTCCCCGATGCCAGCCGCATTACACCGATACCGACCAAGCCGCCGACCCGGGCCGGCCACGACATCTCCCTCACCGTCCACATCGACACCGGCGGACCCGGCATCGTCGATCTCCAATCAGCCCTGCACGAAGTCGCGATCAGCGGGCAGCGATTCGGCGGCGACGGCCTGCCGCAAGCGGAGACAATCGAGTTGGCGGGCAGCACAGAGATCCCCAACCGCGACTTCATCCTCACCTGGCGACAGGCCGCGGACACGATCACCGAGTCGATCCTCACGCACACCGGCGAGCACGGGAACTTCTTCACGCTCATCCTCCAGCCGCCCGAGCGCGTGAAAGACGCCCAGGCCGTGCCGCGCGAGCTGATCTTTGTGCTCGACACCTCCGGCTCCATGAGCGGCTTTCCGATCGACAAAGCTAAGGAGTGCATGGCCAAGGCGATGGACGGATTGCGCGACAACGACACCTTCAATCTCATCACCTTTGCCGGCGATACACACATCCTCTGGGACGAACCGCGGCCCGGCACGTGGGAGAACATCGCCGAGGCGCAGAACTTCCTTGCGTCCCGAGAAGGCAGCGGCGGTACGGAGATGATGACCGCCATCAACGCGGCACTCGTCAGGACGTGGTCCGGCCCCATCACGCCGCGTCGCCTCGCAGACCTCCCGGCGGACGGCCGCGACGTGCAAGTCGTGCTGAGCCCCAC
>JBDRKQ010000145.1:0-25416 GCA_043813895.1 Planctomycetota bacterium
CGCTCACCAGCGGGCAACGCCCCGATTTCCTGCACCAACTCCGCGAGTTTGCTCTGGAATGTGTTCTCGTCCATCAGGCTCCGCCCTCGCTCTCAATAGTGGTTCCGGGCCTCGGCAGCCCCCTGTCCTCCCAACTCCTCGCCCTCTCTCAGCAGCGATGCGGGGTGATGGGGCAACGACCGTGCCTCGGAGTGAGCAACGTGTCGCCGAGAGGAAGACTGTGCTAACTTGAGATGATTACAGGCGTTACGACAGGACCCACCAGCCAGTCCGCGAGTAGCGGCGAGGTCTGTTTGTAGGGGTGGGGTGAGATTACGGAACACGGCCCGCCTGACGCGAGCTGCGAATGCACCACAAGCTCCTTACTCTCAGACGCTTGGCGTGGCGATGCGATGGAGCCCCGCAGGGTTACATAGCGGCCCGTGGCAGTACTTTGGCTGCGGCCGGAGGCCGCGCTCTGCCACGCTGCCGGTCGCCCATGCCTCGCAGATACTACGACGCACGATGCGCCGGATGCACGGTGTGGCAGGAGAACATAGACTACTCGTCCGATCATCTGTAGGCCGGCCCGGGCGGGACAGGCCGGCATAGACAAAGGACGGTCATGAGATGAACACAGAAGATTACGCTCCAGAGGCCATGAGAGACAAGTGGCAACCCTTCTGGGACGAACACAGGACGTTCCGGCAGCCAAACCCGGGGGAGCCTGGCTTCGATCCGAGCAAGCCGAAGTTCTACGTCCTGGACATGTTTCCCTACCCAAGCGGTGCGGGACTGCACGTCGGACATCCGGAGGGTTATACGGCAACGGACATTGTCGCACGATACAAGCGGATGCGCGGCTTCAACGTGCTGCACCCGATGGGCTGGGATGCATTCGGCCTGCCGGCGGAGCAGCACGCGGTCGAAACGGGCCGCCACCCGGCGATTACGACGAAGGGAAACATCGATACGTTCCGGCGACAGCTCAAGATGCTGGGTTTCAGCTACGACTGGGACCGCGAGCTGGCTACGACGGACGTGGACTACTACCGCTGGACGCAGTGGATCTTCCTGCAACTCTTCAACAGTTGGTATGACGAGTTGTCGCAGAAGGCCAGGCCGATCTCGGAGTTGCCCATACCGGACGAGGTTTCCGCACGAGGAGAGAGGGCGGTTCGCGAGTACGTGGACTCGCATCGGCTGGCGTACCTGGCGGAAGTGCCGGTCAATTGGTGCCCCGCCCTTGGCACTGTCCTAGCCAACGAGGAAGTGACGAACGAGGGGCGCAGCGACCGGGGGAATCACCCTGTCTTCAGGCGACCGTTGCGCCAGTGGATGCTACGGATCACAAAGTACGCCGACCGGCTGACGAACGACCTTGACGACTTGGACTGGCCCGAGTCGATCAAGTTGATGCAGCAAAACTGGGTGGGGCGCAGCGAAGGCGCGCAGGTGCGGTTCAAGGTAGACGGCACGGACGACGTCATCGAGGTCTACACGACGCGCCCGGACACGCTTTTCGGCGCAACGTACATGGTGCTCGCGCCGGAGCATCCGCTCGTCGAGGAGCTGACGACGCCCGACCGGCGCGATGCCGTGCAGGCATACTGCAAGGCGGCGGCGGGGCGTTCCGAACTCGCGCGGACGGCGGACACGAAAGAGAAGACCGGCGAGGCGACGGGCGCCTTTGCGATCAATCCCGTGTGGCCGGAGGGCGATCCGCGTGCCCGGATTCCGATCTGGGTGGCGGACTATGTGATGATGACGTACGGCACCGGCGCGATCATGGCCGTGCCTGCGCATGACACGCGCGACTTCGAATTCGCCAAGGAGTTCGACCTGCCGATGATCGCGGTCGTGATGCCGCCGGATGCGTGGCTTCACGAGCAGATCAACACGCGCGGCGTGGATCGCGGCTACGCAGAGCGAAAGGGCAACGCCGGTGCGGCGGACAAGCTGCTCGAGTCGGCGACGGCGGCGGCCGGAACGCTCGGGGGGATAACGGCCCAGGATGCCGGCGCGCTGCTCGATGGCGATGCGGGTTGGATGCAACAGGTTGGTGGGCCGGCCTACGCAAACGACCCGGGCCTGTTCATGGATGCGTACACCGGCGAGGGCGAGGCGATCAACTCCGGTGAATTCGACGGCCTCGGCACGACCGAGTTCAAGAAGAAGATCACCGCTTCGCTCAAGCAGCGCGGCTTGGGTTGCGCAGCGGTGAACTACAAACTCCGCGACTGGCTTTTCAGCCGACAACGCTACTGGGGCGAGCCGTTCCCGATCTTGCACGGCCAGGATGGCGAGCTGGTCGCGCTGAACGAATCAGAGTTGCCGCTCGAATTGCCCGAGGTCGACGACTATCGCCCCGTATCCGTGCCCGACGACAGCGACGCGATGCCGAGCCCGCCGCTTGGCCAGGCGAAGGCGTGGATGGTTCTCGAACGCGACGGCAAGACTTATCGTCGCGAGTTAAACACGATGCCGCAATGGGCCGGGTCGTGCTGGTACTACCTGCGCTTCTGCGACCCGAAGAACTCCGAGCAATTCTGCTCGCCCGAGGCCGAGCAGTACTGGATGGGGGGGAAACGCCGAAAAGCCGAAACGCCGAAAAGCCAAAAAGAGGATGCGCCGGAGGATGTTGGCGGAATCGACCTGTATCTCGGCGGGGCGGAGCACGCCGTGTTACACCTGTTGTATGCCCGATTCTGGCACAAGGTGCTCTTCGACCTCGGATACGTCTCGACGCCGGAGCCGTTCAAGAAGCTGTTTAACCAGGGCATGATCCGCGCGTTCGCGTACAAGGATCACCGCGGCGCGTACGTGTCGTACGACGATATCGAATTCCGGGAGGACGGGGCCTACCACAAGGCGGACGGCAGCAAGCTCGCCGGGGCAATCGAGAAGATGTCCAAGAGCCTCAAGAACGTAATCAATCCCGACGCCGTCGTGGAGGAATACGGCGCGGACGCGCTGCGGCTGTACGAGATGTTCATGGGGCCGCTGGATGCGAGCAAACCGTGGAATCCCCGGGACGTTCAGGGCGTGTTTCGGTTTCTGCAACGAACCTGGCGGCTGATCGGCGGCGGAGCGAACGGGGGTTGTTCACCGATGGTTTCGGACGGCCAGGTGAACGGTGATCTCGAGCGGTTCCTGCACAAGACAATCAAGAAGGTAGGGAACGACATCGAGCGACTGGCATTCAACACGGCCATCTCGACGATGATGGAGTTCGTCAACGAGGCATATCGCGTCAAGGGACTGCACCGCAGCCAGGCGGATCGTTTCGTGCGATTGCTGTCGCCGTTTGCGCCGCATCTTTGCGAGGAGCTATGGCAGCGGCTTTGCGGCGCTGAGTGGAAGGACAGCGTGGCGCTTGAATCATGGCCTGCTTTCGATGCAATACAGGTCGTCGACGAGGAAGTCGAGATTCCCGTACAGATCATGGGCAAGCTGGCCGGCCGTATCACCGTGGCCAAAGAAGCCTCGCAGGACGAAGTCCGGGCCGCGGCGATGACGAACCCGAAAGTCGCGGAAAAGATCGGCGACGCGAAGATTGCGAAGGAGATTTATGTGCCCGGCCGCATGATGAACTTCGTGTTGAAACGGTAGCGGTCTGATCCAACGGAAGTTCCGGGTGTCGGGGGGCACGGTGCGACAGAGTCAGGCCGTGTGAATCGCGGTCGTGCGGAACCACAGGCATGCGAGGTCACGCAAGATTATGCAAGAAGCCGCCGACACATTGGGTTTGATTGCGGGCGCGGGGGAGTTTCCGGGACTGGTCCTGCGCGGCGCCAAGCGCGCAGGCCTCCGCGTCGTGGTCGTGGGTCTGCGAGGGTGTTGCGATCCGGCCTTGGGCGATGAGGCGGATGCTTACTACGAGGCGGGAATCGCACGGCTCGGCCGGTGGATCCGTCTCTTGCGTCGCGAGCAGGCGTATCGGGCGATCATGGCGGGGAAGGTCCGGAAGTCCCGAATGCTCGAAGTCGCCTCGTGGCGGCGGTGGTTGGCGTACTTGCCGGATTGGACTAGCATCAAGGTCTGGTACTTTCGCGCGCCGGATCGCCGCAACGACACGCTACTGCGGGCGGTGGGCGACGAGATGCAGTGCAAGGGGATTACCCTCGTGGATTCGACCCAGTACTGTCCGGAGTCCTTGGCCGAGGAGGGGCAACTCACGCGGAAGGGCCTTTCCGCCGCCCAGTCCGCCGATGCCGACCTGGGTTGGAAGGCCGCCAAGGAAATGGGCCGTCTCGATGTTGGACAGGCCGTGGCGGTGAAGGACAAGGACATCATTGCGGTCGAGGCGATTGAAGGCACCGACGCCATGATCGACCGGGCCGGGTCGCTTTGCCGTTCGGGAGGGTGGACGCTGGTGAAAGTCGCCAAGCCGGAGCAGGACATGCGGTTTGACGTCCCGACGATCGGGCCGGACACGATTGACCGGCTGGCGAGTGCTCGGGCCGCGGCGATCGTCGTGGAGGCCGGAAAGACGCTTGTTCTGGATCGTCCGCGCACGATCGATTTGGCGGAGACGCACGGCATCGCGATTGTGGGCCGGCGGGGCAACTGATCGTACGACCAGGCTTTGACGGGATGCGCAAGGCCGCCGTTGTAGGCGGGGCGGGATGTTCTCGGACCTGCGTGTGAAAAATGCCTATCTCGACCGGGGGTTCTGCCGACCTAAAGGTAGGCTTTATCGGTTCAACAGCGGTGTTGGCGACGGACGTCGATGGGCGACGACCCGGGAGTAGGACGCGATGGAATACCTTGTAACAGGCGGGGCGGGTTTCATCGGGTCACATCTCGTGGAGCGGCTTGTCGGCCAAGGCGAAACCGTCCGCGTGCTCGATAACTTCGCCACCGGCAAGCGCGAGAACATCGCACCTTTCATGGACAGGATCGAACTGGTCGAAGGCGACATCGCTGATCCGGCCGTCTGCGCGCGGGCGTGTGAGGGCGTGCGCGTCGTGTTCCACGAGGCGGCGCTGCCATCGGTGCCGAAGTCGGTTGTCGATCCCGTGTCGAGCCATCGCACGAATACGGACGGCACGTTCAACATGCTGGTGGCCGCGCGGGAGGCAGGCGTCAAGCGGTTCGTTTATGCCGCCAGCAGCTCGGCGTACGGAGAGTCGCCGACGCTCCCGAAAGTGGAAACGATGAAGACGCAGCCGCTGAGTCCCTATGCAGTGCAAAAGCTCAGCGGCGAGGAGTACTGTAGCGTCTTCTACAAGTGCTACGGCCTCCAGACACTCTCGATTCGGTACTTCAACGTCTTTGGCCCGCGCCAGGATCCGACGAACCAGTACGCGGCGGCGATCCCGGCGTTCGTGACGGCGATCAGCCGGGGCGAGCCGCCGACGGTCTTCGGGGACGGTGAGCAGACACGCGACTTCACCCACATCGACAACGTGATCGAGGCGAACCTGCTCGCGGCCGAAACACGCGAGCTACATGGCGAAATAATCAACGTGGCCTGCGGAGAGCACCTGAGCATCAACGAGATCATCCGCGAAATCAACAGACTCTTGGGCATGGACGTGCCGTCGAACCACGTCGACCCGCGACAGGGCGACATCAAGCACTCCTGGGCCGATATCGAGCTTGCCTCTGAAGTGATTGGATACAAGCCTGTGGTCCCGTTTGCCGAAGGACTGCGGCGGGCGGTCGATTGGTATGTGAGAAACCTGGCGTGATGAGCGGCTCCGGCCCCGCGGCACGGCTTGAGCGTATTGGCGAGTGTGCGTCGGCGACGCCTCTCGGGTGGTTTGGGGATCGCCGGTTGTCAGGGACATCAAGCGCAGACGGAAGAACAGAATGAGTGACATGTATCGAATACGCACTTACACGGTTGTGCCTGCTTTGCCCGAGCGGCTTCAGCGGCTGCGAGAGTTGGCTTACAACATGTGGTGGAGCTGGCACGCCGACGCGTTGGGATTGTTCCGGCGCCTTGATCCGGACTTATGGGACGACGTGGCGCAGAACCCGGTCCGGTTCCTCGCGCATCTCTCCCAGAGGCGGCTGGACCAGGCAGCTTCCGACAAGGCATACCTCGCCCAGATGAAACGCGTGTTGGAGAACTTCGACACGTATATGTCAGGCGAAACCTGGTTTGCCAGAGAGCATCCCGACCTCGCTGATTCGCGGATCGCGTATTTCTCGATGGAGTTCGGCATCCACGAGTCGTTGCCGATTTATTCCGGCGGTCTGGGGGTACTGGCGGGAGACCACTTGAAGAGCGCGAGCGATCTGGGCGTGCCGCTGATCGGCGTCGGCCTGATGTATCGGCAGGGATACTTCCAGCAGCGCCTTACTTCGGACGGCTGGCAGATCGAGGAATATCCGTCGGTTGACTTCTACCAGATGCCGGTGACGCGCGTGAGCGGAGAGGACGGTGAGCCGGTCCGCATCAACCTCGCGATCGGCAAACGGGAAGTACATGCCGTGGTGTGGCGAGTGCAGGTCGGTCGCGTTCCGCTGTATCTCTTGGACGCCGACGTGCCGGAGAACGACCCGCGCGATCGGGTCATCACGCAGCGCCTGTACGGCGGCGAAGAGGAGATGCGGATTCGGCAGGAGATCCTGCTCGGGATCGGCGGCGTGCGGGCTCTGGATGAACTGGGACAAAGGCCCGACGTGTGCCACATGAACGAGGGACACTCCGCCTTCTTGACGGTCGAGCAGGTGCGTCAGCGAATGGAGGAGGACAAGCTCGACTTCGGTGAGGCGCGCGAGGCCGTCACGCCGAGTCACGTCTTCACGACGCACACGCCGGTTCCTGCCGGGATTGATCGCTTTGAAGACCCGCTGCTGGAAAAGTACATCGGGCCGTACCTCCCGTCGATCGGCCTGACACTGCCCGAGTTCACGGCGCTGGGCAAGAAGAACGCCGCCGATCCGAACGAGAAGTTCTGCATGGCGGTGATTGCGCTTCGGCTCGCCGCCGGGACAAACGGCGTGAGCGCGTTGCACGGGCACGTGTCGCGCGAAATGTGGCACACCGTCTGGCCCGGCGCGCCGCGGGACGAAGTGCCCATCACCTCAATTACGAACGGCATCCACACGAGTACCTGGATCTCGCCGGAAATGGCTGACCTCCTGGATCGTTATCTGGGGCCGGGTTGGTCGGAGAACCCGGCGGACCATGACATCTGGGATCGGGTGGACGAGATTCCGGACCATGAGTTGTGGCGAACGCACGAGGGTCGCCGGACGGCCCTGATTACGTTCACGCGGCAGCGGCTCAAGGAGCAGCTCCGGCGGCGCGGCGCCCCGCACGCGGAGATCAAGGCCGCCGACGAGTACCTAGACGCCGAAGCTTTGACGATCGGCTTCGCCCGGCGGTTTGCGCCTTATAAGCGCGGCGCCTTGGTCTTCAGGGATACCGAGAGACTGCTGCGAATCGTCCGGGACCAGGGTCGTCCCGTGCAGCTCATCTTCGCGGGCAAGGCCCATCCACGGGACGACAATGGCAAGGAAATCATCAAGCAAATCATCACGCACACGAAGCGGCCGGAGTTCAGCAGACGCATCGCGTTCATCGAGAACTACGACATGAACGTCGCCCGCATGTTGGTGCAGGGCGTAGACGTGTGGCTCAACAACCCCATCAAGCCCCGTGAAGCATCGGGGACGAGCGGCATGAAGGTCCCGTGCAACGGCGGGATCAATATGTCCGTGTTGGACGGCTGGTGGCCTGAAGCCTACGACGGCGAGAACGGTTGGGCGATTGACGAAGGGCGCGTGTACGACGATCCCGCCTACCGCGACCATAGCGAGGGCGAGGCGATCTACGAATTGCTCGAAAAAGAAGTCGTGCCGCGATTCTACGACCGTGGCGCAGACGGGCTGCCTCGAAGCTGGATCGCCAGGATGAAGGCGTCCATGCGGACGGTCTGCCCGATGTTCAACACAAACCGCATGTTGCAGGAGTATGCGAAGCGGCTGTATGTGCCGGCGGCCCGACGGTGGAAGCACCTTTCGGAAGACGGGTTCGTTGCCGCCAAATCGCTGTCCCAGTGGAAGCGCCGCTTGACGAAGGGCTGGGGCGGTGTGGGCATCGAGACCGTGCAATCCAACGACAGCAAGGAGTTACCCGTGGGAGGCGACGTGGAGGTCCGGGCACGGATCCAGCTCGGCGACGTCAAGCCGGATGACGTAGCGGTCGAGTTGTACCACGGCCGCGTCGACACGCACGGGCAACTCGTCGAGGGCAGGAGCGAGCAGATGACCTGCGGGGAACACCTGGAAAACGGGACGTACTGGTATGACGGGCGGATCCCGTGCCTTCGCAGTGGGCAGCACGGCTACGCGGTCCGGGTGGTGCCAAGGCACTCGGACCTGACGCACCGCTATGACACCGGACTGATCCGTTGGAGTTAGGTGCTGCCTGACGGCCCGACTCCGTTGCGGCCGATGCCCCTGCCGGTCGTGGGAGCCGGTCGGTGGCCGTCGTCGGTTGCGTGAAGGAGCGACGCCGCAGTGCCTGGCTACGGCGCGCCATGCCTGAGCTGTCCCGAGCCAGGGCGAACGCCTGCGAGGAGGTTTCGCGGCACGACACGTTCTTCCGTGTGATCGCGGTAGCCGGAACCGCCTGTTTCCGCGTTGTCTTACCGGCCGACGGGATGTTATATTGTAGGGTTCTCATGCGATCTGACATCATTGCACGCATCGATACGGACCGGCTGGTCCACAACTTTCAGGCTATTCGCGCAAAGTGCGGGCCGGACGTGTTGATCTGCGCCACGCTCAAGGGCGACGCGTACGGCCATGGCATCACGGCCGTCGCGCCGGTGTTGCAGGCGGCGGGTGTCGATCATGCCGCCGTCGCCACCTTGCAGGAGGCGGTCGAACTGCGAAACGCCGGTTGGCATCGCCCGATCCTCGTGTTGGGCAACG
This sequence comes from Planctomycetota bacterium, assembly GCA_043813895.1. GTDB lineage: Bacteria > Planctomycetota > Phycisphaerae > UBA1845 > UTPLA1 > CAZTAR01. Next base: position 8,878 of record JBDRKQ010000145.1, read on the forward strand.
TCCTGGCCGTGGCCGATGAACGCGAGCGGCGTGAGAGGGTCCGCGCAATCGTCAAGTACCAGCCGACGCTCACAATCACGGACATGGATGCCGTGGCGACCCTGGCGATGGTGAACCTCGACTCCGCGATCGACGTTCACATCAAGGTCGACACGGGCATGGGGCGAATGGGATGCCTGCCCGACGCCGTCCTCACGCTGATCCAGGCGGTCCGGGAAACCCCCTGTCTCAACTTGCGCGGCATCTACTCGCACCTGGCCACGGCCGACATTCAACAGCATGATCTCGCAAGGAGGCAGTGCGCCACGTTCGCCTCCTTGCTACGAGACGTCCGCAGTTTCCTCCCGCCAGGCGTCATCCGGCACATCGCCAACAGCTCCGCCACCATCACCATGCCGGAAGCTTGGTTCGACATGGTGCGGCCGGGTCTGGCCCTGTTCGGATACCCGCCAGCCACCCACATGGCGGAACTGATCGACCTGCGTCCCGTCATGCGGCTCGTCTCGCATCTCGCGCTGATCAAGGAACTCCCGCCGGGGCACTGCGTCGGTTACGGACAGACCTTCACGACCGAGCGCCACACGATCCTCGGCATCGTGCCGATCGGCTACTGCGACGGCTACCTGCGGTCGCTCTCTAACGCGGCCATCGTCTCGACCCCGGCCGGCGATGCGCCCGTGATCGGCCGGGTCAGCATGGACAACCTGGCGGTCGACTTGACGGACCTCCCACCTCTCAAACTTGGCGCCGAGGTCACCCTGATCGACGACGATCCGGAGCGGCCCAATTCCGTCGTATCCCTCGCCCGACACCTGGGAATGATCCCCTACGAGCTGACCTGCCTACTGGGAAGGCGGATACAGCGGGTGCAGGTCGGCAAGAGCTGCGCCCGGCCCACGCTTTGGCGGACGGAACTAAACCGCAACTCCATTACCGACCGATGTGTAAGACACGTTGTGGAATGACGTGAGCGAGACCGGCCGCCGCTTGGGGGCCGATTGGTCCGGGCTTGGGCCTCAGGTGGAGCCGTCCGGGACCCGGGTCTCGATCCGCGGAAGTATCCTCGCTGCCAGACAAACTCCAAAGGAGAAGCCGATGAAGCCTCGTCGCAAGCCCTGGGGCCGGATTGTAAAGCGCTGGGCGCCCCTCGTGGCCGGTGGGCTCGCCCTACAGGTCAATCTCACCGGGTGTGATCCGGAAGTCAGGAACGCCGTGCTGGACGGCCTGAATACGTCGATCACCGGCATGTTCAGTAGCATCATGAACGCGTTCTTCCTCTCCCTCCAGGATGCAGCCACGACCTCGCAGCCGGTCGCGAAGGCACTCTTCGAAGACCTGCCGAACTGGCTCGCATAAGCGGCCAAAAGCCGCTAGCATATTGCCAGGTCGTCAGGCGAGGGGGCTACGGCGCCCTCACGGTTTGGAGAGCCGTCTTGAGAAGAGCACAGCGCCATCGAATCATCCGGGGTTGGGCGAAGCTGTTACCGGTCCTCGTCGCTTACCAAGCGGTCGGCTGTCTGCCCGATAACGCCATCAAGACCGTCCTCGGCGAGAACATGCTGCTCACTTCCGCGATCGTCATCCAAACGATCACGGGGCAGCTCTTCAACAGCCTGTTCGGCGTGATCTAGGAGACCCGGGCCCATGCGAAGATCGACAAGCCGAACCGGGCTTATCAAGTTGAGGCGCGTTCGCAAGTGGAAGCCACTGATCCTGGCCGTTGCGGCCATGCCCGTCCTGCAAGCCACCGGCTGCTTCCCGGATCCGCTGGGCGCGCTGAACTACGAGTTGCAGTACTTCTTCAACACGACCCTCATCAACGCCGCGAACACGATCATCGAGAACATTTTGCGTCTCTGACCGCTGCTCGCCCATTGAGCTTTCCCCGATACTCGCCGATCATATCTCCCCGGTCCAGGCCCGCGCGCGATGCCGCAGCGGCCGTCTCCGGGAGACTCTCGAGATGATTACGTACGAAGTCGTTGAAGCGAACCTGCGTATGGCGGACACCGTTCTCCATACGCTCGTGAGCGGCCTTTCGGATGAGGAGCTGTTGGCCAGGCCGGTTGATGGCGCAAACCACATCGCATGGCAACTCGGCCACCTCGTCGGTGCGGAATACTTCCTGATCTCGCAGATTGCGGACCAGGTCGAGATGGCCATCCCGGTCGGCTGGCGTGAGGGGTACACGACGGAGACGGCGAAGCTCGACGACCAGACGTGCTTCGAGTCGAAGGACCGCTACCTCGAACTCTATGCGGCCCAGCGACAAGCGACGCTGAACCTTCTGAAGGAGCTTCCGCCGGAGCAGTTAACCGAGCCGGGCCCGGACTTTCTCCAGACGGTCGTGCATACTGTGGGCGAGCTGTTCCTGTTTCAGGCCCACCACGAACTGATGCACGCCGGACAGTTCACCGTGATCCGCCGCAAACTGGGAAAGCCAGTGCTGTTTTGATACGCTGGGCCAACATGCAGGCGTTCGGCCGTATCCGAGCAGAAGAGCTGCGAGCTTGAACCCGCGCGGCCGTCAGAAGCTGGGAACGTCATCGTGCCGGGAACAGCCGCGCGGACTGAAGTCCGCAGCTCCGCGATCGCGCCGATTCCAGCACCTAGAGATAAAGAAGCATGAGCACACGAACAAACGAGAGAACCGCTGAAGCCGGGCGTCGCGGGAGCGACGTTCGGTCCGATTGTTGGGTGAAGATCACGCTTGCCGATTCGGGCGGGATCGACCTGGCCCTGACGAGCAAGGTCGAATCGATGTACGGCGACTCCATCCGCAAGCTCGTCCCCGATGTAGTGGGGTCGCTGGCTATCAAGGACGCCAGGCTGGAGATCGAGGACGCCGGCGCGCTGCCGTTCGTCATCGCCGCGCGGATTGAAGCGGCCGTAGCGAGACTGTGGCACAGGCGTTCCGCCTGTGGGCTCACCGGCGAGACGCCGGTGCCACCCACAGGGGGCCAGTACCTGCCAGAGTTCGCTCCGCACGCGCAGTACGGAACGCAGCGAGACCGATTCCGTCGCAGCCGGTTGTACTTGCCTGGCAACGAGCCGAAGTTCATGCTCAGCGCCGGCCTGCACGGACCTGACGGGGTGATCCTTGATCTGGAGGACAGCGTTGCGCCGAGCGTGAAGGACGAGGCCCGAGTGCTAGTGCGGAATGCTCTGCGAACCATCGACTTCAAAGGCGCCGAGCGGATGGTTCGCATCAACCAGGGCGACCGGGGAATCCGCGATCTCGACTTCATCGTGCCACACAACGTCCACATCGTGCTGATCCCGAAGGTCGAATCACCCGAACAGGTGACGCGCGTCGATGAGCACGTGAAAGCGATCTTGAAGAACAATGGGATCGATCGGCCGGTCTTCCTAATGCCGATCGTCGAGAGCGCGCTCGGTGCGATTATGGCATACGAGATCGCTACGGCATCGCCGAACGTCTGCGCGCTGACCATCGGCCTGGAGGACTACACCGCCGACATCGGTACACAACGCACCAATGAAGGGCGCGAGAGCTTTTGGGCCAGATCGCAGGTGGTCAACGCCGCCCGGGCGGCAGGCGTGCAACCGATCGACACGGTCTTCTCCGACGTGTCGGACATGGACGCCCTGCGCGAGAGCGTGCTGGAGGCCAAGTCGCTCGGCTTCGACGGCAAGGGCTGCATCCACCCGCGTCAGATCGCGGTGATCCACGAGGCGTTTGCCCCGTCGGACGAGGAGTTGGAGAAGGCGAAGAAGATCGTGGCCGCGTTCGAAGAGGCGGAAGCGAAGGGTCTTGGCGCCGTATCGCTGGGCAACAAGATGATCGACCCACCGGTCGTGAAGCGGGCACTCCGCGTGGTCGAGCTTGCCGATGCGATGGGGGTGGCGGGGTAGCGTTGGAGGCGCGCTCATAGCCGGCCGCCATTGGCCAACAGCTATTGGCGCGGAATCCCAGGAATAGCGGCTTGTTCGCTATCCGGTTGTTGCGACGGCCGGGGTCAGCCGCGGTCGGCAAGAATGCCGAGTATCCCCGTCACCAGGGCGATCAGGGCCAGGCCGCCGAACACGCTGTAGAACACGATGCCGTCCGAAGCCCGGGCGATGTACTCGAGAGGCTCGGGCCAGACGCCCTGAATCTCACCCGCAGTCGCCAGGGCGGCCAGAACAAGACCGATCAGACCGACCAGAAGGCAGACGTTTATCTGGACGGCGCCGCGCATCGCGGTGGCGGCCCGTCTGGGAGCCGCCGCGACAGCCCCCACGGCTTCCTCGTCCTCTTCCTCCTCGACGACCGTCATCTCGGGGCCGCTGTCCTCCATGGTATCCTCCGCGCCGACGACCTCCACGATTCCGCCATCGGCTTCCGTTTCAGCCGCGTCGGAGGGAGAAATCACGTCGAGCAGCTCCGGGCCGAGGCTTGTGTCGTCGCTCTCACGGGTCAGATCCAGGAGTCCGCTACCGCTACCGACGTTATCGAGTTCTGCAACGCCGGACGAGATCTGCGTTTCTCCCATGGGGTCGGACTCGGCTTCCAACTCGTCGTCGTCGAACACGCTGATGCCGACCTTGGACACACGGGTGTCGTCCTCGGCGGGTGCCGCCGCATCTTCCTGGCTGGGCTCGAGTCCGATGATGCTCGAACCCGAGAGGCCCAAATCGGGAATCCCGCCGGAACCGGTATCAACAGGTGAAACCGACCCGTCCTCGACAAGTGAGAGATCCAGGTCGGAGCCCAAGTCCACCGGCGCCACCTCTTCAGGCGGAGCAGCCGGCAACTCCTCCGGAAGGTCCTCCAGCGAAAGCTCTGCGGCTTCCGGCGCGCGGGCGGTCTCCTCCGCCGGCGCGAGACTCAGGTCGACTGGCGAGACATCAACATCGGGGATTTCGATATCGAGCGGGACAGGCTCAGCCGTCTCGGCCATCGGCACGTCGGCCGCATCATCCACCGCCGGGCTCTGGTCCAAAATGCCCATTCCGGACGAGTCGTCGGCCAGGCTGGACAGGGCTGAAGCGAACGATTCGGTCTCTTCGGCGTCGGCGTCTTCCGTGAGCGCAAGGTCCACGATGCTGCTCCCCTCTTTGACGATCTGCTCGACCTCCGCCTTCTTGAAGAACACGCTGTCGCCGTCGCGAATCTCGCTGAGACGTCCGTCGGCGACCATCGCGCTGACCTCGTCGGCCGATCTACTGAGGAACTCGCACACTTCTTCGAATGTCAGGAAATCCGTAGCCATCTTCGCTGCTTTCCGCTGTCAGAGCCTTGCCGGGATCCGTGTCCCCCCGGGAAACTCGGGCTTGCGCGCCCATGCCACCCCACTCTCCAAGAGAAGTCGTCCTCTATCTCCTGCCGCTTCCCTTCCGATTCACACCGCGTGTTCAGTCCTGCTCGCCATCCGGCTGTTGGATGGGAAAGCCGGGTATCGCCGTGCCGAGAGGGTCGTCATCTTCGTCCGTCGCGGTTCCACCCCGGCTGTTTCGTTCCTTCCTCTGGCGCTCGGCTTCCAGGAAGGTCCTGATGACCTCCGGCGCCGTGTCTTCGTCATTGTTGTAGTCATCGAGGTAGCGGTCGTACTTGAACGATCTGGCGGCAACGAGCATGAGCTTGCGCGAAGCGGGAAGATACTCGTAACACCAGACGTTGCCGCTGTCGACGTCCACCATGAACAGGCCGTATCGGTTTCTGTCGAGCTGACCGGTGAACGCGAAGACGCCGCCCGTGCCGCCCATCGGCATGTCACCGAAGGTAGGCTGGACGCCGAGAGGCGACCGCGGCCCGACGACCAGCGCCGTCGCAATGATGGCGAGCAGAATCGCTATGATCCAGAGCACGGTCTGCCGCTGCTGCGGCGCTGCGACCACGACCGCTTCACACTCGCGCTTCGGATTCGGGTTCATGTCAGTATGCACCCTCGCCTCGGTTGGGTTACCTTGTCCGCCGTCGGCGGATCCCCCGGTTTCGTCCCCCGAGAAAGTCATAGGGGCGATGACGGCCACACCGTCCGGCCTAGCGCCCGCGCTGCTTCTACCCACACACAGCCCTGCTAACGATTATACGTGAAAACGGCGTTGCCTCAAGACTGTCCCGGCGAAATCGAAAGGCGTCGATCCTATGGGACGGCGACCGGGCCGAGGCTATACTGACGCCCCATGCGATCCGGAAACCCATATGAGACGTTTCACTGGTCTTCGCGGGTCATTGCGCCGCCCGGTAATGTGTCGCGCCTTCGCAGAGCGGTGGCTGGCCGGCCGGAGGGCGTCTTGTTGGAATCGACGCTGGTTGGCCGCAAGGCCGGTCGCTATTCGATATTCGCCTTCGATCCGGCACGCGTGATCAGCAGCACACCGGGCAAAAGGGTCGTGCCAGAAGAAGGGACCGGGACTCGTCTTCCTGGGACGTCGAAGAGTCGTCGCCTCGGAGCGACTTCCGGCGCCTTTCCTGCAGACGACTCCTTCCGCCAGTTAGAGGACGTGTGCAGGCCGTGGGTTCGCTTCGCGGACACGCCGGATTTGCCATTCGTCGGCGGTTGGATCGGCTACCTCTCGTATGAGGCGGGGCGATTCGTGGAGCCTTCGGCTCGCTTCCACGGCGACCCGGCAGGCGGTCTGCCGCTTTCTCGATGGGCCTTGTTCGACACGGTGCTGATCCATGACGCTCTGGCGGACACGTGGTACGTCGCAGGCGTGGAGTTGCCCGAGAGCCTGGCGGGGATTGGGCGTACGCCGTTGCCGCAGCGGCTCGCGAGCTTGGAGCGCTTCGTCGAGGAGGCGTGTGCCACCGCGCGGCCTCCGGCCGTAGCCGAAGGGACCAAGGCACCAAGGGACCGAGGGATCGAGGACGCTGCGACCACAACTTCGGCCGCGACAGGACTGTGGCACAGACGTCCTGCCTGTGATCCCACCGGCGAGACGCCGGCGCCACACCAGGTATGGAACTACTCGCGCGAAGCCTACTTCGCCAAGGTCGAGCGCGCGTTGGAGTACATCCGCGCAGGCGACATCTTCCAGGTCAACCTGACAAGGCGATGCCGTTTCGAGACGTCGTCGAGCCCGATGGCGATCTACGAGCGTCTCCGCGAGAGCAACCCCGCAGCGTACGCGGCATACCTCCCGACCCCTTCACCGCCGGGTGCAGTGCTCTCATCGTCGCCCGAGTTATTTTTGAGCGTTCGTGGAGACGAAGTAATCACACGGCCGATCAAGGGCACGCGGCCGCGAGGGAGAACATCGTGCGAGGACGCCCTCCTGAGTGAGGCGCTGGTGTGCAGTGAGAAGGACCGGGCCGAACTGAACATGATCATCGACCTCGAACGGAACGACCTGGGCCGGGTTTGCCGGTTCGGGAGCGTTCGCGTGGTGCACGACGGAGAGATCGAGCCCCTTGCGACGGTCTTTCACCGCACGGCGACGATCACAGGACGCCTCCGCGAAGACGCGGATACAATCGACCTCTTGCGGGCGACTTTTCCAGGCGGATCGGTGACGGGCGCTCCGAAGGTCCGCGCGATGCAGATCATTCACGAGCTGGAGCCCGATGCGCGTGGGCCGTACTGTGGGGCGATCGGCTGGGTTGCCCTGGACGGAGATGCGACTCTGAACCTGGCGATTCGGACGATGACCGTCTCGGGTGGCCATGCGGATATCCACGTCGGCAGCGGGATCGTTGCGGATTCGGATCCCGTGGACGAACATGACGAGCTTCAGGCGAAGGCGGCGGGCATGATCGCGGCCTTGCGCCCCTCGCGACCGATCGGCACGGTCGAATCGCAGGGCGGTTTCGAGGGCAATCCAAAACTCGCAGGCAGTCATCACGCATGAACGAAACTGTCTACATCAACGGACGCATTGTCCCGGCTTCAGAGGCGCGCGTGTCGGTGTTCGACGCGGGTTTCACCCACGCGGCGGGGCTCTTCGAGACCATGTTCGCCTGCAACGGACGAATTCTGTGGTTCTCCGATCACATCGAGCGCATGCTCTCCTCCGCGAGGGCGTTGGACATGCCCATCACGATGGATGTCGACGCGGTCAAGCGCGGAGCGCTGGAGCTATTGGCTGCGAACGCCCTGTCGGAGGCCAGGATGCGAATCACGGTAACGGCGGGTCGAGTTCCCAGGCCGGGCGAGGAGGCCCCCGCGCCCCCGGAACCGACGATCGTGATCACGGCCAGCCCGGCGGAAACCTACGCAACGGACCTGTACAAGCACGGAATGCGCGTGTGCATCTGTCCGTACAAGCAGAGTCGCTTCAACCCGCTGGCCGGCCACAAGACGCTGGCGTATCTTCCGCGTCTCTTGGCGATGCGGGAAGCGGCCAAGCGGCGGTGCAACGAGGCGTTGTGGTTCAACACCGAGAACCAGTTGGCGGAGGGGTCGGTCTGCAACGTCTTCACGGTCCTGAAAGGGACGCTCATCACACCGCCGCTGGACACGCCGGTGTTGCCCGGCACCGTGCGGAAGAGTGTTCTGGAACTCGCGAAGCGGAACGGCATTCGCACCGAAGAGCGCGGGATTATCATTGACGACCTGCTGGCCTCGGAGGAGGTCTTCTTGACGGGGAGCATCATGCGAATCATGCCGGTCACCGCAATCGAGAAGCACGAAGTCGGCAGTGGCAAGCCGGGCGAAGTCACGAAACGGCTGTCGGACTTGTACGCGGAATCGATGACGGAGGAGTGCGGCCGGGATGAGTGAGTCACGTTCGAAAGCAGACGTCGCCTCGCTGGCGGCCGCGATGGAGCGGATCGCGCCGACTCGCGCGGCGGAGGACTGGGACAACGTCGGGCTGCTGGCGGGCGATGCGGCATGGCCGGTCCGCAAGGTGCTGCTGACGATCGACATGACGGCGGCGGTGCTGGACGAGGCGAAGCGCGGCAGAATCGACGCGGTCGTGTCCTATCACCCGCCGATCTTCCGCGCTGTCAAACGAATGGTCCCCGACAGATCCCAGCAGGAAGGGCTCGCGGCCGAGGCGTTGGCGCACCGCATCGCGATCTACTCGCCGCACACCGCGCTCGATGCCGCGCCCGGTGGGACGAATGACACGCTCGCGTCACTCTGCGGGCTGAGAGACCTCAGGCCGATGACGACCATCGCTACCGGTGAGCCGCAGTGCAAGCTGGTCGTGTTCGTCCCGGTAGCCCAGGTGGAAGGGGTGGCGGAGGCGATCTTCGCTGCCGGGGCCGGTCGGATCGGCGAGTACGAGAAGTGCAGCTACCGCCTCTCGGGCGAGGGCACGTTCTTCGGAACGGACACCACAAACCCCGCAATCGGCAAGCGGGGCCGCCTGGAGCGCGTGGAGGAGATCAGGCTTGAAGCCGTGCTCCCGAAGCGCCGTGTGGCGGATGTAACGACGGCGGTCCGGCGATCACACCCCTACGAGGAGCCGGCGTTTGACGTGTATCCACTCGAGGCGGTGGCGAATGAGGGCATCGGCAGCGGACGCATCGGGGACTTCGCCAAGCCTGTGAAGGTGAGCGCGATAGCAAAGGCGCTTGCGAGAAAGACCGGCGCCACCAACGCGATGCTCATCGGCGGACCAGGCAGAAACGTGAAACGGGGAATCGTGTACGTAGGGGCGGCAGGCTCGATGCCGTTCGAGATCGCCTGCGACGCCTGCGGGGAAGGGGACGTGGTGATCACCGGGGAGGTCAGCCACCACAGCGCGCTGCGGTATCAACGGTGTGGCGCGGCAGTCGTCGCGCTGGGACATTGGGCAAGCGAACGGCCGGCGTTGCGGCCGCTGGCGGTGAGGCTGAAGAGAGAGCAGCCCGACGTCGAGGTCTCCGTCAGCCGCGCGGACCGTGATCCGTTCGCGAGGGTGTAGGGCCTTGTGACTGATGCATTGCTTCTGGTCAGGTGATGAGTCTGGATGATGGGTGCCACTGGCGGCTTGTCCGCCAGTGCCCTGGACAAGTCGGAGGCGCTGCTGCACTGGCGGGCAAGCCGCCAGTGGCACACTTGGGCGGCATTGGCCCACGCGGCCGACGTGAAATGTTGAGGACGTTTGGAGAAACGGGCAATGACGAACGGAACATCCAACAGCAGTCAGCGGCTCCGCATCGGATGTATCTTCGCCCTGGCTCTAGTCACTGGCGGATGTGAGACGGGCAACTGGGGCACGCCGACGGTCAGAGACTCGTACGCACAAGAGCGAGAGTCCCAAGAGACTGCGGATCCCCGCGTTGAGACGACCCAATCGGCGACTCAACCGGGCAAGCCCGGCCGACCAATCGCTATCGTGAACGACGTGCCGATCGAGCAGAAGGCGGTGATCCGGGAACTCATCGAGACGCGTGGTCTGCCCCTGCTCCAGCAACACATACTGCGCGAGCTTGCGCGGCAGGCGACGGCGAGAGCGGGGTTGAGCGTCGAATCGGTGGACATCGATCGTGAATACGATCTGACACTCCAGGCTGCTCGATTCAACGGCAAGGACGTCGAGAAGCTGACGCCGGCCCGGCGGGCACAGATGATTGAGGAATGGACCCAAAGCCGCGGTGTGACGCGTACGGAACTCGCGATCGCGATGGAACGCCAGGCGCACCTGCGGAAGCTGGCCGAGCGCGGCGTCAAGACGAACGAGGCCATGCTCCAACAGGAGTACAAACGCGTCCACGGCGACAAGGTCGAGGTGCGACACATCCAACTCGCCGCGCCGCGTGTGTGGCCACAGCTTCAGCAGCGGCTGTCGCAGGACGAGGAGTTCTCCGTACTGGTTCGTGACTTCAGCCAGAACACGCTCTCACGCGAAAAGAACGGCTTGCTGCCGCCCTTCACCGCGGACGATCCGTCGGTGCCGCCGGCGATGGTCAAGGCGGCCTTTTCCCTGAAGGTCGGCGAGGTCAGCAACCCCGTGGAGGCCGAGGGATCGTATCACGTGTTGAAGCTGGAGCGGCGAATCCCGGCGGACAATGCGGCGTTCGAGGATGTTCGGGACGAGTTGGACCACAACCTCCGCGCGCGGCTGGCGGCAGGCGAAATGGAACGGCTCGGGACCGAGTTGCTGATGCGGGCAAAGCTCGGAATCGAAGACCCGGTTCTTCGCGAGCAATACACGAAGCGGCAGAAATCAGGCGAGTTGACCGGCCCGCCACTGTCGCGATGACAAACGGGACCAGGCTCCCTCAACGTCGGTATTTCGGGTGGAGCAAAGATCCTCTTTGCTCACGTATGGCGACAGAGTAGAACTTTGTCGTACCTGCTATTCGATCAGCGACCAAACGGTTAGTCCTGCGAAGGAACGATTGACGGCCCTGGGGAGTGGGCTATAATCCGGTCGCGTTTGTGCCAGGGATCATGGCGCTTTTTGCAGAGGAGCCGCCCCATGTCTGTTTCATCGCCCGCCAGTTTCCATTGTCTCGCCGCGCTGGCATTGGGGGGCATCCTCGCGATCGCGGGTTGTGAGCGAGGCGGCGTAACGGAGATCGCCGAAGGCCCGTCGATGGAGGAGCTGGTCACCTACTACAGCCCCGAAGGCATGAAGATCCTGCCCTTCACGAAGCCCAAGAGTTTCGACGACGACGCGATTCCAGACGGGCTCAGCGTTTCGCTGCGGACCTTCGACGCGGACGGCGATACGGTGAAGGCGTACGGCACCTTTGTCTTCGAGTTGTACGCATATCGCCCCGCTTCGGCGAACCACCGCGGAGAGCTGCTGAGGCAGTGGACCCAGTCCGTCGCCGATCCTGAGGCTCAGAAGCAGTTCTGGGAGCGCGTGACGACGACGTACGAGTTCCAGTTGAGTTGGGAAGGTGAACCGCTGCGCCCGGAGCAGCGATACATCATTACGGCCACGTTCCAGGCGCCCGGTGCGAGGCGCCTCTTCGATGAGTATGAATTCGAGTTTCGCATTCGGCGGCAGGAGATCCTGGACGCCCTGAGCGGAGCCAAGTCTTGATCCTGATGGAGGAATCGTGATGTTTCAGAAGACCTGTCTTACTGTATTGACGGCAGTGCTGATGCTGACGCTGGTCGGCTGTGCTGAGAACAAGCTCACCCGCCAGAACTACGATCTGGTCAAAGAGGGCATGTCCACAAAGCTGGAGGTGGAGGCCACGCTGGGTGAGAAGTATGCCGACCGCGGCGAATCCTGGGAGTATGAGAACGAGGACGAGTTCCTCACCGTCTACATCTACTGGGACAAGTCCGACAAGGTCGCGAAGAAGGAGTGGATCAGCGGCAAAGACGAAACGTGGGAAGGCACGGCCCCCGGGATTGACGAGGAGCCCGAGGGGGAGAAAAGGTACGACGGTTCCTCGACGACGACACTCAAGAAGGGCTAGCGCTACTTCACACCTGAATCTGCGGGCTGGTGTGCCACTGCTCTTGGGCAGTGCTTTGTCGATCGGGCATCGGGGATGGCACTGCTTGAGAGCAGTGGCACACATTCCGGTATCTCCTCGCAACCCGCAAGAGCCCCTGGCCTTGGCCGGGGGGTGCCCTGCGATGCGCGAGAACGTACCCACACCAGGCGGAGGCCGGGGGCTCTGCGCAGAAGGGTGCGGCGAATGACGCAACATTTCGCGGATCGATTGATGGAGACGGTGGCGGCGAAGGGCGCGCCGGCGGTTGTGGCGCTGGATCCCGTCTATGCCCGGTTGCCGGCGGTACTCAGAGACAGGCACGACTCGGCCGAACCGGTCGACGCCGACGCAGCGATTGATGCGATCTGGGAGTTCGGCTGGCGTGTGATTAAAGCCATCGCCCCCGTGGTGCCCGTTGTCAAGATCAACTCGGCCTACTTCGAGCGGTACCACGCCCGAGGCATCGAGACGTACGACAATCTGGTCGAGGAGGCCTTGGGCCGCGGGCTGCTCGTGATCGGCGACGTGAAGCGCGGCGACGTGGGGCACACCGCGGAGATGTACGCACTCGCCCAATTGGCCGAGCCCCCGTTTGTCGACGCGGAGATGCGCGTCGCGCCGGATGCGGTTACGGTGAACGGCTACTTCGGCCTGGACGGGATCAAGCCCTTCATCGACGTGGCAACGCGCGAGGGCAAGGGCCTGTTCGTGCTGGTCCGCACGTCCAATCCCTCGGCGGCGGCGATCCAGGACGCCGCAACGCAGGATGGACGCAAGGTGCACGAGGTCGTCGCCGCGGAAGTCGCGCGTTGGGCAGCCGATCCCGAAACCGTCGGGGGGTGTGGGTATTCTTGCATCGGCGCAGTCACGGCAACGCGCGACCCGGCCGATGCGGCCAGGCTGCGTGCCGCAATGCCGAAGTCGATCCTCCTGGTGCCGGGTTATGGGGCGCAGGGGGGGCGGGCAGAGGACTTCATGCCGTACTTCGACGCCAGCGGCGGCGGAGCTCTGATCGTGGCCGGCCGTTCGGTAATCTTCGCGCATGAGGCGGAAGCTCACCAAGCGGCGTACGGATCGGATTGGGAGCGATGTGTCGAGCAGGCGTGCCGCGATTTCGTCACGGACATCGCCCGTAGCATCGGCCCCCTGTGGCGGATATGAACGAGTTGTAGACCGCTCAACATTTCACGTCGGCCGCAGGGGGCCGACGCTGCGCATGGGTGCCACTGGCGGCTCGCCCGCCAGTGCCCCCGCCCGACCAGATACGCCAATCAGCGAACGACGAAGTACTACGCCGGGCAATCCCCGAGCAGACAGTCCACAAACGCCTCGACATCCTCCTGCTCAAACTGCCCGTTCGGCGTGGATGGATACATGTCCGCACAACCGCATCCCGGGGCGCCCGGATCACCGCCGAGGTAGCAATCCACAAAGCCGATGATGTCGTTGCCGTTGACGCCGCCCAGGCCGTCCATGTTCCCGTAGCCGTCCTGGCACGTCTGGGCGCAATCAGGCCCCGTGAGCGTCAGCGTGTGGCTGCCCGTGGAACCATTCCAGCCGGTCACGCGAATCAGGTAGGTGTTGCCTCCCGTCACGGGGATGGAGACCTGAGACGGCCCGCCGCCGCCGCAGTAATCGTCATCGCAACCGAGTTCATTGCTGCTGGTGCCCGGGCAGCCTGAATGGACGGACAGCACGGCATCATAGGTCGTGCCCGTGCAAAGGGAGAACGTTGCACTCCCGCCCGAATCGGGCGTATAGCTGTACCAGACGTCGGCCGAGCTGCTGCTCGTGCCGCAACTCGCCGAGCCGTCATTGGAGGCGCTGTTCGTATTGCCGGTGTATACGCCGGGACAGGCCACGAAAGCGTCAGCGCAGTCATCGTTGTTTCCGATGTCGAGCAGCACGCGCCGCGTGGCATCGCCCTTGTGGTCCGTCGTGTTGATGAAGTTGATCGTATCTTCATGGCTGCCGTTGGGGAGCGAATCGGCGGACGCGTTGATCGACACAGTGACGTTCGCTGTGTCACCGACGTTCGGCAGAGTCCCGGCGCCGTTCGTGATCGTTATCCACGATTCGCTCTTGGTCACGTTGTAGTTGATGCTGCCGGGTCCCAGGTTCTCGACCGTGTAGACGATGCTGTCCGGCGTGAACGGACCGCCGAGCGGACCTTCGGAAGCAAGATCGTAATTCGGCGAGACCTTCAGCCCAGTTGCATCGAACATCCTAAGGGCGGGATTGCCCCAGAGGGCGCCCCACTCGAAGGTCTCATACTTGTTGTAGTCCCACAGCCCGTTGGAATACATCTCTCGCAAGGCACGCTGATGTGCCTCGCCCTGGCTGTACTGCCCCGAGGTCACGGAAGTCGTGAAGTAGTAGTCCATCGACTGGCTGGAGCCGTCGAGGGAGTCGTTCCAGCCGGGACAACCGAGTGCGACTTTCGTCGCCCCCACGAATCCGACTGCACCCCGTTGCAGCATCGACTGGCCGAGGTTCGTGTAGTCCGTATCCGAGTTGCTGCACGCATCCGCAAAAATGATCGCCGGGTAGTTGTCGTTCAATGAGCTGCAATCCGAAGACTGGATAAATGCCTGCGAGCTGTAGCCCATCATATGAGTGGATGTCGGCGAACCGTGTCCCGCCCAGTTGACAAACGCGAATTGACCCGAAGTCCAAACCGACATGACGTTGGCGTGCGAGATTTCGTAATCGCAGGGGAACGTGGAATAGACCGTGCTGTTCTGTTCGTACAGCCGCGTCATGGTCCAGTCGGACATCCACGGCTGATCGACCTTCGCCTCCATGAGTTCGGCGTTATCCGTATCCGACCAGAAGAACGAACCCAACAGCAGGATGTTCTTCTTGAACGCCGGGTCCGTGTTCTGCTCATAGGCGACGGACTTGGCGCAGATGCTCTGCACCGTTGCAGACGTGCTCCAGGGGATGCGGCCCACATTGACCTCCGAGTAGAAGTCAATCGGGTCGGAGTTCTCGCCGTACTGATGATCCTCGTCGTCATCCCACGACTGATCGTCGGGCAGCGAAAGCTCGGCGTAGTAGAAGTCCGTCTCCGGCTGACCGTATCCCACGTCCTGCGCCGTCCGCCGCATCGGCACGTCGTCGTAGCCGCCCACCAGAAGCACGTCTTCGATCCCCCATTCGCCCGAGGGATACTTGTCGCGCAGGAAGTTTCGCATTCTTTCGGCAAGATCGTAGCCGCCCGGGTAGTTGGTGTTGATCCACGATGTCGTCACGACCTGGACGTTCCGGCCCTTGGCCGTCTCCGAGTTCACCAGCGACGTGACGGACGACGTGAGGGAGTCCAGCGTGATGATGACGAAATCGTGCAGGCCTCGGTCGCCGCCCCGGGGCGCAGCGTACCAGGCGCTCGCTTGTTCGTGGTTCAGGATGATCTCCTCCGCAACGCGCTCGGTCCGGGGCAGGCTGTCAACCATGGCCGATCCAGGCTGTCCCGAGAGCCGGTAACGCACGTCCACGCTGATATCCGGATAGTACACCAGCCGACCGGAGACCGGATGGTACTGCACGGGCGTGACCCTGACGTCCACGAGGTTGTAACGCCGGTAGCCGGCCGTGCGGACAAACTCCACCGCGCTGGCCGGATAGGCGTCGTCGCTCTCGTAAGCCTGCTTGAAGTTCCGCTCGTACCTTTGCAGGTCGCGCTCGCGAAGCACGGGATCTTCCTGGCCGATCACGCGCGGCAGCGGAGCGGGAAGAATCTCGTAAGTGCCAGAGAGAATGACACCCTTGCCAAGGTCGTAATCCACGCCCTCAAAAACGGCCCCGGGCGGAATTGCGATCGCGAGGATTTTCGAAGGGAGCTTGGGCTTGCCCGGTACCAGGAGGGAACCGTAGCCGTCGACGGAGACTTCCTGTCCCTGCCGAGTGCTGATGATCTCGTAGTTCCCGACGGGAATCGCTACTGCGATCGACTCCGTCTCGCCGTCGTCGGCAGCACTTGCCGAAGCGCACCAGCACGACAGCGACACGACCAAGACAGTCATCGCCGCAACCATCGAGACAGCCGTCGTCGCGCAGACGTTCTTCCCACTGATCCTGTTCATCTTGAACTCCTTCCCAGGGTACATAGGTTGGGCACGACCGGTGGCTCGCCGGGGCCAACATGAGGACTTCACCGAACGGTCGGTTCGGCGCCACGCCTCGCCTTCCGCGCACAGCGCGCCGCAATGCACGCCGTGGGCGAATCTCACTTCCCCCCAACAGCGCGTGGGCGGGTG
>JBDRKQ010000146.1:0-11797 GCA_043813895.1 Planctomycetota bacterium
CCCGAAGCGCTGAGCACGACTCTCTAACGGACCCGATGCAATCGCACCCAAACAAACGACACCGCGGTCCGAAGACTTTGCGGGCGTTTGCGGGCGTTTGCACTTTTTCTGGTGTAAACGGGTGCTGTCGGAGCCAGTTGAACCACCCAAGCATGGCCCGCGAAAAGAAAAGGCAAAAAAAATGCACAACGATCAAGCCGTCGATCTCGTCGCAAAGCAGGAGAGCAATTCATCGATCTTCGAGAGAATCACCTCCGACCGCCGCCGCGAAATCAACAAAGCGATCATCGATCGCGAGCCGCCGACCTACAAAGGCGTCTTCGCCAAGTTCAAGCTCGCCGACTCCGGCATCACGTACCACGCCTTCTACCGCTACGCCCGCCGGGTCCGCTCGCAGGTGGCGATGTTCGAGATGGCCGAGGCGACCTCGGGGGCGGGGACGGACCTGCCTGCCGTATTGCCCAAGGCGCTCGCCCAGCGGCTGCTCGAAGTGCTCGCCTTCGAGGACGTCTCCCCGCGACACATCCAACGCCTCACCGACGCCTACAAGACGGCCGTCAACACGCAGGTGATGATCCGACGCCACGGGCTCTTCCGCAAAGGGGGCGCCCCGGATGCCGGCGGTGATGCAGCCGACCTCATCATGCAGTACTGTGAGCTGGTCGAACGCGAAGAGGCGGCGAAGAAGGGGTAATAGCGAATCGCGAAAGAGAGCCGGCAACAGAAATGGCGAAACGCCGAAAAGCAAAGAAGCCGCCGCGGCAATCGCCAGTCAACCATCGTTGATCGTCAATTGCCGCGGCGGCTGGAGAGTTTTCAGCGTTGTCGTCGTCGGGTGTAGCGCCGACGCACGTACCACCGCAGGCCCAGCAGGCCGATGAACGTGTTGACCATGCCTGCGAGGAAGCAGGGTCCGCACAGGGGCACGCCACAGGTGCTCTGGAACAGGAACAACAGGCAGAAGGGGGGTGGCGGCGCGCCCGTGGTGGGCTGTGGCGCCGGCTCGTCCGGCCCGAGCACTGTCACGTCGAAAGAGCACGAGACCTCGGCGCCAAGGTCGTCCGTGGCGGTCACCGTGACGGTGGTCGTGCCGATCGGGAACAGCGTGCCTGACGGCGGCTCGACCGTGACGACGACGTTGCATCCGTTTTCAGTCGGGGGCGTCGGATACTCGACAACGAGGCCCGTCTCATCCGGCGCCTGCACGGTGATGGCCTCCGGGCACGCGCCAAGAAGGAGCGCCGCGTCGCACTCGTCCAGCACGCCGTTCTTGTTGCAGTCGCCGGCAGCGCCAAGACTTCCGCCGAGGCCGGTCAGGAACCGGTAGGCGAAGCTGACCCTGGTGACGAGGCCGCTCGTCGTATTGATGGAGAAGATCTGCGTGGCGTCTATGAACTTCTGACCGTCCGGGGGCGTTCCGATGGCGTACAGGACGCCGTTGGCCGCGAAGCCGATTCCGTACAGACTCTGAACCGAGAATTCCAGGGAGTCCGCTGTCAGAACGATTTCGCTTGTGACCGCACCGGTGTCGGGGTTGTGCGTGCGCAAGAGCACGTCCCCGAAATCCTTGGCCGGCGGGAGACCGCTGAAGCCGAGCGAGTAGATCACGCCGTCGGGCGACGTGGCGAGGCCGAGCACGAGCAGATCAGTCTGCAACGTCTCCAAGAGTCCGCCGTTTGCGGGATCAAGCCTGACCAGGCGATCGCCGGTGATTGCCAGGCCCTTCGATTGAATCGAACCGGAAGCAGTGCCATACAGTCGGCCGTCCGGACCGAACGTCAGGCCGAGCACGTGAACATCGAGAATCAGATTGGCAAGCGGCGCGACGGTCCCCGCATCCCGATTCACCTTGAACATCCGCTGGCCCAGCAGTTTGTCGGTCACGACCGACAACTCCACCGTGATGATCTGGCCGTTCGTGGGGTTGATGGCGATATCCGCGAACAGCACTTCTTCCGGGTCCGAGGTCGCGATGTCGCCCAGTTGGCCGTTCAGGGGGTTGAGCCGGTACACAATGCCTGTATACAGCGACTTGCCTTCCGACAGAGGCAGGCCTGTTGCAACCAAGTCGCCCGTCAGTTCGCAGATGTCCAGCGCCCCGTTGTTGTTGCAGTCAAGCTCCGGGTTCTCCGCGATCTCGGTTGCGTCATCGATGTCATTGCCGTTGCAGTCGGTGATGTCGTTCGCAGGCGCCTTCGCGGGAAGTGCCAAACACGAACAGATGCACAGCAGTTGAAGCAGTCTTGACCAGTTTATGTTTCTTGCAGCGTACATGATGCGTATTCCTCTGACAATGTGCCAATGCAGGACCACTCTATCGTTGGTGTTCCCGGTTCTCCCGTTCAGCGGGTTCCGACTCCAGACCAGACTGTCGAGATGTGCAAAAAACCCACCCTCCGTCTAAACCAGGATATCATAAGTGCGCCCCATTCCGAAGTGAAGGCGGAGACGGAGACAACTTTTGTTTTGCTCGTGCACCTTGAAATCGTTGTTCCCTGTGGGTGGCGCCCCAGTCTATCGATGATCGGGTCCAATAATCGTTCGTTGAGGGCCGTTGTTCTCCGTGTCACGGGAGTGACACGTGCGTCTTGCTTCCGAGGTGACGCTTGCCACACGTCGGTGCGAAGGCGAACGCAGAATGACACGGCGACCGGTTTCTGAGAGTCGCGGCTCTCATCATTGGCGGAGGCGGTCGTAGTCTTCCGGCGTGTTGACGTCGATCGGCAGGGGACCGGTGGTGATCCGCAATTCGCGGACGGCGTCGGCGTGTTGTTGTGCAAGCTCGTTCAGCTTGCGGTCGGGCGGCCAGTCGGCAACCTCGCGGATGAGCTTCCATGAGAAGATCGTCGGGTGATCCCGGTGACCCTGGTACGTGGCGATGAGGATGCCTGGTGGGCTCTTGGGCAGGCGATACGTCTCCACGCAGGTGGTGATTGTGCCACCGGTGACCTGCGGCTGGTCGGCGAGGAGGACCATGATCCCGTCGGTGGGGGCCGGGTCGAACTCATCCTTGATCGTCGCGAGCCCGAGCTGAACGGAGGCCAGCATCTCGCTGTCCGGGTCGTTATTGACCGCGACGTGGCACCGCTCGGGCAGGTCGCCGCCGAGGAATCGCTCGACCTCGGGATTGGCGACGATCACCAGGCCGTCAACGGTCGATTCGAGGATGCCGTCGAGGGCGGCGTCGAGGATCGTGCTCTCGCCGTAGGGCAGGAGCTGCTTTGGCCGGCCCATCCGCCGGCTTTGCCCGGCAGCGAGGAGAAGTGCATAGACGCTGGCGTTGATCATGTGCCGCTCCGTTCGTGGCGATTGGTGTGCGGTGGGTGGTCTTGGGTTGCCGAGACGCCTTGATGTCCCTCAACGCTGAACGGCCCCTCGACGCGCGTGGGCTTGGATGTTCGCCGGACCTCGATCAATTGCGCGACGATGCTGACGGCGATCTCGGGCACGGTCACGGCGCCGATGGCGAGGCCGATGGGGGCGCGGACGCGATCGAGCCCCTCGCGCGGGACGCCGAGCGCGACGAGATCGTCGTAGATGAGCTTGATCTTTCGGCGGCTGCCGATCATGCCGATGTAACGAGCCGGGGAATCGATGACGGCGTGCAACGCTTCTTCATCGTGCTTGTGGCCGCGCGTGACGATGACGACGAACGTGTTGGCGTCGATCGGTTGCCGGCGTAGTGTCGCGGCGATGTCACCCACGACCGGTACGACGGGCTCCGGTAGGCGCTCGCGGTTCATCATGTCGCCTCGGTCGTCGACGACGAAGGTTTCGAAATCGAGCCCGACGGCGAGCCTGGCGACCTCCGCGCCGACGTGGCCTGCTCCGGCGATGACAAGCCGTGCGGGGGCCTCGATGAGCAGGCGGTATTCCTGCGTCTTGCCCTCATGTTGCACGCGGATCGGGACGGACGCCTGTCGGCCTTGCCCGATCGCCGCCACGGCCTGGCGAAAGGGTACGGCCTGGGCCTCGTCGAGGATCGTCATGACGGCGACGCACAGGCTGCCGCCGCAGATGAGGCCGTCGTCCCAGCCGTAGTCGTGATCGAGATCGAAGGTGAGTAGCGCCGACTCGCCTTGCTGAAGGAGCCGAGACGCGCGGTTGCACAGTTCGGCCTCGACGCAGCCGCCGCCGATCGTGCCTTCGGTTGTCATGCCCTCGCGGACGAGGATCGCGGCGCCGCTTACCTGCGGCGTGGATCCCCGTGCAGCGACGATTGCGCAGAACGCACAGCGGCGGCCTCGTTCGACCTCCGCAATGAGTGTCTCGAATAGACGGACGTAAGGGTTCATGTGTCTCTTCGTATTCGGCGGTACGGTTTCGCCAGCGCCTTCGCGGCCGGCGAGTCGCGCATCGGCAGCCGCAAACGGCGGACCCTGTCGAACGAGTATAACGCGCCGGCGACCGCCGCGGCGGTCGGCACGAGCCCGATTTCGCCGATGCCCCGTGCACCGTACGGGCAATCGGGATCGCCTTCTTCGATGAAGATGACATCCACAGGGGGCATCTGGTTGGCGCGGAGGATGCCGCTGCTGCGAATGTCGTCGGTCTTGATCTCGCCACCCTCGACGACGAGTTCTTCGGTCAGGGCGTGGCCGAGCCCCATGTGGATCGCGCCCTCGATTTGACCCTCGGCGAGTTTTGGGTTGATGACGCGGCCGGCGTCGTGGGCGGCGACGACGCGCTCGATCGCGCCTTGGTCGTTCAGGATCACGACCTGCGTGGCATAGCCGTAGGTCAGGTGCGTCACGGGGTCGGGTACGCCGGCGCCGAACTTGTCGGTCGGAAGGCAATCCCATCGCCCCTCGTACACACTGCCGACAAGGTCCGCGAGCGTTCGGCCTGCGTCGAGGTCGGCCTTGAGCTTGCGTGCCGCGCTAATGGCGCCGTGGCAGCCGAGCAAGGTCCCTCGGCTCCCTGTCGTCTGGCCGCAATCCAGGTCGTCGCGCGTGTCCGTGGTGACGTCCATGATTTCGGCGGGCAAATGCGTCTCCTCCACGACGGTTTGGATGAGGACCGTGAAGAGGCCCTGGCCCATTTCGGTGAAGCCGCTGCGGATCGTGATGCGGCCGCCCGGCTCGACGGTGATGCTTGCCCGACCGCTCTCGGGCAGCGCGTTGCCGATTCCGACACTCTTGATGCCGCAGGCGATGCCGGCGTACTTGGCCGATCGGTAGGCGTCCTTGACGGCTTCGAGGGTCGTCCGCAGACCGAAAGGCTTGGTCATCTTCTGGCCGGTGCAGAAGGTGTCGCCGGGCTCCAGGATGTTGCGATGCCGCATCTCCCATCCGTCGATGCCGACCTTTTCCGCGAGCATGTCCAGGGCGCCTTCGATTGCGAAGGCCGCCTGATTCGCACCGAAACCGCGCATAGCGCCGCAAGGCGGGTTGTTGGTGTAGATGGCGGACGCCTCGATATCGAGGTTTGGAATGCGATACGGTCCTGCGGAGTGGCTGGCAGCGCGTTCGAGGACTTTTCCGCCGACGGAGGCATAGGCGCCGGTGTCACCGAGGATTCGCGCCCGTAGGGCGGTGAGTCGTCCGTCGGCGTCGCAACCGATCTTGTAGTGCAGGCGGATGGGATGGCGTTTGGGATGGAGACGGATGCTCTCCTTGCGCGTGAGAACGGTCTTGACCGGTCGCCCGAGGAGATGGGCTGCCAGGGCCGTTTGACCCTGGATGGACATGTCTTCCTTGCCGCCGAAAGCGCCGCCGTTCGCAACCAGCTCGACGGCGACGCGCTCGACAGGCCAGCCGAGGATTTGCGCGATCTGCCGCCTGTCGTCGAAGACGCCCTGCCCCTGGGAGAGGATGTAGAGGCCGCGATGCTGCGGGGGAAGGGCGGTCGCGGGGTCAATCGTTTCGCCGTGGTGGAGGGTGTTGAATAGCGCATTGCGAATGGCGAATAGCGAAATGCCGGAGGCGGCCGGTTGCAGGTCGCAGCTGTCGATCGGCACTGCGATGCAGGCTTCTGGTTCGAGGAACATGTGCTCGATGTGTTGTGTTTGCCACTGGGCTTCGACGATGTGCGCGCTTTGGGAGAATGCGGTGTTCACGTCGCCTCGGGCGAGTGCGGAACGTTCGAGCAGGTTGCCCGACACATGGACTTTGGGAGCCTCGGGCCGCAGGGCCTCGGCGGGGTCGGTGACGGGCGGCCGAACCTCACAGTCGATCTTGATGAGATCAGCGGCATGGCGGGCCGCTTGCGGATCGGCTGCGACGACGGCCGCGAGGACGTCCCCCACGTAGCGTGTCTCCTCACCTTCCGCGATAAGGATCGGCCAGTCTTGCTCGATGAGGCCGACGTGACGATCGCCCGGCACGTCGCGCCAGGTGATGACCCGGAGGACGCCGTCGGCGGCCTGGGCGGCGGACGTGTCGATCCGTTTGACGAGTGCCCGCGGGTGGTCGCTGAATCGCATTGCGGCGAAGGCCATGCCTGGGATCGAGATGTCGTCGATGAACTTGCGCTGGCCGAGCACGGCGTTGCGGGCGTCGTACTTTGGAAGCGGTGTGCCGACTTCGCCGGCGTCACCTGCGTCATCGAGCTGGTGCTGACCCCGTCGGACGGCGGCCAGCAGTTCGACGGCGTCGACGATCTTCTGGTAGCCCGTGCACCGGCACAGGTGGGCGGTGAGTTCGTCCTCGATCTCTTCCCGGGTCGGGTTGGGGTTCGTCTCGAGCAGTGCGTAGCTTCTGATCGCAATGCCCGGGATGCAGAAGCCGCACTGCACACCGCCTGCGCGGACAAAGCACTCGGCGAGCAGGCGCCGCGCTTCGTCGGACAGGCCCTCCAGGGTCGTGACCCTCTTGCCGGCGGCCTTGCGAACGGGCATCCGGCACGAGAGCGTCGGGCGGTCGTCAACGAGCACGGTGCAGCAGCCGCATTGACCCATCGGCTGGCAGCCGTTTTTGGGCGAGGTGATCCCGAGCCGGTTGCGAAGCGCGTCGAGCAGGGAGAGATCCTGCGAACTCTCCACCGTGACGGGTCGTCCGTTGAGCGTGAAGCTGAGAAGGTCGTCGCGTTTCCCTGTCGACATCGGGCGGCTCCGATTGACCGCGCGCGGTACGGCCTGCGCGCATTATCCCGGTCTGCATCGCGAATCACAAGGCGAGCGGATTCAGGCGGGGCTACTTGGCGAGTTTGATCGTGACGCGATCGTGGGTCTGTTCGGTAACGACATAGGTTGTGCCTTCAACATCGAGCGATTCGATTCGTGTCACGAGTCGTTCGAGGTCGTAGGCCCAATCGATGTCGACCTGACAGACGTTGTTGACCATCTCCTTGAGATGGACATTCTGAACGCCGGCGACCTTTCGCATCGCGGTCTCGAACGCCTTGTAGTCCGGACGAGGGCAATTGACGAGCGTAACCTGGCAGACGCGTCGGATGTTCTGGCGCTTTCGCCACGACTGGCCGATGTCCTTGAGTATCTTCGCGGCGTTGTCGGATGCGCACTTCCGCAGGGCGTCGTCCCCGCCGGCATTTCCGTGAACGCTGGCCTGGGACGCCGAATAGGAATCGGACATGATCAGTTGGGCGCTGTCGGCGTGGTAGGCGCGGATACTGATCGTTGCGGTCCATTTGTAGAGCGTTCGGCCGCCGATCTCGGTGGCGCCCGCGCGTCGTGCCTCCGCGACGCCTTTGACGAGGACGTCCGCCTTGAAGGCGGCGGCCATTGCGGCCAACTTGTTGATCTCGTCGTTGATGGCTGCGAGTGAGACGTCGCGGTCGCGGGCCGCGTCCGATGCGCCCTTGTCCATGAGCTGCACGCCCTTGTCGAGGAAGAAGTTCTCCAGGACGCTCTGCACGACGCCGTTGGTCTTGGGCGGATGATCGTCATCGGTGTTGTTGTCTTCGACGACGACGACCATGCAGCGGGGGTTTCCCTCTGCTTCGATGGTATGGAGGAGCCTGACCCACTCCTTTTCGAAGCTGGCCTTGGAGACCACAGCGTGGATTTTGCAGTAGCTCACGCCGGCTTCGGTGCGGCGGGCGAGGATGTCGAACTCGGTAACGTAACCGGCGGCAAGTGACATGGCCTTGTCATAGACCGCTTCGTAGTTCTTGACCTTGGTTTGGGATGTGATGAACGTGCCGCATGCCTGCTCCACGGCCCTGCGAAGTGCGTCTTGTTTTGCCTGTTCCATGGCGTTGGCGTCGGTGCCGGGGGCGGAGCCCTCGATGGTGATGTGCTTGGCGTCCGCTGACTGCGCGAGGGCGGTGGGCGTGGTGAATCCCAGGATGAGTGTCGCGAGACAAAGGCCGGCGATGCCGTGCGAGTGTTGGTTCAGCATGGGCGAAGCTCCGAGGATGCGGGGTTATCTTCTCCGATCAAGCGGAAAATCGAGCGACATCCGGCTCGTGCCCGCGCGAACAACGCGAGCCCTACGATCCCGGCATGTTACCAAATCCGGTGAGGTCGTGCCGAATGCCCCGTTCCGAATCGTGCCGTTTGTCGTAGCCAGACGGCCGCGCGGGCTGGAGTCCGCGGCTCGCTGGTCGGCCGTAACATCTTGCGAGGGAGAAGGTTGTATCGCGAGAACCTCTTCGGCCCCGGCGGATTTTCGATGCTACCGTCGCCGAGACGTGTGCCACCGGACGTTCTCGACCGCTCGCGCGTCGCGGTGGCGATTTCGCGGGCCTCGTTGGTCGCCGCGGGGGGGCGTCAGACGGCAATCGAGGGCTTTTGTGTTTTCGCACCGGGACGATACACTGCCTCGGTCAGATGTCCGGCCGCGCGCGGGCGGCGGGCATGTGTTCACGATAATGCATTGTCATTCGGGATGGAGCGGCGAGTCGTCTATCGCGGGCGCTCTGCCTGCATCGCTTGTCGCTGATGAGTATCTATTTGTGAGCAAGCACCAGGAGAAGAAGTAGTGGCATCAAGGATCAGTAGAAAGACGCGGTCGATTTACGTTGTCGCCTTCGCGGCGGCTCTGGCCCTGCTGCTTTCATGCGCCGGCGTCGCGTATGCCCAGAGCGACGGGGTGACTGAGCCGGTGGAGGCATCGACGGTCAGCACCGGGCACTCCTTCAGCGAGGTCCCCTCTATCTGGTGGGTGGCGCCGATCGGAGCGGGATTGGCGCTGATCTTCGCCATGATCTTCTATGTGAAGATGATGAAGGCCGATGAGGGCGACGAGGACATGAAGCGCGTTTCGTCCTACGTCCGCGAGGGCGCTATGGCGTACCTGTGGCAGCAGTACAAGGTTGTTTTCGCTTTCTTCGTCGTCGTTTCGATCATCCTGTTCGTCATGGGGTGGTATCTACACGTTCAACATCAGATCGTGTTCGCGGCGTTCTTGACCGGCGGTTTCTGGAGCGGTCTGTGCGGATTCCTTGGTATGAGTACCGCCACGCGGGCATCCCACCGGACGACGGCAGGTGCAAGGAAGTCTCTGAACGACGGCTTGATCGTGGCCTTTCGTAGTGGTGCGGTCATGGGCCTGGTCGTCGTGGGCTTCGGCCTGGTCGACATCGTCGGGTGGTTCGCCGTTCTCTACAGCGGTTGGCTTCCGTGGGACTTTGCTCAGAACATGAGCCTAAATGAAATCACCGTCGTGATGCTGACGTTCGGGATGGGAGCAAGCTCGCAAGCGCTATTCGCCCGTGTTGGCGGAGGTATTTACACGAAGGCTGCGGATGTCGGCGCCGACTTGGTGGGCAAGGTTGAGGCCGGCATTCCCGAGGACGACCCGCGGAACCCTGCAACGATTGCGGACAACGTGGGCGACAACGTGGGCGACGTGGCGGGCATGGGCGCGGATCTGTTCGAATCCTACTGCGGTTCGATCCTGGCGACGGCGGCATTGGGGGTGGCCGCGATGAGCGCGATCTACGGTAGTGAAGAGGCCGGCTTCAGCGCCGCGTTGAAGATGCTCTCCACGCCGATGGTCCTAGCGGGAATCGGCATCATGCTCTCGATCGTCGGCATCTTGATGGTCCGCACGAAAGAGGACGCGACGATGGGGCAGTTGCTCACGGCGTTGCGGGTGGGCATTTACGGCAGCAGCGTGCTCATCGCTATTGCGGCCGCAGTGGTGTGCAACCTCTTGCTCAAGGACGTTCAGGGTGTGAACCCATGGGGCGTGTGGGGCGCGGTTATGGCGGGCCTCGTGGCGGGCAACATCATAGGCTATGCGACTGAGTACTACACGAGCTACGAGTTTAAGCCGACCAAGAAGATCAGCGAGCAAGCGATTACCGGCCCGGCGACTGTGATCATTTCGGGTATCGCGACAGGCATGAGGAGCACGTGGGCTTCGCTCGCGACGATCATCGTTGCGATCCTCGTGGCGTTCGTCAGCGCGGGCGGGGGTTCTGAGTTCCTGCTCGGTCTGTACGGGGTGGGCATTGCGGCAGTCGGTATGCTCGCGACGCTGGGGATTACTCTGGCGACTGACGCATACGGGCCTATCGCCGACAACGCCGGCGGCAATGCGGAGATGACCGGGCAGGACCCGATCGTTCGGGAGCGCACAGACGCGCTCGATTCGCTGGGCAATACGACGGCCGCGACGGGCAAGGGCTTCGCGATCGGCTCCGCCGCCTTGACCGCCTTGGCACTGCTGGCGGCGTATGTCGAGGAGGTTCGCATTGGGCAGATTCGAGAGGCTCGGGCGGAAATCGTTCAGGTCGTTGAAAGCCCGGACTTGCACCAGGCGACGTACTTCGGGCACCGCAAGATGGCGATGCGCATCGGCGAGGGCAAGGGTGACGGGGACTTCGACTGCCTGATGGTCCTCGAACCGAGTTCGCCTCCGGAAGCACTCACGGCGGGCGCGATGATAAGCGGCTTGTCGGCGCCGGACGAGGAGAACGTGCGGACGGCCCTGTTTGAGGGGCAGCACTTTCGGTTGGTGTCTTCGCGAAAGGCGTCTCTGGCGCAGTACATGCAGTTTTACGACGTGACGCTGATGAACCCGAAGACGCTCTGCGGCATGTTCAGCGGTGTGTTGTTGGTGTTCCTGTTCTGTGGAATGACCATGCAGGCGGTCGGCCGTGCGGCCGGTCGGATGATGATCGAGTGTCGCAACCAGTTTGCGAAGATGCGTGCGTACCTGCGCGTTCAGGGTCACGACGAGGCCTATGTCGCGAACCCGGACAACTGGCCCCGGAAACAGGTTGATCACGATGGTGGCAAGATACCCGACTACGCGAAGGCGGTGGAGATTTCGACGCGTGGCGCACAGCGGGAGATGATCATCCCGTCGATGTTGGCGATTGTCGTGCCGGTGTTGGTGGGGCTGCTGTTCGATGTGCCTGGCGTGATGGGACTGCTGGCGGGCGGTCTGACGAGCGGCTTCGCGATGGCGATCTTCATGGCGAACTCCGGCGGGGCCTGGGACAACGCCAAGAAGTGGATCGAGACCTACGGCAGGATCACGGCGCAGGACATCATGGGGGATCAAGAGAAGTACCGCCGGAAGCTGCCGGTGGCGATCTTCGGCGATCTTGTGGCGCGTGCGGATGCCGCGATGAAGGCTGGGAAGGGCGACATGATCGTGTACGGCAAGGGCTCGGAGGATCACAAGGCCGGCGTCGTTGGAGACACGGTGGGCGATCCGTTCAAGGATACCAGCGGCCCTTCGCTGAACATCCTGATCAAGCTGATGAGCATGGTCTCGATCGTGTTTGCCGGTCTGGTCGTCAAGTACGGGCCGATCATCGGAGGCTGGCTCGGGCTTGGCGGATAGCAGTGTGACGTGGTAGTGGAGTGAGGAGCCGCGGTAGTGGAGCGATGAGCCGCGGACTTCAGTCCGCGCGGCCTTCCGAAGATGTGAAAGGCCTA
>JBDRKQ010000147.1:0-9408 GCA_043813895.1 Planctomycetota bacterium
GACCGAGCTGGGTGAGCGGGTGGTTGAGCTATTCCGTGATCCAGTGACCGGCGAAGGGAGAATCCTGCTTTACGGCAGGAATGGCGATGTCATATGGCAAGCTCCCGAACCGTGTTCTGCCGTCGGTTCTGAGGAGACAGACAACATTCCGCACGGCAAGCCCTTGCCCGATGGCGAGGCGCTGGGAGAGCGATGAGTCTGTGGCTCGCCCGTTTCACCGCCTTGGCTTTTGGCGCCAGAGCTGCCACCAGCGCCGTCGCGTCGGCGCATCGGCCGGTCGGGTCCTTGCCCGTGCATCGGGCAGTCGCAGGCGTCTCTCACGCCACTTGGACTGGGCAAACTGCTGGGGATGGTCGCGGAACCGCCGGCGGGCGTCCTCTGAGTAGAAGGCGTCCTCGGATGGCAGTTCCTCCTTCGCGGTGTAGAACTTCATCGCTTCATCGAGGCAGAGGCCCGCCTCGCAGACGAGCTGCCGGGCGGACTCTTTGTTTGTCTCTTTGGCCGACGCTTCGAGTATCGCCTGGAACAAGGTCAGCCAGCCGAGCAGGTCGATGGCCTGGGATCGCTGCGGTGTCGGATTGATGACGCCCGATTCGGCGCCTTCTCGCGTCGGCGTGGGGGTGATCGAGAAGCAGAGGCGATCCGTGCGACCGCATCCGCCACACCGCGTCTTCAGTGACCAGCCGCCGGGTGCGGATTGCGTTTTGGTCAGGTCGTTCGTTTGATTGAGCGGCCCCTGACCGCAGGCCCGGCACCGCGTGACTTTCAGATAGAGATAGGCTTCGGCGACGCTGTGTGCCTGAACGACGTCTTCATCGATTGACATGTGCTCGAACCATCCGATGGCGGAGAATCGACCGCCGCCGACTGGATCGATAGTATAACGGCAGGCGTCGGCCGGTACGACAAAGCTCCGTGCGCGCTTGTTGAAAACGATAGAAAGGCCCTACTCTTCGTCCACCTCCTCGTCCTCGGCGTCCTCTTCGTCATCAACATCTTCGTCGTCGGACGCATCCTCGTCATCGGCATCGTCTTCATCATCGTCGAGATCGTCCGCGTCCTCGTCTGCGTTCTCATCATCGTCTTCGGAAGCGTCCTCGTCTTCCTCAGACTCCTCTTTGTCGGCATTATCAAAATCGCCCTGTCCCGCGGGGGGAGCGGGCGGCGCACCTGCACCAGCACCCGCAGCGGCGACACCCGACGCGGCCTGCTCCATCGTGCCCGCGATGCCAGCCTTCATCCGCGAGAAGAGGCCGGGCTTGCCGTCCGCGCGCTTGGGCTTGGACCGTGGATGCCGCGCGACTTTGGCGGTCGGTCGCTTCTTCGGTTCCGGGGTATCGTTGCCTCGAAACGAATCCAGCGGTTCGTAGGAGATTTCGCGTTCGCCTGCCAGCTTCGTTTGCGTCTGGTCGGCCGTGTAGATCGATTCGACGCCGGGATGGGCGCCGGGCATCAGGCCGGCCTTGGCGGTCTGGGCCGATTGCGGCGGCTCCTCTGATTTCGTACAGCCGACAACAACAGCGGCCAGCACGGCCAGCCCGAACAACGTGCCGTTGCGAATCATCACCTTATCCTCGACTCACATTGCCGACGCGGTCAGACATGGAGGCTGAACGTCCCCCACGCTCGCATTTCACGATGCATTAGCTTAAGCCTATGTGACCAACAGGTCAATCGACCGGCGTTATCGGGCGTCCCCGCACCGAGCAGAGCCGCACGTGTAAGCAAGCGGTCCCTGCGCAAACAAGAGGGCCCATCCGACAAACGCCAACGGCTCCTTCACGGTCACCGCCCACCTACTCCGACGGCCACAAGACGTGCTCCTCACCATTGGCGATCATCTCCAACAAACGCGTGGCATGTGGCTCCTCGATGAACTCGACATGCCCGTCCTGGAACAGGAAGTTCGCTCCGCCATCATGGAGCGTGCGCTCGGCCATCACGACTTCCGTCGGAATGCTACCTGTAGTCAAGCCTGGACGATAAACGACGTAGGCGTCGCGCTCCACATCGTCAATGGACTCAGGTCCCCGACCATCGTAGGGGCTGATCAACATCTTCAGGCTCAACGCATCCGGTATGGCGCGCAGTAGGGCTTCGAGACTTTCGGGGAATGCGCCGCCGTGCTTGTCTGCATAGATGTATAGCGCCTGGCCCATGCCGCGCATGTTCGACATGCTGACGACGCGTTTCGCTTGTGCCCGCGCCTGGGCAAAGGATCGGGCGACGGCCGTGCCAAGTTCGAGCATGACTTCTTCGGTGCCGATCGCCGGCATCTCGGCGCCTTGCGTCTCGCGAGGCTTCGCGCCCGCGCTTCGAGAAGACCAGTGCAACTCCGCGCTGACAACGTGCTCTTCCACTGCGACCGCCACGCCGACGAACCCCTCGGCCACCGCGGGCGCCAACCGGGGGCCGACCGCCATGCCGATGACCGGCACCTTCTTCCGAAGTTGCTCGACGTCGAGCATGACGGCCAAGTGATTCGGGTCGCCCAGCCGGTTGTAGCAGGCCCGTAGATTCGCCCCGGCGGGCTCGGCCTTCAAGCCGCCCGCAGCCTGCTTAGCGACGTCCGCAACGGTCGCGGCATCGCTGCCGACGATCAACAGGCTGTGTTGCTGGGCAAGGAAGAACGTCTTCGGGAATCCTGAGACGACGGCCGGCAGTTCCACGCCCTCGGCTGGCTCGATTCTGCTCATCGTCGTCTTGCGAACACGGACGCCCTCAACCTCGACCTCCTCAAACGGCAACTCGAAGTGTTCCGCCAGCTTGTCGAACTGCTCGCGGAACTTCGCCTCATCTGCCAGCGGAAACACGACCGCCCAACCGACCGGGCTCGGCCGCGTAAAGTCCACGCGGACGCCAAATGCAACTTCCCCGACCAGGTTGCCGAGGATACCCGCATCCCAATCGACGCCGGATTCCTTCTCGAACTCGGCCAGCTCTTCCCGGTATTCGGCGGAAATCGTCTCGTCGAATTGGTCCGTGAGTTCGTAGAGCCCGTTGAAGATGCCTGCCGCGTTTTTCCAGCCGATTCGGCCGACGGCGAGAAAGTCCTCGGGAAAGACGCCAAGCACTCGGGCGGGATGGGTCGGCCTGGCCAGGACACGAGCGACCCCTTGGCAGTCCTCCACCAGGGCGATCGTCGCCCGTGCGGATAGCGTCCACCGATCCCAGGTCAGATCGATCGCGCCCGCCAGAACGTCCTCCGGCGCTAATGTCTTGAGCACCACTTCATCCGGGCTGTTGGGCTGCAGCTTCTCGATGAACTTGAATAGCGGAACGGGATTAATCAGCAGCCTGGCGGAGAACTCATCCGGCAGACGCCCGAGCAGTCGCCGAACGCCAGGCATTTTGACCCATTGCTTCTTCGGCCACTCTCCACGGACCCACCGGAGCGGCAACTGAGGCTTCGTCGCGCCGAACAAGACCTTGTCCTTGACGGCATAGGCGAGGAGCGTCTCACCGCCCATCAGCACGCGGCTCGAAGTCTTGCCCTTTTCCAGCTTGAGTGGTTGAGTTTGCGGGCCGCTCCGGATGAGATCGAGTGCCGGGAGGAACGCCTTCTCCATCAACTCGTCGGCATCCA
This sequence comes from Planctomycetota bacterium, assembly GCA_043813895.1. Taxonomy (GTDB): domain Bacteria; phylum Planctomycetota; class Phycisphaerae; order UBA1845; family UTPLA1; genus CAZTAR01. Next base: position 3,587 of record JBDRKQ010000147.1, read on the forward strand.
CCGGCGGTCCGGTCAGGTCCATCGCAAAGAAGACGTCGGGCGCGTCATCCCCGTTCGGCGGCGGCGTGATCAGGCCGATGAGGATCGGCCCCGGGATGCGCTTGACTGCCTCAACGAGTGTCGCCGCGGTGGCATCGCTCTCGCTCACGGCTGCGAAGATCGGCTTGATGAGGGTCGGCGAAAGTGTGCGTTGGGGGCGCTCTATGTACAGCGCGGTGAACGCATTGTCCGGGATCAGCTCGATGAGAGAGTCGCGCGCTGTTGCACTTTGCGGCCGGATGAATGCCGTCGTGAGAACCACGCCGAAGAGAAGTCGTGTGCTTGTCTTCATCGTTGTGTCCAATCGTATAGGGTGCGTCTTGACGCACCGACCTTTCTCTTTTCATCCGTCCCCCACCCCTGGAAGGGGTGGGGGACCAGGCACTCTACTTTTCTGTTCCCGTCGCGGCGCGGCGCTGCTTGGCGGTGGGCAGCGCATCGAGTCGCTTCCGAAGCTCGACGAACATCTCATCGAGCGGGCCCATGTGCTGGCGAAGCTCATCGGCTTGACCCTCATCGACGAGTTGCTGGAGCTTGGCACCGTGGACTTGCTCGAATCGCGCCGCTCGTGCCTCCAGGTCTCGCAGAATGGCCTCCGCCGAGGTCCGTTGGGTGTCGTCGAGTTTGTACCGCTCGCAGAACGATTGCGTAACCCGGCGCCACTTCGACGCTCGCGGCGAGAGAATCGCAGGCGTTCGACGCTTCTTGCGCAACTCCTCCTCATTTTCGCGCGAGACTCTATCCAGACCGGCGACTGCCGCCTTTTCGCCGGGCAACACTGCGTACTCGAAGTCGTAGCCGGTCATAGGGTCGGCCGGGACCGATTGGACGTACCCGGGAACGAGTGCCTCAAGCGAGGGAGGGGGCTCGCCGTGCTCTGCGCTGTATGCCGCGACCGCCAGCTTCATGCGCGTGCGGGCGAAGTTGCTTTCGGTCATAAGGGTCAATTCGTGTGCTCGGGCAAGCGAAGGCAAGTAGATTCTCGCCATGACATCCCAACCGGGAATCTGCTTGAAGAGGTCCGCCTCATCGAGCACCATCCCGACGGTCCCGTCTTCGTGGCGCGTCGCCTTGATGATCGTGTCGAAGTGGTCTCGGACGTGCTTCTTCATCGCGCGGTCAGGCAGATAGAGGCGCTTCAGCCGGGCCGCCAGGCGCCCCCAGCCGCTTGCTCCCGACCGACTTCCTGTCCATCCGCCGCCACGCAGAGCGCCCATCACTCCCGGGATGTCGAGGGCGTCGTCGATGAATGACTCGGCACACTGCTGCTCGCCTCGCATCATCTCTTCAAATGTTGGGAGGGCGTCCGCCATCACCTCCATTTCCGCGACGGCCGCTATTAGTGCCTCTGACTCGCAGACGCCGGACTCGGCCGCCCGCACCAGGCCCCGGTCCGCCACCCCGCTCATCGCCATGCCGACCAGACCCTCGATGATCATCTTGCCCTTGCCGACTTGATTGCCGAACCGCCGGCAAGTCAACATCGCATCGATTGCCGCCTCTCCGTTGCCCTGCGACAAGTGATACGTCGACTCGACGGAGAGCATCTTTGCCAACTGCCGCGAAGGGGAGAGCGTCGGCAGCATCGTCGTGATCAGAGCGTCGCTCTCGCCGCCGCAGATCGGCATGTAGTGCTGCTCCATGTTGGAGGCGTGCCGCACCAAATCGAGTGATTGCTTGTTCGAGCCGAGCCACTGGGCCAACCGTTCGCCGTCTTCGCCCTCGGGCCATTGACCGTCGAGCGCGGATTCGTAGGCCGTGCCCAGATCGGTCGGCAGATCGACCATGGCGTTCATGGCCTCGACGTAGACCCACGCCGCATTCTGATCGTGCGGTATCTCCGGCACATCGAACCCACGGGCGCGAAGCTTGTCGGCCGGGTAGATCTCGTACTCCCGACCCTCGATGATAACCTTGCTCGATTTCTCATCCTCTTGCGCCAAACCGGGCTGTGCGAGCGCGCCAAAAAGCAGCGCGCAGGCTAGACCATATCTCGACATGATTGCTAACCTCGTGCGTTGAAGGTGCGGCATTTCGTTCTGGTACTCTGGCGGCAGCAATTGCAGACAGCTTGAATCAAGGCGGGGCTGAATGTCGGGCGGGTCGATGCTGCCCGGTTTGTCGTTCCGAAGGCTTGTTTTTCTCTCTGCGCCACTCATTTTATGGGCGGTGGGTTCCGAGAATCAAGGGCGCGGGGGACCAACGCCACGCGCAGGCTGACGGTCAGCGGAATGACCGGGCTTACTTCGTCATCGGCATCCGGCCCGAGTCGAGACGGTTGAAGTAATGGCGGCCGGCGCGGACAATGATCGGCATCAGAAGTAGACAAGCCGGCAGGTTGCAGAAGACGGTCAGGCCGACCATCGCGTCTGAGAAGTCGTACACCGTCTCGAAGCCCTGGATCGTGCATGCCAGGAAAATCGCAATCACGAACAGGATCTTGTACGGCAGAATCGCGGCCGGCCCCAGCAGGAACTCCGTACCCTTCTCGCCGTAGTAGCTCCAACTGATCATCGTGCTAAACGCGAAGAGGCTGACGCCGACGACGATAATCCACCGGCCGACGCCGACGCCGATGGTGTCCAGCGCGAACCGTGTGATCTGCGCAGCGTCGATCGCGAGGTGGACGGGTTGGCCTGGTGCGATCTTTGCCACCTTCGTTTCGTAAGCCTCGGGGTCTTTCTCCTCCGCCGCTCGCGTCAGCGTCATCTCGAACGAGGAGATCGCCGCAAGCTGATCGGCTGTCAGGCCATGGAGCGAGCTGTGCTTCCTTGCGGTCAGCCGCGTGGGCTCCTCGCCTTGCGGGCGTTCCACCAACACCCAGAGTTCGACGTCCTCATCGGCAAGGTCGGCGTAGTGCGGCCCGCGGAGTTTGTCGGGGATCTCCGAATCCGGCGTCATTGTGACCGTGATGACGTCCTCGTTGACGGCCGTGACCGTGCCGACGGCAGGACGATTCCACGTGCCCGTACTGAGGATCACCAGCGCGGTCATGGTGCAGATGATGATCGTATCGACAAACGGGCCGATCGCGGCGACGACGCCTTCGCGGATCGGCTCATCGGTCTTCGCAGCGGCATGCGCGATCGCGGCCGAGCCTTGCCCGCCCTCGTTGGAAAAGAGAGCCCTGCGGAGGCCGATCTCGAATGCCGCGTAAACACCAATGCCCGCGAAAGCCCCTTCGCCAGCGGTCTGGTTGAACGCGGCCTTGAAGATCAGAGCGAAGGTTTCGGGAATGACCGCCACGTTCTGCAGAAGCACGACGAGCGCCCCCAGAACGTAGACCACGCACATGAACGGCACGAGCTTGCTGGCCACGGCGCCGATTCGCTTGATACCGCCGATGATCACAAGCGAGACGAGGAATGCGATGACGACGCCCGTGACTCTCGGGTCCACGCCGAAGGTCGTATTCACGGTGTTGCCAACGTTCCACGCCTGGTACATGTTGCCGCCGCCGAAGGACGCCACCGCGACTACGAAGGCGTAGACAACCGCCAGGATCTTGAACAGCACCCACATCGGGTTGCCGCGGGCCTTGAGCGGGTCGACGAGCGCCTTCTGGATGTACCACATGGGGCCGCCGCGGACTTCGCCTCGCGACCTCGCCTCCGCATCCGTCGGCAGGTCGGCCGTCTGATCGTCGCGGGGCGTTTCCGGATTTGGCAGCCGACGACCGCATCTCGCGCAGTATTCCGCCGAGGGCAGGTTCTTGAAGTTGCAGCCCGCGTGCGGGCACTTGAACCGCTTGGCCCTGAACTCCAGAGCGTGGGCCTCGGCGTCTTCTTCGACCAGTGCCGGCGCGCTCGGGTCGGGCACGTCGCGCTCGTCACGGAACATCGTGGAGAGCGAGCACTCGACGAACTTGAGCGCCATGCCGAAAAAGCCCACGATCCACATCCAAAAGACCGCGCCGGGACCGCCAACCGTGATGGCCGTGGCCACGCCGGCAATGTTGCCCAGGCCGATCGTCGCGGAGAGGGCTGCGCACAACGCCTGGAAGTGCGAGATGTGCCCGGTGTCGTCGGGGTTGTCGAACTTGCCCCGAATGCATTGGATGCCGTGGGTGAGTGCGCGGCGCTGCACCATCTTCGTCACGATGGAGAACAGCAGACCGCAGCCCAGGAGGAGGAAGAACAGGTAAGGCGTCCAGACGACGCCGGCCAGCCACTCGGTGAACTTCTCGAATGCCCGCATCAGGTGCTCCGAAAACCCTCGAATTGGCGAATAGCAGCATTGTGCCCCGAGCAGCGGCCCATTTCAAACGGGTTGGGGCCAGAAGTCAAAAGGCCGGGGGCCAGCGAGCCGAAACCTCAAGTTGTTGGAACATCCGGCCGTGGAGTCGACTTGCCCTTCGACGAGCTTTCCGTGGCACCGGTAATTGTGGCGCCGGCGTCTCGCCTGGGATTCCATGGGTTGAGAAGACAACGGCACACTGTATCGGACGTCCATTGGGTGGAAGTGGATCAAACGCTATACTCGTGTCAGGCGATGAATTGTCGATATGTCAAGGGGGAGGCGTTCCCATGCGCAAGAACCTGGTAGGGCGGTACGTTCAGCACGTTGGCTGGTGTCTGCTGGCAGTCGCGCTCACGACAAGCTGCAACATTAGCGTCCCAGGCAGCGGCACGAACGGCGGTGGCTCCGGTATCGCTTCGATCGCCGCGTCTCTCCTGGAACAGCTTTCTCTCGAGCGCATCAACCGAGCCAGGCTCAAGCCCACGGCTGAAGCAGCCGCGGCCGGCATCGCGCTCAACGAAGGCGTGCCCGCCGGCAGCGAGATGACCGCCGATCCCAAGCAGCCGCTCGCCCTGAATGCCTCGCTCAATCTCGCCGCGCAGGAGCACAGCCAGGACATGCTCACGCGAGACTACTTCGAGCACAACTCGCTCGAAGGCACGACGCCCTTCCAGCGAATCACGAACGCCGGTTACGCCTACACGTCGGCGGGCGAAAACCTTGCCTGGCGCGGTTCGACCGGCGTTCTCGACGAAGTGCAAACCGTGGAGGAGGAGCATACGGACTTGTTTGTGGACGCGGGCGTCTCGGATCGCGGCCACAGGACAACCATGTTGAACGAGGCATTCCGCGAGGTCGGCATCAGCGCGATGGTCGGAAGCTACACCGACGCCGGGACGACTTACAACGCGGTCATGCAGACGCAGGACTACGGCACGCCGCCCTCGGGCAGCACGTTCGTCCTCGGCGTGGTCTACACCGACGCCAACGCCAACGGGCAGTACGACTACGGCGAGGGGAGCGCCGGCGCCGATGTGACACTCGCCGGCGTGACCAAGAACACAAACGTCGCCGGCGGCTTTTCGTTTGAGGTCTCACAGGCCGGCACCTATACGTTGCGATTCGCGACAGGCCATACGCAGACCCTCACGATTCAGACCGGCGATCGCAATGTCAAAGTTGATCTGGTCGACGGCCTGAACGTCGTCGTGAACCTGGGCGTGGGCGTGCTCAACTGAAATCGCGACAGTTTCCATGGCGTGTTAGCGTTCACAAGCAGAATCAGGTCATAAGAAACGCCGGCCTGATTGATTTCGCGATTTAGAGCATTTTAATAATGAGGTGGCACATAGCCACATGATGCGAACCATCCCATCGCGTCTTGAGGCGTCACGGTCTTCAGGGCGGAGGCGATGGCGTTGAAGAGGGCTTCTTGTGTTCGCGCCTTGGCGTCGCGCAGGAACTCCTTGACCTTGCTCCACATCTTCTCGATCGGATTGAAATCGGGACTGTAGGGCGGCAGAGGCCGCACCTCCGCGCCGACG
>JBDRKQ010000148.1:0-33719 GCA_043813895.1 Planctomycetota bacterium
CTTGCGGTGTTGCGAGGCGTCTCGCTGACGATGAATGAAGGTGACGCGGTCGTCATCATGGGTCCGTCCGGCTCCGGAAAGAGCACGCTTCTCAACATCCTCGGCACGCTCGAACCGCCGACCGAAGGCGGGCTTACCATCGACGGTCGCGATCCGTTCCGTCTGGCCGAACCGGAGCTGGCCGCGTTTCGCAATCGGCGGATCGGATTCGTCTTCCAGGATCATCACCTGCTGCCACATTGCTCGGTGTTGGAGAATGTGTTGATGCCGACACTCGCGTGGGAGTCCGACGAAGCAGCCGATGACCGTGTGGACCATGCCAAGCGATTGCTTGATCGGGTGGGGCTCTCGGATCGGCTCGACCATCGGCCGGCGGAATTGTCCGGCGGAGAACGCCAGCGCGCCGCCGTCGCCCGAGCGCTGATCAACCGACCCGTACTCGTGCTGGCGGACGAGCCGACGGGCAACCTCGACCGCGCGACCGCTGGGAAGGTAGCGTCGCTGATACGTGAATTGCACCTCGAAGAGAAGATGATGCTGGTAATCGTGACGCACAGCAGCGATCTCGCCGATCAGTACGAACGGCGATACGAATTGAACGGCGGAGAGCTGACCGGACCAGAGCCGCGACCGTAAGGGAGTCGATTTCCGCTCATATGAAAGGGCCATCTCGGCGTGCGCGGACCGCTTGCTTACGCGCGCGGCTCTGATTGGTGGGTGCCATGCTCTCACGCGACGCAGTCGTGGGTAAGCATGTTGGAAGTTAGGAAACAACATGCCTACCCGTTCCGCTTGCGCGGGACGCGAAGGCATGGCACCCTGTATCCGTGTGTTAGTTTCCTCAAACTGCGGCCGGAGGCCGCGCTGTGCAACTTGGAACCTATCATCGCAACAGTCTGACGTATCACCGGTGGTCGAATCTCGCCGTGATGATGGGCGTCGCCGTGGCGGCCGCCGTGTTGATTGGTGCGCTATTGGTCGGCGACTCGATGCGCGGCAGCCTGCGCGAGACAGCCCTGCGCCGACTCGGCCCGGTGGACCACGCCCTTGTCGGCCAGCGTTTCTTCCGTGAGGCGATTGCGGAGGGACTCGCCTCGACGCCCGAGTTCCGATCTCGCTTCGGGCAGGCGTGCCCGGTCATGCTGATAACCGGCGGGATCAGCCATGCCGACACGGGTGCGCGGGTCAACAGCGTCAACGTGCTCGGCGTGGATGACCGGTTCTGGCTGCTGGACGATGAGAGGCGCAACGCCGGCAATTCCGATTCGGCGAAACGTGTCGTTGTTCTCAACGAACCGCTGGCTGAAGAGCTTGGCGCCAAGGTCGGTGACGACGTCCTGGTCCGTCTGCAGCGGCGGCGCCTCGTGCCTGCGGAGACGCTGCTCGGCCGGCCGGATGACGTGGCCATGGCACTCAGATTGACTGTCGACAGGATCGTACCTGCCGCCGGCATGGGCGGATTCAGCATCCGCTCAAACCAGCGTTTTCCGCGTAATGCGTTTGTTCCGTTGCCGGCGCTCCAGCGAGCCACCCAACAGGACGGGCGGGTCAACGCGATTCTCGTGACGGGCAAGCCCGATGCCGAGAAGTATCCATCCGCCGAGCAGGACAACAGGCTTTTGCAAGGCTTCTTCAAGACTCTGGCCAACCCGGGCGACTTCGATCTTCGCCTCCGCCGCAACGATGCGCTTGGGTACGTGTCGCTTGAAACGGACCGCCTGCTGCTCGAACCGGCCGTCGAGCCGGAAGCATTCGAAGCCGCCCGGGCCGTCGGCGCCCCGGCAGTGCCCATCCTCACATACCTGGCCAACACCATCGCGCTGATGCCGGCTGAAAAGGGAGGAGACGGCGATCCTGCCAATCGAGGCAACGATGCGCCACCTGCCATTCCCTATTCGACTGTAACAGCCATTGATCCGGAAGCCCTCCCCTCACCACACGCCCTGCGTCTGGCGAACGGCGAGCACGCTCCGACGTTGGATCGACGTGACATTCTGCTGAGCCGGTGGGCGGCGGACGATCTCCGTGCCGATGTCGGTGATCGCGTCGTGATGACCTTCTTTGTAACTCGTTCTTTTGGCCGGCTGGAGACGGTCGAAGCCGTCTTCGCCGTTCGCGGTATCGTTGCCATAGAAGGGTGGGCGGCAGATGCGGGTCTGACGCCTGAGTTCGAGGGGATCACAAACGTGCAACGTCTGTCGGACTGGGATCCGCCGTTTCCGATCGACATGAACCGCATTCGCGAGAAGGATGAGCAGTATTGGAGCCAGTATCGGGCGACACCGAAGGCGTTTGTGTCGCGGCAGGCCGGTCGCGAACTCTGGACCGAAGGGCACGCAGAACTCGGCCGGCTCACGTCGATTCGCATCACTGCGGCGCCCGGCACGAGCCTCGAAGAGACCGCCAAGGCCTTCGAGGAGCAGCTTCGCCGCCGCCTCGATCCCGAGAAGGTCGGCCTCGTGTTTCAATCGGTCAGAGAGCAGGCAATCGCATCGAGCCGCGGCAGTACGGATTTCGGTGGTCTCTTCACCGCCATGAGCTTCTTCCTCATTGCGTCCGCGGGCCTGATCATCGCGATCATGTTTCGCCTCGGCGTCACGCAGCGGGCCGTGGAAATCGGCACGCTTCTCGCGCTCGGGTTTCGGCGACGGCGCGTGATGCGGATTCTTTTGCTCGAAGGGACGATCGTCGCCGCATTCGGCATCCTTGCGGGCAGCGCCGGTGCAATCGGATACGCTTGGCTCATGCTGGCGGGCTTGCGCTCGGCATCATGGTGGGCGGGTGCCGTCAACACGCCTTTCCTCGAGTTGCACACAACACCGCTTAGTTTCGCGATTGGTTCCGCGGTCGCCTTTATTGTGGCGATGATCGCAATCGCATGGGCAATCTGCGGCCTGACTCGCATCTCGGCCCGAGCGCTGCTGGCAGGCGAGATTCAATCCGGCCGCAGCGCGCCGTCGAACAAGGGACGCCGCATCGCCTCCGGGGCTACCGTTTTCTCTTTCCTCGCTGCCGGGGCCCTCATTGTTACGAGCGCCGCGACGGACGCGCTGCCCCGCACGGGCGCCTTCTTCGCAAGCGGCACGCTGATGCTCGTAGCGTCCGTGCTCGGCCTGTGGTTATGGCTTGCCCGTGAGCACCGTGAGCTGATACGCGAGCCGGGCACGACCGCGTTATTGAAACTCGGGATGCGCAACATGGGGCGAAACCGCGGTCGCACGCTCATGACAATCGCATTGATTGCGTCGGCCACATTCGTGATCGTCGCCGTCGGTGCGAATCGGCACGGGGCGCCCCGTCTGACCGACGACAAGCAGTCTCCCACAGGCGGCTTTGGGCTCATATGCGAGACGGCCGTCCCCTTGCACCGAGACCTCAACACAGTTGAAGGACGCGACGCACTGGGGCTCGCGGACTCATCAGCGAACCTCCTGGCATCCACCACAGTCATGCCGTTCCGGCTGAAGCCGGGGGACGATGCAAGTTGCCTGAACCTGTTCCGGATCGACCGGCCTACGATACTCGGCGCGCCTCCGGCAATGATTGATCGCGGCGGTTTCAAGTTCGCGGCTTTGCTCGACGGGCATCAGGCGGAGAACGCGCAGAACCCCTGGCTGCTTCTGCGGCGACGATTCGACGACGGCGCGGTGCCGGCCATCGTTGACTTCAACACGGCCGTCTGGCTGCTGCATCTCGGGCTTGGCCAAGACTTCACCATCACAGATGAGGGCGGGCAAGCCGTCCAACTGCGGATCGTCGCGATGCTCGCAGGCTCCATACTGCAGGGCGAACTCATCGTTTCAGAGGCGGCTTTCGCAGAGATGTTCCCATCCGTCGAGGGGTATGCGTTCTTTCTGATCGACACGCCGGTTGAGAACGCGGGGCGACTGCAACATGCCCTGGAACATGACCTGAACCGATACGGTTTCGATGCGGCTTCGGCAGAAGATCGTTTGGTCGAGTACATGGCCGTCGAGAACACATACATATCCACCTTCCAGACGCTAGGCGGCCTGGGGCTTCTGTTGGGAACAATCGGGTTGGCGGCAGTGATGTTGCGAAATGTGACGGAACGCCGAAGCGAATTCGCCCTTCTCCGGTGCATCGGCTACCGGCAGTCCAGCCTATGCTGGATGGTCCTCTTCGAGAACGCCGCCCTGCTGGTGTTGGGCCTTGTTGCGGGAACGGTCTCGGCACTCCTGGCCGTCGCGCCGCACGCCGCGACAAGCCCGGGCGATATTCCCTGGGTCTCCCTCGCGGGAACGCTGCTCGCGGTCGCCCTCGTCGGCCTGGCCACCGGAACGGTCGCGGTCTTGTTCTCTCTCCGCACGCAGGTCCTTTCATCTCTCCGCGCAGAGTAGCCGCAGGGGGCGCATCAGGATTTCACCCTTGCTTGCGCTTCGGGCTGGTGTAGGGAGGCGTCGGTCACGGTTCGGATCGGTGTAGGGAGACGTCGGCCACAGGGGGCCGACGCTACGTTCGAAGTCCGACACGGGGGTCGGACGCTACCGGCACTTGTAGACTTGTTCAGAACGAAGGGGCCAGGCTCAGCATCAGGATGCCGAAGCAGACCATTGCGGTCAGAACGCCGGCGATTGTCGTGATGCCGGCAACGCCTGCGCCGCGCCGGGCGAGATGTCCAACGCTTCCCGGACCGTTATGGCGCCGACCGATATGCGCGGCCAGCGCGATGCAGATCACCGCAACGAAGACGCCATACAACTGAGTCAAGAGGGCGACCGCCATTCCGCCGCCGATCCGACTGGGGTCCTCCATCCAGGTGAGCAGCACGATCATGCCGACCATGGTCCCGAGAAAGCCGCTGGCCAGTGCGAACGCGCCCCAGAGCTGCCAGAAGCCAACGGCCTCTTCCGCCGCCTTTCCCGGCGTCGGCTTTCGGAACACCCACCAACATGCATCGATCACCCCGGCCCAACCGTAGACGGCGATCATGATCGCCAGCGGCGCAATCAACACGAGCAACGCCGATGGCACGTCGAAGAACGCGCCGGCGACATCCCCGCCGGTCCCCATCTGAAGCGCGCATCCCCACACGGCCAGGAAGCCGACAACGCCCACGATCACGGAAACCACATTGCGATGACGGTGCATCCCCGTGGGTGTCTCGCCGCCCTCGCAGGCAAGCTTGATATCGGTCGCGGGACTGTGGTAGCTATTCGGGCTGACCAAATCGCAGGCTTGGTCGCGCCGGTCGGGCGCACGTTCGCTCTGGTCGCAAGCAGTACCCGTATGGGAAGTACTGGAATCTCGCATCTTTCCGGCCCCCTTCATCACTCCGTTCCGCGCTGACCGTGTTGCCATCGGCTCTTGATGGTATGGGGATTAGATTCGCGCAACGAGGAATGGCTGTGTAGTGTGGGCTTGCCGGGAGGGGCGAGAAAGGTTCGGTTTGCGGCGCGTCAGGACCGGATCGGCTCAAAGCCCAACTCGATCTCGGCGGCAGTCCTTCGGAGCATGCTGTGTCCGCGAAACCGCGCGTCATCGGTGTGTGGAAAGTCGTCGCGAAAATGCGTACCGCGCGACTCCTCACGCTTCAAGGCCGCCAGGGCAAGGCAGCGGGCCGCGGCCAACATGTTCTGCAACTCCCAGCCGGTGCGATCGGTCAGGACCTTGTCCATGACGTAGCTGCCCCAGAAGTCGAGGATTTCGACGGTCTCGAGGAGTCGATCCCGCGTGCGGTCAATCCCCAGATTGCGCCAACACAGGGCACTGAGACTCCTCCGTACATCATCCAGGTCCAGTCGCGTTCGCGGACTGTGTGCGAGGGCATGCCTCAATGACCTGGGGCCGACTGAGGCCCGCCTGTCTCGGGCGAGGGACGCCGCAAGCTGACCGGCGCGCTTGCCGAATACCATGCCCTCCAAAAGCGAGTTGCTGGCAAGGCGGTTGGCGCCGTGTACGCCGGTGGAGGCGACTTCACCGCAAGCGAGCAGGCCCGGAATGGAGGATCGGCCGTCTGCATCAACGAGTACGCCGCCGATCATGTAGTGCGCGGCGGGGCGAACCGGAATCAGTTGCCTCGTCACGTCGATGTCGAAATCCCGGCATAAAGCTGTAATCGTGGGGAAACGCTCCGCGAAAGCGCCCGGCCGAAAGTGGCGAACGTCCAGATAAACGCAAGTCGCTGAAGTGGCGGCAATATGTCGGCGGATCGCGCGGCTGACGATGTCTCTCGGCGCGAGTTCGCCGTCCGGATGGTAGTCGGACATGAAGCGGTTGCCGTCCTTGTCGACGAGGCGGCCCCCTTCGCCGCGCACAGCTTCACTGATCAAGGCCCGGGCGGCGCCCGCGATATAAAGGGCCGTGGGGTGAAACTGGAAGAACTCCATGTCGCGCAATACGGCCCCCGCGCGGAAGGCTGCGGCGTGACCATCCGCCGTGGCGCTGGGTGCGTTGGTTGTCTCACGGTAAAGGCAGCCCGCCCCGCCGGCGGCCAGAACAGTCTGACCGGCCCAGATGATCTGGTGACCGTACTTCTCATGGTGCGTGATTGCCGCGATGCACCGTCCGTCCTCGACAACCAGGTCGATCACGAAGCAATTGTCGAAGACACGGATTCTGTCCGATGCTCCCACACGTCGCGCGAGCGTGTTGCTGATCTCACGCCCGGTGGCGTCGCCGCGGGCGTGGACCACCCGCCTCGCGGAATGCCCTCCCTCCATGCCGAGTGCGACGACACCGTTTTCCTGATCGATCGCTGCGCCCCAGGTGAGAAGGTCCTCCAAACATCGCGGCGCCTCGCGTGCCATGGTCTCGACGACGTCACGACTTCCCAACCCGCAGCCGACGTGCAACGTGTCGGCGACATGTGCATCAAAGGAGTCGGCCGCATCGGTGACAACCGCAACGCCGCCCTGGGCGTATGCGGTGTTGCAGTCCCGCACGCCGTCCTTGGTCACGACGATCACGTCCGCCTCGCCCGCGGCTTCGATCGCGGCTCGCATGCCCGCGACCCCCGCTCCGATCACGAGGACGTCCGTAAACACCTGCCCGAGACGGTTCGTGTCGAAATCCAACAGATAGCGTCTACTTGTGAATGAATCGGTCATCACCGTCATTCTAGCCACGGGGCGCCTCGGTTGCGAGTTCATCGCGAGACAAGCAATGAGGGCCGAGAGAGAATTCTCGGCCCGGCGATCATCGTCGCGGCTCTTATGAAACGCGGCACTGGTGCATCACTTGACGTGCAATCTGGCCGCGAAGGCCACATCGAGTTTCACGACGCGAGGCTTGGCAGTGGGAAGAGCGGTGTTGAATCGATAGAACTCGCCCGTAATCGCGCCGTTGACCTCGTCGTCTGTCAGTTCGCGTACACGAAGCACGACGAACTTGGGCTGGTATGCGGTCGTGCGGGCGAAGATTCCGTTGCCGTGAACGTTCAAGAATCTCGCGCCGCCAAAACGGATGTCCCTGCCCTTCAGTTGTTCGTCGGGCGCCATTCGTTCCAAGGAACCGAAGAGCATGCGCGCACTGCCCGACACGGAATCCGTCGAGAAGAGTGTCACGCCGACTCGATCAGGCTGTGCGCGATCTCTCTGAATCACGAATTGAAGATTGGGGATGGTCAGCCGCTGATCTCCGCGCACTTGGGCTGCGTGCTTAAAATCGATTTCTCGCACAGGCTGGTCGAGATTCTGCGGAGCGGGCGGTGGCGCTTCCTCCTTGCAGCCGGCGGCAAGCAGGATGACCGCGAAAGAAACGGTCAGGTTGTGTGTTGTTCGGCTCATCGTCGCATCTCGTTGCGACAAGCGATCACCGCCCTTCTTGCGGTTCCTTAATCATCGCACAGTTATCGCAGCGTTGGCAACCGGAAGCCTTGCACACGGGGCTGATCAGAGGACAGGCAGGCCTGAACGAGCGCGTGGCGCCTGTGGTTCCGATAAACATGCACAGTAAAAGAGGCTGCATTGTTTCATGCGAAAGCGAAGCAGAGGGACTCAACTCTCGTCCTCTGCTTGCCGATAGAAGGTGCGAGGCTGTGGGTCTCCCGCTGTTAGGCGGGACAGCCTGGCTTGGAGGGTCCGAGTAACGGCGAGCTCGGATCCTCTTTTTTTGCGCGCTGCGCATGCGCCTGCCGCGCGACAATTGCGCCCCCTCGGGACTCGGCAACCACTCACTTTCAGGTAGAGCCACATCGCGATCGGCGGCATTTGCGCGGGTCCGGCAGGCATTGCCGGTTTCTCTCGAACCTCGCGTGATAGCCTCGGCCTCGACTGGAAGGACACGGGTCGCGCGTTTACAGCGACTGGTGCGGCGTACGGCGAGATTCCTGCCGCTGCAATCCGTTGACGAATTCGGCAACGTCCGCCACGGAAGCGTGGCCGGGCAGGTGGTGTTCCAGGCCGACAAACTGAAAACCCATCCCCAGCCTATCCGACCCGGTCAGACAGCAATGGCGGTACTGTGCCTCGGCGAGGATCGTCTTCGCGCCTTGTTGCATGGTGAGCTCGACTCCGACGTTCTCACCCACCGTCAGACGGGGGTTCTGATCCTCTCGGACGATCACCAGGATGCCGCCCGCGGAGACGTTGCCCAGCCTCCCCGAACACACGGGCCAGGAGGGTTCACCTGGCGTGGGGGGCCCCCCTTCCCAGATTTTCACCGCGATGAACACGTCGGGCGGCACGGTGATACGCTGGTAGGCCCGGCGCTGCAGCTCCCTGAGACGGTCGGCAACTCGCACAAGCAGCGTGTCTTCGGATTGGCCGTCGGCTGTGGGCTCTTGTCGACGCATCACGACGTGGCCCAGGAAGATGCACTTCTTGTGTCCCCTGCGGAAAGCGATGCCGAGTTGCTGCCCCGGCGCTACCTCCGGCTGCGGATCCGCCAGGCATGGCAAAGGAAACGCGATCTGCACCAACTGCTCTTCCGGGCTGAAGCGAATGAAACGCGAGCGCGTGTTGAACCAGCGTCCCTGGCTTTGCAGCGAAACCGTGAGGGCGACCTGCCGCCCGGCGGCCCAATCCAGCACTGTCCGGCTGGTGGATTCGTTCAGGGTCGCGGCACGCGTCATACACAGGCTTCCGCGGTTGGTCTGACTCCGGGGGATTCGTGAAGGGCCTCTCGCAGGGCATCCAGTTGGCCGGCGATATCGGGCGTCTGCAAGAACTGCAACCCGATGATCGTACAGCCATCACTACCGGGGACCTTGTTCATCACCGTCGCCTGCAAGTGGAAGGGCTCGCTCCTGCCGGGAAGATCGAAAGATGCCTGAAGCAGGCTGTCTGTTTCGATCGCCTTGGCGGAAAGCTCGTCCACACGGCACGCGAGCCCGTCCGCGCTCACGTTCAGCATGGCAGCAAGATGCCGGTGTGTTACGCCGCCGTGCGGCCACTGCAAGTCCACGCGCGAAGACGGCGCCAGCATGGCCCTCAGGAACCTGCGTCGTTCAATCACCGCGATTACCCCCGGGCGCGAGATCGCCAGCACACGAGACTTGCCCCAACGGGGAGCGCTGTTGATGGTCGTTGAGAAGATATACCGCTGCTCGGAGAAGACTTGGGTCTCGCACGGCGCACCGATCAAGCTGTCGATGGGAACAGGCAGGCGCCCGGTTACCTCGATGAGCAGGGCCGCCTCGTCGCCCGAGATCAGAAAACCGTTGACAGTTGTGCCGGCAAAGGCCGCCCCGCTGAGTACGACCTGCGCCTGGGTCCGCGTCGCGGTGTCCATGGCGCGTTGGGAAGCGTCTCGATCAAGTTTGACTGATCTGATCATCAGAGTCCAAGCCTCGTGTATCGACCTTGTCCCACGAAGCGGTCTCCCGGGCCGCTGCTCGCCGCCTCGCAACCGGTAGGCTATCGGGCCTTACGCGGGTCGCACCTCGCTCGCCCGGCCGCGGACGGCACCGATGACGCGCTTTGTCCTCGGTCCATTCCAGCGATGACTTGAAGTCTCACCTGCCGATCGGACTCGGCCCTTGAGAGGGCGGTTCTCCGTCCCTGGAAGACGCAGAGCACCCACGCCGTTCGAGGATCCCTCGAGGCTGGCCTGGTGCGTTATCACACGCGTTCTTTTGGGATACTGGTACGACAAAGTTCCACTTTGTCGTACCAGGTGAGCAAAGAGGATCTTTGCTCTACCCGAGACAACTAAGTTGACGGGCTCAGGATTCGACAACGGTGGCGCCAAGATCGACGACACGCTGAACTTCCCCGGAGGGCAGGCGGATATGCAACCGGACGCGATCCCCGTCGTAGTCCTGTCCGAGAATACTGCCGTGCCGCTGAACGTAAGCAATGAGCTTCCCGTTCGCGCTGTCGGCCTCGACTGTCAGCGTAGTGAAAGCCCGGCGGACCTGATCGATGACAACCTGTTTGAGGCGGTCAAGCCCTTCACCGGTGGTGGCGGAGGTCTCGACCACGTCCGGCAAGCGAATCCGCAAATAGTGCGCCGCGGAATCGTCGCGGACCAAGTCGGCCTTGTTCAACACGTTCACAACAGGTATGTCGCAACAGCCGAGTTGATCGAGGACATCCGTCACGGCCGTCACCTGCGCTGCGGCATCCGCGCCGGCCGCATCGATGACATGGAGCAGCAAGTCGGAGTGAATCGTCTCTTCGAGCGTGGCACGAAACGAGGCAACAAGATGGTGGGGAAGGTTGCGGACAAACCCCACGGTGTCCGATAAGAGAACCGTCAGGCCGCCACCGAGATCCCATCGCCGGGTCTTCGTATCCAGCGTGGCAAAGAGCTTGTCGGCCACAAACGCGCTTGCGCCGGTCAGCGCGTTCATCAAGGTGCTCTTGCCTGCGTTCGTATAACCCACAAGCCCGATTGTGAAGAAGTCGCGTCGCGACCGGACCTCGCGGAGCTTTCGCTTGTCGATATCGGCGAGTTGCTTCTTGAGGAGCGAGACTCGCTTCTGAACCAGCCGGCGGTCAATCTCGATCTGCGTTTCGCCGGGGCCTCGCGTACCGATGCCGCCGACCGCGCCGGCGGTGGTGCCGCCTCCGGCGCCCGCGATTCGCTCCAGGTGGGTCCACATTCCGCGCAGACGCGGGGCGGTGTATTCGAGTTGGGCAAGCTCCACCTGAAGGCGTGCGGCGGCCGTTCTTGCCCGACTGGCGAAGATATCGAGTATCAGCTCGGTGCGGTCAATCACGCGGCACTGCACGGCTTTTTCCACTTCGCGGATTTGCGACGGGGAGAGATCGTCGTCGAAGATGATGACGTCGGCCTGCTTCTGTGCCACGTAGTCGGCGAGTTGGGCGACCTTGCCCCGGCCGATGTAAGTGGCCGCGCAGATTCTGGCCCGGCGCTGAATCATGCGGCCCGAAACCACGGCGCCTGCAGCCTCGGTCAGCAACGCCAATTCCGCCACGGGATCGTAGCGTGTCCCGGCGGCCTCCCGACCCGGCAGCAGCAACCCGACGAGCACCGCCTTTTCGGCCCGAACCGTGTTGTTGATGCGATTCGCGTCTTTCAATTCGTCTTCATGCCGGCGTTAGTATGACATCGCTGGAAAGCACCTCTTGGACCGCAGGTTTCCGGTCTGCGCGGTCGAGGAGCCGTGGACTTCCGCACTGGAGGAGCCGCGGACTTGAGTCCGCGCGGTGGTTTTCTGCGCGAAGACGCCCGCATCTTCTCGGACGGCCGCGCGGGCTGAAGGCCCGCGGCTCTTCTATCCAAAGGCGGCTCTTCTGTTTGAAAGCGATCCCGCGCTGTCACATTAGAGCGTTCCGTCGAGACTCTCGATCACCGTAATTGAGGTCGCGTAGATGACCTCGTCCACATCGCAGGATGGGTGCAACACGTTTATCGGCTTGCTCAAGCCCAGCGTCAGCGGGCCGATCGACTCGGCGCCGCCGATGCGGAAGAGCAGCTTGGACGCCGCGTTGCCTGATGCCATGTTGGGGAAGATCAGCACGTTCGCCTTGCCCCCCAACTTGCAGAACGGGAAGTTACTCTCCTGGATGTCGGGACAGACGGCGGTATCCGCCTGCATCTCGCCCTCGATGCACAAGTCCGGTTCGCGGTCCCGTGCGATCTCCACGGCGCGGCGGGCACGATCCGTCTCAGGTGTACGGACGCTGCCGAAGTTGCTGTACGAGAGCATCGCGACGCGCGGCGTATAGTTGAAGAACTTGGCTGCGCCGGCAGCCATGATCGCCGTCTCAGCGAGGTCTTCCGGCGTGGATTCGATCTGCGCGGTGCAGTCCGCGAGGAAGAACACGTCCGTCTTCGTCAGTATCACGAAGAGGCCGGAGACGCGGCGGACGCCTTCGCGCATCGGGATGACGTCCAGGAGGGCCTTCAAGACGAAGGGCGTAGTCCGGCTGATGCCGGCGACCATGCCGTCCACGAGTCCCAGGTCAAGCATCAGCGCGCCAAACCAGTCCGGTCGGCCGGCATAATACCAGGCATCGGGCCACGTGATGCCCTTGCGCTTGCGCTTCTCGTAGAAGTGCTTGGCCAGCCTCTCACGATCCGGATAGTGCACCGGATAGACGATCTCGGCATCGCCCAGGTTGACGCCGAGTTCCTCGGCAGTCTTCCGGATGACCTCCGGATTGCCAAGCAGCACGGGCCTTGCAAGCTTCTCGTCCAGCAGGATCGGGACGGCGCGGATGACCCGCTCGTGCTCACCGTCGGAAAAGAGGATGCGCCTGTCAGTCTTCCTGGAGCGATTTCGGATTTGCCGCATGAACTCCTGCGACCGGGAAAGCGACGACTCGAGACGCTCGCGATAGGCCTGCGGGTCCGCCAGCGGAAGTCGGGCCACGCCGGTCTTGACGGCCGCCTCGGCCACGGCCGAGGATTCCCACGTCAGAACGCGCGGGTCAAACGGCTTGGGGATGATGTACTCCGGGCCGAACTGGAGCCGCTTCAGGCCGTACGCGCGAAGGACCGAATCCGGCACGTCCTCCCGTGCCAGCTCCGCCAGGGCGTAGCAGGCGGCGAGCTTCATCTCCTCATTGATCTTCCTCGCCCGAACGTCCAGCGCGCCGCGGAAGATGAACGGGAACCCGAGAACATTGTTGACCTGGTTCGGGTAGTCGCTCCGACCGGTCGCGACGATCGCATCGGGCCGGGCTTCGATCGCGACCTCGGGGAGGATCTCGGGCGTCGGGTTTGCCATGGCGAAAATCATCGGCTTGGGCGCCATCGTCTTGACCATCTCGGCGCTCACCAAGCCGGCGACGGAAACACCGGAGAACACATCCGCGTCCTTCAGGGCATCGGCGATGGTCCTGGCACTGGTGTCAACCGCGAACTCCGCCTTGATAGGCGTCATGCCTTCTTTCCGCCCCTTGTAGATGACGCCTTTCGAATCGGTCAGGATGAGATTCTCCGGCCGCACGCCCAGCGTGATGTAGAACTTCGCGCATGCGGTGCCCGCGGCCCCGGCGCCGCTCATGACGACGCGGACATCCTCGAGCTTCTTGCCTTGCAGCAGGCAGCCGTTGATCAGAGCGGCGCCTGATATGATCGCCGTGCCATGCTGATCGTCATGGAAGACGGGAATGTCCATCAACTCCTGACATCGTTTTTCGATGTAGAAGCACTCCGGCGCCTTAATGTCTTCGAGATTGATCCCGCCGAATGTGGGTTCCAGACGAACGACTGTTTCGATCAACTCGTCTGGATCCAGCGTGTTGACCTCCAAATCGAAGACATTGATTCCGGCGAACCGCTTGAACAGCACGCCCTTGCCTTCCATCACGGGCTTGCCGGCGAGGGCGCCGATGTTTCCGAGACCGAGGACGGCGGTCCCGTTCGATATGACCGCCACGAGGTTTCCCCGCGACGTATAATCATAAGCCTTGTCCGGATCCTTCTCGATCTCCAGGCAGGGAACGGCGACCCCGGGCGTGTACGCCAGCGACAGATCTCGCTGCGTGACACACGGCTTCGTGGCTACCACCTCTATTTTTCCCGGAATGGGAACAGAGTGGTAGCGGAGTGCTTCCTTTTCCAAATCCATGGTGTTGCTCCGCGCGTTACGGTTGTTGGTAATCAGTTCTCAGCCTTCAGTCTGCAATTGACAGCCTGCTGTTGTTAGTCATCAGTCTTCGGAGTGGGGGTCCCGGAGGCCGTGCAAAACCACCCATCATACATCCGGCAGGCGGATTTGCAATGAGGTTGCACATAGGCGGAAAACCGCCGTTTCCTACGCCCCCGTCTTGTCTTCGCCGCCCTCGTCGTCCGCCGCGCGAACCGAGGCCAACTGCTCGTACATCTTCCAACGCGATTCCACGTCATGCTGTGCCTGGACCAGGAACTCCTTCGCCGCGTCGGGCCGACTCCTCGTCAACATCTTGAAACGCATCTGCCGGTAGGCGAAATCCTCAAACGAGATCGTCGGCTTCTTCGAATCAAGCTGCAAGGGGTTCTTGCCCTGCACCGCCAAGTCGGGGTTGTAGCGGAACAGCGGGAAGTGACCGCATTGCACGGCCTGCTTCTGAATCTCCTGGCCCTTGAGCATGTTGATCCCGTGGGCAATGCAATGGCTATAGGCGATGATCAGGGATGGGCCGTGGTAGGCCTCCGCCTCCATGAACGCCCGGACGGTTTGGTTGTCATTTGCCCCCATGGCAACCTGGGCGACATAAATGCTGCCATAGGTCATGGCAAGCATGGCAAGGTCCTTCTGGGCCTGCGGCTTGCCGCCAGCGGCAAACTTGGCAACGGCGCCGCGCGGTGTGGCCTTCGAGCATTGCCCGCCCGTGTTGGAGTAGACTTCAGTGTCCAGGACCAACACGTTGACGTTGCGACCGCTGGCCAGAACGTGGTCCAACCCGCCATAGCCGATGTCGTAGGCCCAGCCATCGCCGCCGACGATCCAGACGCTCTTCTTGACCAGCATGTCGGCGAGATCGAGCAGCCGTCGGGCCTCGTTGGAATCGACGCCCTGGAGCTTCTCCTTCATCGCGACGACGCGCTTGCGTTGCTCCACGATGCCGGGCTCGCTCGATTGATCAGCGCTTAGCAGGCCATCGGCCAAGTCCGTGCCGATCGTGTCGGCCAGCCGAGCGACCAGTTCACGGGCATACTCGTTGTGCTTGTCGATCGTGAGTCGATAGCCAAAACCGAATTCCGCGTTGTCTTCGAACAGCGAATTACACCATGTCGGCCCTCGACCGTCCGCGTTCTTCACCCAGGGTGCTGTTGGGAGGTTGCCGCCGTAAATGGAGGAACAGCCGGTTGCGTTTGCGATGATCGCCCGGTCGCCGAAGAGTTGCGTCATCAGCTTGAGATACGGCGTTTCGCCGCAGGCCGCACACGCCCCCGAATACTCGAACAAAGGCTGCAGGAATTGCGACCCCTTGACCGTGCCGATCTTGACCCGGTCGCGCTCGATCTCCGGCAGTGACAGGAAAAACTCGTAGCAATCCCGTTCGCTCTCGCGAAGAGGCAGTTGGGAGGCCATGTTGATCGCCTTGATCTTCGCGTCCTTCTTGCTCTTGGCAGGACAGGCCTCGATGCACATGCCGCAGCCGGTGCAGTCCTCGGGCGCAACTTGAACCGTCATGTGCAAGCCGTCGAACTCCTTGCCGCGCGCCTTGAGCGTCTTGAACGTGGGCGGCGCCTTCTCGAGGAGCGCCGGGTCGTAGGCCTTCATGCGAATCGCCGCGTGGGGGCAGACAAACGCGCACTTACCGCACTGAATGCAGACATCCGCCTCCCACACGGGAATTTCCAGTGCGATATTGCGCTTCTCCCACTTCGTCGTATCGGTGGGAAACGTGCCGTCATTGGGCATGAGGCTGGTCGGAATGGCGTCGCCCCGCCCCGCGATGATCTCGCCGATCACGTTCCTGACGAATGCCGGCGCGTGCTCGGGTACCGGCGGCGGGACCTCAAGCGTGCCGGTCGCCTCGGGAGGAACCGGAATCTCGTACAGATTGGCCAGGGTCTGATCCACCGCGACCCAGTTCTTCTGAACGACCTCCTCACCCTTCGCGATATAGCTCTTCTTGATCGCGTTCTTGATTGCCTGGATGGCCTCGTCGCGCGGCAGGACGCCCGAGATTGCGAAGAAACAGGTCTGCATGATCGTGTTGATCCGCGCGCCCATGCCGGTTTCTTTCGCAACCTCGTACGCATCGATGGCGTAGACCTTCATCTTCTTGTCGATGATCTGCTGCTGGACGGTGCGAGGAATCCGATCCCAGGTCTCCTCCTTCGAATACGGACTGTTGAGTAGGAAGGTCGCACCCTCGATGGCGTTGGCCAGCATGTCGTAGCGCTCGAGGAACGTGAACGCATGACATGCGATGAAATTCGCCGCAGTCACGAGGTACGTCGAGTGGATCTCCGTGGGGCCGAAACGCAAGTGTGAGACCGTCACCGAACCGGCCTTCTTCGAGTCGTACACGAAGTAGCCTTGGGCGTAGTTGTCCGTGCCTTCGCCGATGATCTTGATGGAGTTCTTGTTCGCGCCGACCGTGCCGTCGGAGCCGAGCCCGTAGAACATCGCGCGGACGACATCGTCGCTCTCGATCTGGAAACTCGGATCGTAGTCCAGGCTGGAACCGGTCACGTCTTCTTGGATACCGATCGTGAAATGGTCCTTGGGCTTGTCCTTGACCAGTTCATCGTAGACCGCCTTGACCATCGTGGGCGTGAATTCCTTCGACGACAAGCCGTATCGCCCGCCGATCACTCGGGGCGCAGCCGGCAGCGGCAAGACGCCGTTCATTTGCGCCTGAGCAATGGCCGTGATCACGTCCTTGTACAACGGCTCGCCTTCGGCGCCGGGCTCTTTCGTCCGGTCGAGGACCGCGATCGACTTGACCGTCTTGGGCAAGGCATCCAGGAACCGCTTCGAATCGAGCGGGCGGTAGAGACGCACTTTCACGAGGCCCACCTTCTCCCCCTGGGCCGTCAGATAATCCACGGTCTCGTGGACGGTCTCGATCCCCGAACCCATCAGGACGATCACGCGATCAGCATCCGGCGCCCCGACATAATCGAACAAGTGATACTGCCGGCCGGTCATGGTCGCGAACTTGTCCATCGCCGCCTGGACGATGTCGGGACACTTCGCGTAGAGGGGATTCACCGTCTCGCGGGCCTGGAAGAAGACGTCGGGATTCTGGGCGGAGCCGCGCAGGATCGGCCTGTCCGGCGTCATCGCGCGCTCTCGATGGGCCTTCATCAGTTTCTCGTCGAACATTGCCCGCAGATCGTCGTGGGTGAGTTCTTCGATCTTCATGACCTCGTGCGAACTTCGGAACCCATCGAAGAAGTGTATGAAAGGTATCCGCGACTCGAACGCGGCGGTCGTCGTAACAAGGGCCAGGTCCATGATTTCCTGAATAGAGCCCGACGCCAGCAGGCCGAAGCCCGTGCTGCGGCACGCCATGACGTCGCTGTGATCGCCGAAGATGCTCAGCGCGTGCGTGGCGACCGTTCGCGCGGAGACGTGGAACACCGTCGGGTTCAACTCTCCCGCCATCTTGAACATGGTCGGGATCATCAGCAGCAGGCCCTGGGACGCGGTGAAGGTTGTCGTCAGGGCGCCGGTTTGGGCGGCGCCGTGGACCGCCGCGACGGCCCCGCCTTCGCTCTGCATCTCACACACGAGCGGGATTGTGCCCCAGACGTTTTGCTTTCCCTCCGCCGACCACTGATCCGCCCACTCCCCCATCCCTGATGAGGGCGTGATCGGGTAAATCGCGATCACCTCGTTCAGGCCGTGCGCGACGTAGGCAGCGGCCTGCGTTCCGTCAATTGTGACCATGCGACGTTGGCTCATGGTTCTTAGTTCTCCGAGGTAAATGGCCATGGCGTGAGGTCCACCGGAAAGCCACTCGGCCTCCCGAATCGGAAACTCCTCCGCGCCAAGAGGATAACCTGAATCAGGAAGTGATGCAGCAGCGCGGAAGGACCCACTTCCGATGCGCGTGTACCACCCTCCCGTCCGCGGGTCGCCACCGCACGGCTGAGCAATCCCCGTTCCAGCGTCATCTCGGGCCGGATGCAGGCTCTTCACGGAAGGTCGGAAACGCCCTGCGGGCCGGGTGTGGAGGAATGCACAACATCTGGTGGATATTCCACCCCAAACGCCTGGGGGCCGACTCAGAAGCGATTCTCGGCAGAGCACGTGGAGGAGCCGCGGGCCTTCAGCCCGCGCGGCCGGTCGAAGATGCGAGCGTCTTCGCGCAGGGGGTAACCGCGCGGACTAAAGTCCGCGGCTCGTCGACCGCGAAGCCGCGTCGCAGCGGGCGAGAAGCCACAGGGCGAGCCGATCGATGCCGCCGGCCGTTTTGATGTCCATCTCGATGACCTCCGCGCGGGGATTGATCCGCCGGATGTCCTCCCTCGCTTCGGCGACGTCGAAGTTGGTGTGTTCGAGCAGGTCGCACTTGGTCAACACAACCGCCGCGGCCTCCTTGAACAACAACGGATACTTCGACGGCTTGTCGCTGCCCTCCGTCACGCTCAAGACGCTGATCCTGGCGTGCTCCCCGAGATCGAAGTTCGCGGGGCAGATGGGGTTGCCGACGTTCTCAATGATGAGCAGGTCGAGTTCGCCGAGCGGGATTCGGTCCAACGCGTGCTCGACGAGCGTGGCGCTCAGGTGGCAGCCGCCGTCAGTGAGCAGTTGGACGACCGGCACGTTCAGATCGGCAATCCGCGCAGCATCCTTCGTGGTCGCGAGGTCTCCCTCCAAAACGGCCACGCGCAACGACTTGGTCACGATCGGGAGAACCGCTTCGAGAATGGATGTCTTGCCGCAGCCAGCACCGCCGAGAATGTTAACGCACGTCAGGCCATGGGCGTCGAACCGCCGGCGATTGTCCCGCGCTGCGTTGTCGTTCTTCTCAAAGACGTTCTTCAGGACCGTTATCTCCATCGGGCACCTCCGCGTCGATGGACACCAGTTCAAGCTCGTCGCCGCCGGACGGCGCTTCGCCCTCTTTCCCGCAGGCCGGGCATCGCCAGTCCCAATCCTGCACGGCGAAGTGATCCCGGCAATCCGTGCAGAATGCCTGCATCGCGACCTTCTCGACGACCAGTTCCGATTCCGCGCAGAGCGTGTCGGCCCGGGCAATCTCGAAGGCTTCGCGAATGAGCCAGTCGTCCACCTGCCGCAAGGAGCCGATGCGGCAGACCAGCTTCGTGATCCGCGTGGCGCGGGCTCGCTCCCCCTCTGCCGTGGCAGCGGCAATCAGGGACTGGGCGATTGCGAACTCATGCACGTTGGTCTTCCTGTGCCGACGTTGTTTGTGTGCCACTGGCGGCTTGTCCGCCAGTGCTTGACAGTGGATCGTGAACACGGCCGCACTGGCAGCAAGCTGCCCAGCGTTTCTTGCGTTCAGCCGGGTGGCATGGGTAACGTGTGGAACACCCCGCAGGGTGGACCACGCGTTACCCGTGGGAATACGCTAGGAACTCACCCACGGGTAAGCTCCGCCGCTGCACGCGGCTGCGCTTACCCATGCCACCCACGTTGAACATCTGCAAGCTCTCAACGGCACCCGGCCATTAACCTGAACCGGCACCATTCCCTTTGGAGCAAAACCAAGCCTCTATGTCCTCGATAATGTGCTCTGTCAACTGTTCCGTGACATCCAGCAGCGATGACGACATCGCCTCGCCCTGCTCGACGTTCTCCACGGCGACGACATAGATCCACACCTCTGGCGGCAACAGCCGCATTTCCTCCGCCAGCGCCAGGGCCGCGTCCACGCTCAGCGAATGCGTGTCCAACGGCGGCGCCGAGGCGGCGAGACGCTCCCGTTCGCGGCGAAAGTCAATCCTCTGCCAGCTTCCGGGCGGATGTCCAGGGGCCTTTCGCGCGGCGTCCACGAGAACCAGCAACTGCGTATCGCCGTCGAGGTGGGCGGCGACATCGACAGTGGGCGATTCCGTCTCGATGACGCGCGTGTTCGGCGAGTGTGCTTCCGCGACTCGCCGGGCGATCTTCAGACCGATCTGGTCGTCACGGCGCATCCACCGGCCGCAGCCGACGATGCAAACCCGGCCCTGTTCGCCGACCGCCATCAGTCTTCCCACTTTACGTTGAGAAGATGCGTCGCGCAGGAGATGCACGGATCGTAGGCCCTCACGAGCATCTCGAGTTGCAGCGTCATTTCCTCCCGGCTCTTGCCTGAAGCGAGGAGCTTCGGCACGAATGCCCGCATGTCCTCCTCGATGTTGGCGAGGTTCTGGCCGGTCGGGATGACGAGATTCGCGCTCTCGATCTTGCCCTTGGCGTCGACGCCGTACTCGTGGAACAACAGTCCCCTGGGCACTTCGGCGGCGCCGGCGCCCTGTTCGAACCGGCTGGGTTCCACCAGGGGTTCCTCTCGAATGACGCGCGTGAGGAGTTGGTCGATCAGCTCGATTGCCGCCTCGACGCAGTGAACGCATTCGATCAGTTGCGCCGTGTTGTTGTGGAAGGGATTGTTACAAATCGGTCTCAGGCCAACCTGCTCGGCGACGGCCTTTGCAGCGGGATGGAGTTGGTCGAAGTTGTTGTTGAACCGAGCCAGCGCGCCGACGGCGTACGTCGGAGCGTTGGGCGAACTGCAATGCTTGGCGGCCGAGTGCTGAACGACCTTCTCGATCACGCGTTTTCGATAGTCCGCGACCTTCGTAGGCTTCGGGTCAAGCGTCGAGACGATGTCACCGTGGTAGAAGGCGTACTCCACGTTGTCCACGTGTTTGAGGGCCACATATTCAGTGTCCCGCGTGAGGTCCGGCACGTCGAATCCCGCCAGCAGTTCCGCGAGAACCCCGCAGCCCTCTCGGGATTCTTCGAGCCGCCGCTTGAGGTCGAGCAACGGTTCCTCACGGGGAAAGTGCGTCACACCGCCGACGTGGATGGCAATCGGATGAATATGCCGGCCGCCGACCACGCCGCAGATGTCGTTTGACAGCCTCTTCAACTTCAACGCGAGCTTCACCACGTCAGGGTGTGTCTTGGCCAGCGGGATCACGGAACCCACGCCCATGAAGTCCGGCACGGCCAGGAAGCACAGATGGAGGAAGTGGGACTGAAGCTCCTCGCCGTAGAGGATCAGCTTTCGCAACATCAGCGATTGCTCGCTGATCTCGATGCCGAGGGCGGCTTCCATCGCCTGCACGCTGGCGGACGTATGACCTACCGAGCAGATGCCGCAGATGCGACAGGTGATGTGCGGGGCCTCGGAGTAGTGTCGCCCGCGCAGGAACGACTCGAAGAACCGCGGACTCTCGACGATGGCCAGTTCCAGATGCGTAATCTCCCCGTCACTCACCTTGACGGAGATGTTGCCGTGGCCTTCGACGCGCGTCAGGTGCTTCACGTCAATCGTCACGTTGTTCATGGCAGGTCACTTTCCTGATAGGCCCCGAAGAGCCTGAAATCGGCCAACACGTCCTCAAGCGCGACGTCGTATTGCTCTCTGAGGTTCACGCCCGCCGCTGCCATCGCCTCCTTGCTGACCAGCCCCCGGCAGCCCTCGCACTTCGATCCGAACGAAGGGCAGATCGCGGCACAGCCCGCCCGCGTCACAGGCCCCAGGCAGATGATCCCCTTCTCGTAAAGGCAGAGGTTCTGCTTCTTCTTGCATTCCACGCACACTGGATTCTGCGGCAGCTCCCACTTCTTCCCGGCGAGCAGACACTTCACGAACTCGAGAAACTCCTCCTTCACCATCGGACAGCCGGGCAACTCGTAGTCCACCTTGACAAAAGCGGAAACCGGCTGTGCGGGAATCGTCGGGAACCACTCGGCCTTGTCGCCGTATACATACTTTCGATATTCCGCCTCGTCCTGGTAGTTCTTGAGGGTGTTCAATCCGCCGAGGCAGCCGCACGAACCGATCGGCACGAGCACCTTGCTGCACTCGCGAATGTGCTTGACCTCCTCCACGTCCGAGGGCGTCGACACGGCCCCGTCCACGAAAGCGACGTCGATGTCCCAACTCCGTTCCGTCATGCCCTCGCGGAAATTCACGATCTCCACGGCGCCCAGGATGTCGAGGAGCTGGTCCTCCAATTCGAGGATCGCCAGGGAGCACCCTTCGCAACCAGTCAGGCTGAAGATGGCAATCTTGGGCTTCTTCATTCGAATGCCTCCCTGATGGCCTTGAGGCGGCCGTACTTGAAGACGGGCCCTTCCATGCAGACGTAGATGTTGTTGACCTGGCAATGTCCGCACTTGCCGATGCCGCACTTCATGCGACGCTCCAGCGAGCAGTAGATATTCGCTTGCGGGACCCGGCGGGCCAGGACTTCCAACAGCACGAACTTGAACATGATCGGCGGCCCGACCACGATCACCATCGTCTTGTCGGAATCGAGTTTGGGCAGTTCCTTGAAGAGCGTCGTGACGACGCCGCTCTTGCCGCGCCACTGCTCGTCCGGGCGGTCCACCGTGATGTGGAAGTTCACATCCTCGCTGTCGCGCCACGCGGCGATGTCGTCTCGGAAAAGAATCTCCTTCGGTTCACGGGTTCCGTACAGCAGGTGGAACTGACCAAAGCGCGCCCGCTCGTCGAGGATGTACTGGATCAACGACCGCACGGGCGCGAGCCCCAGGCCGCCGACAACGATGAGGACATCCTTGTCGTACAGGTCTGTCACGTCGAAGCCGTGTCCGAGTGGGCCGCGAATGCCGACCGTCGCGCCCTTATCGAGCTTGTGGAGGTGGTCGGTTACGGTGCCGGTCTTGCGGATGCAGAGCTCGAATGTCTCCGGGCGCGTCGGCGACGAACAGATCGAGATCGGACACTCGCCGATCCCCATGAGCGAGACCTGCACGAACTGTCCCGGATCGTGACCGAGGGCCTGGCCGTCGGGAAGTTGCAGCACGAAGAGCTTCTCCATCTCCGTGAGTTGCTGAACGTCGAGCAGTTTTGCTGGGATCGGCAGGTAGATGCTGTCTTGCGTCGGTTGCGCGGCTGGTGTCGTCGTCATGTCACACCTCCTCCGCGAGTTGGTTGTATATCTCGACCGAGTTGATCTTGGCGGTGCAGGCCCGATCGCACCGGGCACAGCCCACGCAGCCGGCCATGCCGCTCAGCTCACGCACCCACTTGGCCTTGCGATAGATGCGATGCCTCAAGCGGGAGGCGGCCTTCGCACGGAAGTTGTGATCGCCCGCCACAGTCGCGAACTTATCGAGATGGCAACCGTCCCACTCCCGCTTCCTCGCGCCGGCGGTCAGCGTCAGGTCCACCTCGTCGAACATGTTGAAACAGTAGCACGTGGGGCAGGAGAGGTTGCAACTGCCGCACGAGTAGCAGCGGCGGGCCGTCGCCTCCCACAACAGCGAGTCGTACGAACGGTCCAGAAGCGATGGAAGCTCGTCGGCGCGTGTCTTGAGCTGCCGGGTGAAGGCAGCCTTCTTCGCGTCCGCGTACTGCTTCAGGGCGGCCTTGTCCGCCGCAGTCAGGTCCGTGCACAGGCGCGACTCGATCAGCCACTCGCGCCCGGCGGTCGTGCCGAGCGCCACGCCAAAGCGCTCTTCGCCGTTCTCGAAGGGCACGAGCATCACGTCGAACCCCTCGGCGGCCTCGTTCGTCTCCATGTCCGCGCAGAAGATGCCCTCGGTACAGGGCTTGGCACAATCCACGCCGACGATCAGCGTCTGCCTCCGACGGGCCAGGTAATGCTCGTCCGGATGATCCACGCTGAAGATGTGATCCAACAGCCGGATCGCGTTGATGTCGCACGGGTGGACGCCGATGAAGGCCTGCGGACGCGCCTCGATCGTGGGACTGGCCGAAAAGTGCGAGCCGGCGCCCGTGAAGGTGAACAGCGACTCCGTCGGCGGAAACAGAAACGCCCGGGGTCCGTACACGCAGTAGTTGAAGGACAGGTCGATCTGTTCGGCACGATCGACCTCCTCATAGAAGAACCGTTCCTGTCGCGAGACGGGCCCGATGACGGACCGTCTCCGGGGCAGCTCATCGACTAGCCCCAGGAAATCGTCCCGCTTGATGACCTTGGATATCATGGCGGCATCCTCTTGAATGAACGCGTCGGTCGTGAAGCCCTGCAATCTGCGGGCCAAAGGATTCCCGCTGGACACAGTTGTGCGAACTAGTGCTTTGTCACGCCTCAATCGTCGGGTGGTACGGGCGTCTCGCACGTGCGAAGACCGATTGCCATGGCCTTGGACGGGCGAGACGCCCGTACCACCCCAACCCGCACTTTCAGGCGTGACGAAGCACTAGTTCCCGAGCGCTTCCTCGACCGCCGAGCGGAGCTGCGCGGCGTCGAACGGTTTGTCGAGGAATCGGCTCGCCGGCACGTAGTCCGAGCCCAAGTCCTTCGAGTAGTCGATCCCCATCGTCTTGCCGATCGAGGAGATGATGACGATCGGGATGTCCTTGAGTGCTTCGTCCTTCTTGAACTCGTAGGCCAGGTGAAAGCCCTCGGACGGCGAATCGAGCATGATATCGAGCAGGATCATGTCCGGATGCAAACGCCGGGCCGCTTCCATTCCGCTTGGGCCGGTTAGCGCGCACTCGATTTGATGCCCCAGGGGCTCCAGGATCATCTTGACGACTTCGTGGATATCCGCGTCGTCGTCGATCAACAGGATGGTCTTGACATCAGCCATGATCGATCAACCTCCGATGTGGGATTGTCAGCAGATCCGCGGGAGTTCCTCACCATAAGGCCGTTGCACGATACGCCGCCCGCCGGCGGACGTGTTCAATTCGACGAGCGCAGGCCTCGCGTCCGTCACGCGGCCGATGATCGCCGCCCGTTGTCCTAACGGGTGCGACCGCAAAGCCCTCATCGCTTTCTCGGCGTCGCGACCGGCGACCACGCAAACGCACTTGCCTTCGTTGGCAACCGTCAGCGGATCGAGGCCCAGCATCTCGGCGGCATGTCGCGCCGTCGCCGAGATCGGCAGTTCGCACTCGTCCACCTCGACCGTCAGGTTACCGTGTTCGCTGATATCCGCCAGCACGCCGGCGATCCCGCCGCGCGTGGCGTCTCGGATGAACTTCACATCCGACCCGGACGAGAACAACCCAGCCAGCAGCCCGTTCAACGGGGCTGCATCGCTCCGAAGCTCGGTCTCGAACCGGATGTCATTCCGCACGGACATGATGGCCAGCCCGTGGTCGGCGATGGTGCCGGTAACAAGAACGGCATCGCCCGGCTCGACGCGCGACAGGCTCAGGTCTAGCCCTGGCCTCAGATACCCGACGCCGGCCGTGTTGATGAACAGCCCGGCGTCGCCACGATGTTCGACGACCTTGGTATCGCCAGTGACGACGTGGACGCCCGCCTCCCGGCACGTCTCGCCAATGGAGGACAGGATGCGCCGCAACGTCTCGATCGGCAATCCCTCTTCGATGATGAGGCCCAGGCTCAAGGCGACGGGCATCGCGCCCATGACCGCCAGATCGTTGACCGTGCCTGCCACCGCGATTCGGCCGATGTCGCCGCCGGGAAACTCCAGCGGCGTGACGACGTAGGAATCCGTCGTGAAGACCACATCGCCGGCAGCCCACGGCAGAACCGCCGAGTCCGTCAGCGCTGAGAGCGCGTCGTTCTCCAGCTCGGGCAGAAACACGTCCCGAATCAGCCGGTCGGTCAACGCACCGCCGCCGCCGTGCGCGAGCACGACGCGATCAGCGTCCACGACGGTCTGTTTCGTGTTCATCGATCCGCGATCTCCGGCAGCGGCGCTGCCGCGGCACAACGACCTGCCCCGCGATTGTAACCGTACTTGTACCACGCGGCACACGTGCCTTCGCTGCTGATCATGCACGGGCCGACGGGGCTCAGCGGCGTGCAGGCATTTCCGAATAACGGGCACGCAGTCGGCTCGACCTTGCCTTGGATCACCTCGCCACACCGGCACTCGGGATTGTCTTCATCTTCCCCCAGCGTCAGGCCAAACCGCTCAACCGCGTCGAAACCTCCATACTCTGGCGCCAACTCGAAGCCGCTATCCGGGATGGTGCCGATCGACCGCCAGGATGCGGCTGCCGTTACAAACACACGGGCTAGCAAGTCCTGCGCCGCGCGATTGCCTTCGTTACTCACGACGGCCCGATAGACGTTCTCCAACGCCGGCCTGCCGGACTCGACCTGACTCGCCAGGTGGACCAGCCCGTCCAACATCTGAGCAGGCTCGAACCCGGCGACAACGCAGCCCCTGTTGTGCTGTTCGACCACGGGGCGGTATGCCGACGCGCCGATGATCACGCTCACATGGCCCGGGCACAGGAAACCGTCGATCGGCACGTCCCCGGCCTGGAGCAATGCCATCATGGCGGGCACGACCTGTTTATGGCACATCAGGACAGAGAAGTTCTTCGTCTCCGTTCGCCTGGCCTCTTCGACGGTCGCCGCCGTCGCCGGGGCGGTCGTCTCGAAACCAACGCCCAGGAATACGACATCCTTCTCAGGCTGCTCCCGTGCGATTTGCAGGGCGACTCGTGCGGAGTTCACCACCCGGACCGACGCCCCCTCGGCACGCTGCAACTCCAGGCTCCCCCAACGGCCCGGCACGCGAACCATGTCGCCGTACGTGGCGATCACCACGTCCTTTCGAGATGCCAGTTCGATCGCCGCGTCGATATGCCGCTGAGAGGTTACGCAGACCGGACATCCCGGACCACTGATCAGCCGCAGATTCGCGGGAACCATCGAACGCAGCCCGCTCCGGAACGCGGAGACGGTATGCGTGCCGCAGACTTCCATGAACTGCACGCGGCGGCCGATCGCGTCGCAGAGGCGTGCCAATTCGTCGCGGAGTTCCCCAATGCGCGGGTTCATGCTCCACCACCGCCGCCCGCCGGCGACGCCGCAACGCCAAAAACAGCCGACCCGTAGCATTGACGCAGGTAGTCCCACGTCTCCAGCGCGGCCTGCTCCTCGATCAGAGAAACGGAGAATCCCGCATGGACCAGCACCCAATCGCCCAGCCCCACTTCGGGCGTCAGGACCTTGCAGACCGTCAGACGGTTGCCCTGACAATCGACGATCAGGTCCTCCTCGCCGCACTCAACCACTTTGCCCGGCACAGCTAGGCACATGCGTCCGTTCTTTCGTACATCGCCGCCGCGGCAAAGGCCTGCCCGAGCGACAAACCATCGTCTCCGAAAGAGACGCGGCGGGAAACTAACACCGTCAATCCGCGGTCCGTCAGCCGCTCCGTCAAACGCCCCAGCAAACGGCGATTCGCGAAGCAGCCGCCGGACAAAGCGACCGTCGATACGCCGCTGACCTCGCACCCCATCACGGCTCCAGCCGCTAGCATTCTAGCAACGGTTTCGTGGAACCGGGCGGACATCGTGCAGATGCTACGCTCCGCCCGGAGATCCCGCACCAATGCCCGAACCATGGGTGCAACCGAAATCGTCAGTGATCCGTCGCTCGTGATTGTCTCGTAGGCATAAGGCTCCACGCTGTGTCCCGAGGCAGCGGCTTCCAAAGCTATCGCCGCCTGGGCCTCATGTTCGTTCTTGTCGCAGAGGCCCAACATGAAGCTCACCGCATCGAACACGCGCCCCAGACTCGAACTCAATGGCGCATTGACCTTCCGCGAGAGTGCAGCCTCCACCACGTCGAGGTCCGCAGGCGGCACACGCGCGAAAGCCGGTGGCAGATTCTCACGCCACTGTGGACCGTATGCCTGCTCCAGGAGCGCGACCGCCGGCCGCCATGTGTGAATCGCCGCCGCGTCGCCGCCGATCAGCGGGAAGTATCGCAAATGCGACAAGCGCTCGAAGCCGGACGCATCGCACGCCATGATCTCACAACCCCACGCGGCCCCATCGGTGCCGTAGCCGACGCCGTCACAACAGATGCCGACGACGGGTCCGTCGTGCCCCATATCGGCGATCACGCTGACGATGTGCGCATGATGGTGCTGAACCGCGATCGTCGGGAGTTCAAGTCGTTGCGCCCGCAGGGTGGACACGTATTGTGGATGAAGATCGTGCGCCACGACCTCCGGACGACAGGCGTCGTCCGTCATGACCTTCTCGACGAGGCGGTCGTACCGGCGGTATTCCTCCGGGTCGGACAGGCTGCCCAGCGGTTCGCTCATCCGGGCGGTGGCTCCCGACAAGAGGCACAGGCTGGACTTCAGCTCTCCGCCCATCGCCAAAACGCGCTTTTCGGCCGACTGGTCTAGCCCCAGCGATCTCGGGAAAGCCCCCGGATCGGGCAGACCCGGCGAGGCTGCCTTCCTGTGCATCCTGGTTCTCGAACGGGCATCCATCGGCCGGATCTCGCTCCCATCGGGCTCCGCGTGTACGCCTCGGTGAAACCAACCGGATGCCTACCCCGCAAGCCAGGTGCCAGAATCCGAAGAGCGCCGCAGGCGATGCGACCGAGATGCTCAAGGAGTCGCCACACGGATACGCGCTGGAAGTCGGGTGAGCCAACAGACAATCGCCCGGCGAACGTCGACCTGCCGTTTGCGGATTATTCCTCAAGACCGGGAGGTTTCCCCACACAACAGACGTGGTAAAGGCGGGCCGCAACGGGTCGTCGTCGACCTGAGACACGCGCCCGCACGAACGACAAGCCGGCTCCGTGGGCTGGAGGCTCTTGCCTTCAGGGCTTGCTGGCCACCAGCGATGCCGCGATTCGCCTTGGGCCGGTCTCGCCCTCTCGCGAGATCAGAACTTGCCAGCCATCGAACCATGAACGCAATTCGCCGAGACGCAGCTCGTGTGCTTCGCGACTGGGTTTGCCGAACCGTTCCCGATGCGGATGCACGAACGTCTCGTAGACAATGAGCCCGCCCCGTTTCACCGCCCCGGCCAGGATGGGCACCAAAGGTCGGTGCAGGAAGTTGAAGCAGCACACCATATCCCAGCTTCCGGGGGTAATGGTCGGGGCCGTCTCGACGTTTCTGCACAATGTCGACACCGTGACGCCGTTTCGCTCTGCCAGATCCGCACACCGCTCCAGCGCATCGGGCAAGACGTCCCATGCATCGACCTGGAACCCGGCTTTCGCCAGAAACACCGCATCACGACCGGTCCCGCAGGCAACATCCAATGCGCGACGGTCTGCCAAAGAGGACCACGTTTCGCCGGCCAATTCGACCGCCTCGACCAAGAGTGAATGCGGC
This sequence comes from Planctomycetota bacterium, assembly GCA_043813895.1. Lineage (GTDB taxonomy): Bacteria > Planctomycetota > Phycisphaerae > UBA1845 > UTPLA1 > CAZTAR01. The sequence goes on from JBDRKQ010000148.1 coordinate 29,021, forward strand.
TGCCAGAGATGGCGCAGAGAGGGGCCGGTCTCCGTTCGGGCGGTCTCCAACCACGCGTCTCCGTGGATCACTTCCTTCACGATCCGCTTTCGAGCCTGGAGGCGCGACCGCGCCCACCGGGCCCGCCCCGCGTCAGCGTCGTAGACAGTCAGAGGGACATCGCGCGCGGGCAATTCGTGGATCCGCCGGGCCAACTCCTCAAGCGGTATGTTGACGGAATCCGGCCGGTGAAGTCGCTGGAAGCCCTCGGTGGGCCGGACGTCCAGCACCAACTCTGCGGGTCGTTCTTCACTCACGTCGTTAACTCGTCCCCCTTCGACAAACCGCAAGCCACGTCTTTGCGCCATCATCCAATCCGGAATGAAAGTGGTAGCCTCTGGCTGGGTGGTTCGTGCGGAAGCTGAGCTTGCGGAGGTAGTGGCCTGCGCCCTTGCGGTACACCTGACTGAAGAGTTGCACGTCATCGAATTGCTCGCGGAGCAGGCCCTCGAAGTCCGCCGCGGAGAACTGCCGCGGGTGGTAGCGCTTGTGCCTGCCGCGTAACAGTTCTTTCTCGCCGTTAGGTACCGACGCCAGCAGCGTGCCGCCGTCCGCGAGCGCTTCGGCCAGTGCAGCCAGACATCGCCTCGGATCACCGACGTGTTCCAGGGTTTCAAACGTCGTAATCAGACCGAATGGACCGTCGCGTTGAACAGGTATGTGGAGGTCGTGTTTACGGAACTCCAGGTTCGGCTTGGCAAACGCGGACCGCGCGTGGTGAAGGAGCTTGTCGTCGAGGTCCACGCCCAGCACGAAGTCCGCGAGCGTCGCCAGATAGGCCGCCCCGTAGCCGGAGCCGCACGCCCCGTCCAGCACGCGCTTCGATCGGGCGAACCGTGCTGCGAACAAGTATCGCGCAAAGTGTCTGCCATGCCGCTCGGCCGCTTCGCGAAACTCCGTCGGGCACACCTCCGTGCCGAGGACGTTCTCGGCGATGACAAGATGGCGATTAGGGTCCGTCATGGGTGGCGACTGATGCGGGCCAAGGTGCATGGAACCTCGTTGACGCCGTACCACAACGCGGTTGCGTTCTACCCGAGCAGAATCTCTCTGGTGTACGTTGTCTTGCTCTTCCACCGCACAGGGCTCTTGCCCTGCATGAATGGTCGCTGGTAATCACACCCGCCGGCCTTGCTGTCCGTGCCGAGCCTGTGGACGCTGCCATCGGCCTGGCGGAACGTGACTCGCTCACGGAGCCGATTCGCTCAGAAGCTGATCGACCGCTTCCTTCAATCGCGGCAGCTCCTTCTCAACCACGTCTCAAACCGTCTCCATCTTGACGCCGAAGTAGCTGTGGATCAGCACGTCGCGCATCCCGGCGATTCTCCGCCAAGGAATCTCCGGCGTGAGTTGCCGGCAGCCGTCCGACAGGTGCTTCGCGGCTTCGCCGATCACCTCCAAGTTTCGCATGACGGCGTCCTGCGTTTTGGCGTCCCTGAAGAAGTCCTCCCGGCCGCTTGTTGTGTAGGCGCAGATTCGTTCCAGAGAGTCGCGGATGTGTTGAAGGTAGACGCGGTCGTCTTTCATAACGGGAGCGCCTCGGCCAGAATACGATCTCGCAGATAAAGACTGAGCCCGCCATCCACCACTACATCTACAGGACGCCCCAGAAGCTCTTCCAAATCCTGCCGTAATCCGACGTGATCCAGCAACGTGCGGCCGGCCTCGAGGCTGACGAGAAAGTCCACGTCGCTTTCGGCGGATTCCTCCCCGCGAGCCATGGATCCAAAGACACGCACATCGCTCGCGCCATGGCGCGCGGCGATCTCCAGGATCGCGTCGCGGTGACCTGTCAACAGACGGCAAACCATCAGAACACCCCTGCGTCAAATCATAACCGCTCCGTGATGCTCTTGCCCTGCATGAACAGCAGCAGGTAGTCGCGGCCGCCGGCCTTGCTGTCGGTGCCGGACATGTTGAACCCGCCGAAGGGCTGCACGTCCACCAGCGCCCCGGTACACTTGCGGTTCAAGTACAGGTTGCCGACGTGCAGTTCGTGCCGCGCCTTCTCCAACTCCATCCGGTCGTTGCTGTAGATCGCGCCGGTCAGGCCGTACTCCGTGCCGTTGGCGATATCGAGCAGCTCATCCATGCCGCTGCCTTTGATGACCGCCAGGACCGGACCGAAGATTTCCTCCTGGGCGAGGCGGTCATTCGGCTTGATGCCGATGAAGATCGTCGGCGGGATAAAAAAGCCACCGCCCGGCATCCGGGTCCCGCCGAGGACCATCTTGCCCTCCTTCTTGCCGATCTCGATGTAGTCGTTGATCTTGTCGTAGGCAGGCTTGTCGATCACCGCCGCCATGTCGAAGTTCTCGCCTGTCGAGGTGTTGCCGACGGAAAGCTTCCCGGCGCGTTCGACGATCTTCTCCACGAGGGCATCGTGAACCTTCGCGTCGACGATCAACCGGCTGCACGCGGAGCACTTCTGCCCCTGGAATCCGAACGCCGCCGCAACAGTGCCCTCGGCCGCGGCATCGAGGTCCGCATTCTTGGTGACGACGATGCAGTCCTTGCCGCCCATTTCGAGGACCGTCCGCTTGAGCCAGATCTGCCCCTCTGCCACCTTGGCCGCCTTCTCGTGAATGCCGATGCCGACCTCGCGTGAGCCTGTAAAGGCGATGAAGCGCGTGCGCGGATGTTCGACAATGGTATCGCCGATCTCGCCGCCGGAGCCGGGCAGGAAGTTCAGCACGCCCGGCGGCAACATGCACTCCTCCATCAGCTCGACGAACTTGGCCGCGACGACCGGGGCGGTGCTCGCAGGCTTGAGCACGACGGCATTCCCCGTCACGACCGCGGCCGTCGTCATGCCTGCCATGATGGCGAGCGGAAAGTTCCACGGCGGGATGATGACGCCAACGCCGAGCGGGATGTATCGAAGCTCATTCTCTTCACCGGGAAACGGTGTGACCTCATGCGCGCCGCCGAGCCGCATCATCTCGCGGCCGTAGAACTGGAGGAAGTCGATCGCCTCGCAGGCGTCGGCATACGCCTCGATCCAGGACTTTGACTCCTCGAAGACCATCCACGCGGCGAACTCGTAAACGCGGCGTCGCATCTTCTCGGCCGCGCGGAGGAGGTACCGTGCCCGAACGTCGGGATCGACGCGAGACCAACTCGTAAACGCCTCGTCCGCCGCCGCGATCGCCTGCAAGGCCTGATCGGAGTTCGCCTTGCCCACGTAGCCGACGATCTGGTCGTTCTTGGCGGGATTGATGGACTCGATCTTCTTGGCGGTGTCGATCTTCTTGCCGCCGATTCGCAATGGGTAAGTCTCGCCCAGCTTCGATTCGACCAGCTTGAGGGCCTCCAACATCTTCCGTCGCGGGGCCTCCTCGGCGAAGTTGACATAAGGCTCGGGCTTGTACGGCATCAACATGGCGGATTCTCCGTGTAGTAACAACCTAGGGGGGGCTTACTTCTTCGGGCGGTGTTATACCAGAAAACTGCTGCCGTGGCGAGGCTGACAAGGTGGGGGAAGAGTTCTTGCTAAACTCGGATTCTGCTCCCATTCGGACTTGTCGTCAAAAGAAGACGGGACCAATGACATCATGCCGAGGATAGTGAACGCGACGACGAAGAGCGCCCACAGTAGCAATCCAATGATCTTCCAGAGCCACACCACTTCAATCAAGTGCATCTTGTTCGGCGTGAGTACGCAAACAGTGCAAACGATGACGCCAATCTCGAGGAGGAACAGGATGACCGCGAGCTGCGCTCGGACGCCCGGCATTCCAGAATCCGGCCACCACCGAGTTGCAAGGTAGTTCCCCTCTGTCTGATAGGCCCAAACCGTCCCGCCGAAGAAGAGAATCACCAGCAGGCTGCTGAGGCGGCAGATCCACACATCCACCCGATGGGCATGTTCGATACCCCGAGCAACATCCGCTGCCCTGACCACAGTCCACGCGACAAGAAAGTAGACGACAGGGAGACCCAGGAAAAGGAACCACTTGAAACCGGAGACCAACAGGGCAATCCCGCTGGAGATTCCCAGCAAACCGACGCGAGGCAGAAGCTGCATATGTTTGGGTTTTCCGCGCTCGGGCATCGCATTATTGTACGGCATGGGACCGGACTGGTAAGTCTTGAATAGGAAGGCAAAAGACGGTGTTTCGTCACGAAGCCCACGGATTGCGATCCGTGGGCTTTGGTAACAGCTCTGTTCACGCTTCAAGCGTCAATGGGATCCTCCTAGAATACTCCACAACGCAGAGAGAAAGTAATGAGCCGTGATTCGGAAACCGGGGCTGCTTCAACGCGGAAGACTAGACGTGGCCGTGTGCTCGTAACCGGCGCCAGCGGCTTCGTCGGCCGAGAGGTCACAGCTAAGTTGGTCAAGCGGGGGTACAAGCCTGTGTGCCTGGTGCGCGACCGCGAGCGGTTCCTCTCCAGGGCACAAGGGCTGTCACCCGCGCAGATCGAAGCCGTCCAAGGCGACCTGTTCGACAAGTCGGCTCTCGCCGAGGCGGCCGAGGGCGTGGACGCAGCGATTCATCTCGTGGGCATCATCGCCGAGCGGCGGCTTGCCGGCCAGACGTTCGAGCGCGTCCACGTCGAGGGAACGCGGCGCGTCATTGAGGCGTGCAGTGCGGCCGGCGTGCGACGCTTTCTGCACATGTCGGCCCTGGGCACGCGCGAGGGCGCGGTCAGTCGC
>JBDRKQ010000149.1:0-21151 GCA_043813895.1 Planctomycetota bacterium
GTTTCCCCCAGGATCGCTTGCCGACATGCGTCGGTCTCAGGGGGCCGACGTATGCAAGGACAAGTCCCTCCACCTTCTACGTCGGCCACGGGGAGCGACGCCACCCCCAGATTCATCTGTGGCGAAGCACCAGCGGCGGAACCGCCTCACCTCGCGTCAGGCGTCCTGTTTGAGCAGCGGCTCCGCCTCTTGGTCCTGCACGGGTATCCGGCGGACATCTTGATCGTTGCGATCGAAGTGTGAGAGGGCCGACGCGCTGAGTGCCAGGGGGATGGCCCTCAATGGGTTCGCGCCGAATCGGCGGCTTGCACGGCACAGCTCTATGGCGCGGTGGTATTCTCCATTTCGGAAGGCCGCCCGGGCGGCGACAAAATGGACCCTCGCCAACCGCGCGTGGGCTCGCGCCTCGGGAATAAGCGGCTTTGCCCTGGGCGATTCGTAGAACTTGCAGAGCACGGCGGCCTTTACTGCCAGGTTCCGGCTCATCCGGTGCTTGCTGAGCCGATTGTCGTGGAGCCGTCGCATCGCGAGCGGCTGCTCGATCAGGCCGAACGGCTCGTCGATGCTGACCCTGAGCCAGAGGTCGTAGTCCTCACAGACGGGCAGCGACTCATCGAACCCACCCGCCTTGATCAGGATGTCCTTGCGGCAGACGACGGTCGGCACATGAACGAAGCTGCTGCAAAACAGGTGGTGCGTGATGCGGCCGGCATGACACGGCTTGGTTCTCCCGGGCACGCGCCGCTTGCCGGCATCGATCGGCTCCATGGGACCATAGAAGACGCGGGTGTCGGGCTCGCGCTCCAGCGCGCGGCAAAACGTCTCGAGCTTGGCGGCGTGCCAGAGATCGTCGCTATCGAGGAAGGCGATTGTATCGGCCTGCGCCTCACGGAGGCCTCGGTTCCGTGCGGCGGCCGGACCGCTGTGCTGCTGCCTGACGACCATCGGTCGGGCGGGATGATCGGCGATGTCGCGGGCGATGTCCTCCGTGGACCCGTCGTCCACGACGATCGTCTCGTAATCCCGCCAAGTCTGTTCGGCGACGGAATCCAGCGCTTCACGCAGGAGCGCCGCGCGGTTGTGGGTGGGAATGATGACGCTGACTGCCGGCTTGCTCATTCTCGGTGTGTCCTGGCGAGCCCGTGTCGCTAAGGCCCGAAGAGGCGGCTTGCTTCGCACGTGCCGGCCTTCGGATCGAGCGAGGGGCGTCCCGCAGTCCGCCGATGTCGCAAGGTGAGGCCGGCGACCCAACCGGATGACGACACGCCGACTTCCGTGCGAACCTAGCGGCAGTCATAAGCGGAGAGTGCGCGGTGGTCAAGCCTGGAAGGGGGATTATTCGGCCGGATTGCACGCATTGGGCCACACGTGTGGCTGGTGTATTCGCCGGTCGGCGTGTAGCGTGTATGGTGCGAAGGAACTTGTGATACCGGCGCCAAACCCGCGGGATCACGGGCGGGACGCCTGCGTCACACTTTGGTTGTGTCCGGAGGCCGCCTCGTGCATAGGGCCGGCACATTTTGGCGAGCGCCGTGCATCGCCCTTGCCGCCGTGTTTGTGGCGTACTGGCTGTTCGCCGATACCGTCCGGCGGCATTGGCCCGACACGTCGGGTTCCTCAGCGTCGATTCGGTTCTCGTATTGGGGCGGCTTCGACGACCATCGGATGTGGGGTGAGGTGATCGCGGCGTTTGAGGCCGCCCATCCGGGGCTGCACGTCAATCCGGAGTGGCTTCCACTCTCGGGATACACGACGAAACTCGATCAGCAGCTTGTCGCCGGCAACGCGCCGGACGTGATCATGTTCCAGGATGAGCCGTTCGCCCGCTACGCCGGAGCGCAGTTCGCACCGCTTGGCGCGCTTTTGGACGCCGATGCCGAAACGCGTCGCCGCCTGGCGGATTGCTGGTCGACGGCCGTGACGTCATTCGAGCACGATGGCTCGCTTCGCGGACTGCCGATCATGGGCGGCAACGTCTTAGTCTACTGCAATCTCAACGCCTTCGAACGGGCGGAGCGCGTCATCGGCAGGCCCATTCCGCGGCCGGCTCCGGGCTGGACGATGGACGAGTTTGTCGCGTTGTGCCGGCTGTTGACGATCGACGAGGACTCGGACGGCACGCCGGAGCAATTCGGCCTTCTTCAGCCGCACTGGGTTTATTACCTCCCCTTCATCTGGGCGCACGGGGCGAGCCTGTTGGACGACAGCCGCACGACGTGGGTGTTTGACGACGCGGCGGCGCTGGCCTCGTTGCGGCTGTACGGAGACCTGCGGCACGGGTGGCGCGTGACGCCGATGCCCATCGAGTATGCGGGGCAGAACTCGGACACGTCCTTCCTGTCGGGCCGCGTCGCCATGTGCGTGAACGGCCCGTGGTTCGAGCCCTTTCTACGGGAGACCGCTCTTCGCGGCCGGTATGTTGTCGTGCCGATTCCGCGCGGCCCCGGTGGGAATGCCACGCGCGTAACATGGGACGGACTGTGCATCTATGTGAAGCTGCCGCCGGACCGAAAGGCGCGGGCTTGGCGGTTCGTGCGGTTCGTCCTGACGCGGGAAGCGCAGGATATCTTCGCGGCGTACCAAAGGGCGATCCCTGCCAGGCGCGTGTGTGCGGCGTCGTATGTGCACTATGGCGGCGGGGAAGGTTCGCCGGCGGCGGCGTTTGTCGCGGCCATGGAGACGGCCCGACTTCAGCCGATCACGCCTGCATGGCACGGGATGAACAGTGCGATGTCGCGGCACCTGACTTCGTTGCTGCTCGAAGGTGACGCCCGATCCACGCCGGAGGAGGCGTTGGCGGCGTTGGCGGCGGATCGTGACATCCGCGCCGCCTTTGCAATGAGATCGGAGGGGGAAGAGTGAGTCGACGGCGGAGCGGACAGCGCAGAAGCGGCGTTTGGTTTGCGTTGCCCTGGCTGATCGGGCTCGGCCTGCTGTACGTCGGCCCGATGCTGGCCTCGGCGCTGCTGGCATTCGCGCACTGGGACGGCATGTCCGACGCGTCACTCGGATGGGCCGGCGGGGAGAACTTCCGGCTCATCGCGAACGACGCCCACCTCACGAACGCACTCGTCAACAGCGTTTGCTATACAGCCATGAACGTGCCGGCGCAGCTCGTCGCCGGTCTGGGACTGGCGCTACTCGTTCGCCACGCTCGCGGACGAACGGGCCTATGGGCCACACTCTATTACATGCCCCACGTGCTGGGCGGCGTGGCGACGATTCTGATCTGGTGGTGGCTGCTCAATCCACAGGTCGGCCCGATCAACCGGGGTATCCAACTGCTCTATGACGTGATAGATGCCCCTCTGCGCGCAGTCGGCGGGAGCGGGACCGAGAGTTGGGCGCCGCCGCCGTGGTTGTATTCTCCTACGTGGGCGAAGCCGTCGCTCGTGCTGATGAATCTCTGGCAGGCGGGCGGGGGGATGCTCGTGTTTCTCGCCGCATTGCTCCGTGGCGGTGACGGGCTGCACGACGCGGCAAAACTCGACGGCGCTGGCGTGCTTCGACGCTTTTGGCATGTGACGCTGCCGCAAGTTTCGCCGGCAATCCTGTTCAACCTCGTGACCGGGGTTGTGTTTTCGATGCAGGCGTTCAGCCAGCCGTTCCTGCTTCGCAACTTCCAGCAGCAGGACAGCCTTCTGTTCTACGCGCTTTACATGTACCAGACCGCGTTTGAGCGGCATCGGTTCGGTTACGCGGCGGCCCAGGCGTGGGTCCTGCTCGCCGTGCTGTTGCTGTTTACCGCGGCCACCGTCGTGGTGAGCCGCCGATGGGTGTTCTACGAGATGGACGAAGAGGGTTCCTGATGTGATGCCGGGACGACCAGCCAGGACGGCAACAGTCGTGCGGATGATCGTGGCACTGGTGCTTGCCTCCCCCCTGCTGTGGGCGGCGTGGGCATCGCTGCAACCGATCGACAGGATCTTCACCGCTCCGGGCGCCGAGGACGCGGTCCGCGGCCCGTGCTCTTCCTTGCAGTGGGGCAACTACCGAGAGGCGGTTACGAGGCTGCCCTTTTTACGATTCCTACTCAACGCCTGTGTGATCACCGTGGCCGCGTGCGTCGGCACGGTCTTCAGCAGTTCTCTCGTCGGCTTCGCATTCGCCCGTTTGCGATGGCGCGGCCGGGGCGCGTGGTTTGTGGTGCTGTTGGCGACCATGATGCTGCCGGCGCAGGTGCTCTTGATACCGCAATTCCTCGTTTTCGAGCACCTTGGTTGGGTGAACACGTACAAGCCGTTGATCGTGCCGAGTTGGCTGGGCGGGTCGGCGTTCTTCATCTTCCTGTTCAGGCAATTCTTCAAGAGCGTACCTCAGGCCTATGAGGACGCGGCGCGGCTGGACGGCGTCACCGATTGGCAACTCTACCGGCACGTGATGCTGCCCCTGTCGAAGCCGGTCGTCGGGGCGGTCGCGGCACTCAGCGCGGTGTACCATTGGCAGGAGTTCCTCGCGCCGCTGGTGTACCTCTCGGACTTTCACACGTACCCCGTCTCGGTGGGGCTGCGGATGTTTCAGGCGATGGAAGGGAGTTGGGCGAATCTGATCATGGCCGCCAGCCTGATCGCCCTGCTGCCGCCGCTCGTTGTGATTGTGTTGACGCAGCGGTACCTGATGCGGAACATCGGCGCTGCGCCGCCGGCGTGAGATTGCGAAGTGCGGGCAGTCTGCGGGTGGACCCCGGACGGCACGGCTGCCGGCCGCAACCGAACTGTGGCATGTGGCACGAACGTGCCGCCTGCGATCTCGCTGGCTCTGGCGCCGATGCTGCCCAGTGTGCCGGTGCCACAAGAACGGTAGTACCACAACATCGCGGCGGTGGGATCAATGGCCGCCTACGACCGGCGTCAAAGCTCATTCAGCCAAGCCTTGTTTTCGACGCTGAGCGCTCTAATGTCCCTGAAGTGGGTCAGAATCTGCTTCAGTTCACCCTTGAGCTTGGTTGCCTCTTCCGTCGCCGCGGGGTCTTTATCGATATTGTCGATCAGCAGCTTGAGCGCCTCTGCGAGTGTGGCTTGGAGCATCAAGTTCTTACCCTCGCTGGCGGCGAAGATCTCCCGGGACTTGTCGACTGCCTCTCGCAACAGGGAGATCGCTTCGGACTTCTCGCCGGCCGCATCGTGGCAGGCCGCCAGGTCTTCAAGCACTTTGATGTGAGCGACGAAAGAGTTCTGCTGGTTCCGCTTCTCTTCGAAGATCTGCTTGGCCTCCTCAAGGGAGAACTTGGCGAGGTCGAGTTTATCCGCCTTCATCTGTACGCGGCCCAAGGCGGCGAACGCACGGCCGCGGGCGGCATGCTTGGGGGACAACTCCTTTTCAGCGATTCTGAGAGCCTCCTCGGCCAAACGTTCGGCATTCGCCCAATCCCCTGACTTCTCGAAGGCTAACGAGAGGGTGAGGCGCGGGGCAATGGTTTTTGACGAGTCGTTCTCGTGCAGACGGTCGGCGGTTTGCACGGCGATGTTCAAGACTCGCTGTGCGTCCTGCACACGGCCTGCTTCGATATATGCGATGCCGAATTGCAGCATGCGCCTAACATCCTCCTGCTGCGGCTCAATGCCGCGCTGGTCCGACCATTGGCGGATCGTCTCAAAGACACGGACGGCATCGTCGAACATCCGCCGTCGCATGTAAGTCGTGGCCAGACCGTGGAGTTGCTCGATCGCTGCCTGCGCCTCACCCTTCTTGTAAAGTACCTCGCCTGCCTCATAAGCCTCGTTGAAACTGCGAAGCGCATCTTCCAGACGATCGAGTTCGAGGTACAGCCCGCCAAGCGTGATGAGCCGCGTAACGGCCATGACGTCCAGCTTATTGGGATGTTGGCGGTCCAGTGCGACCAACTCTTCATAGAGCGTGAGCGCTTTCTCGGGCTGCTTTTGACCGACGTACTCGTAAGCGAGGTTGGCCTTCTCCAGGCTCGTATAAGGATGAGCCGGACCCAACTGCTTCGCGAAGATTGCCATCGCGCGCTTCCGCAAGGGAATGACCTCCTCGCTGGTCGGTCCACCAATCCTGGAATAGAGCCATGCGATGTTGCTGAGAGACACGGCCGTATCCCTGGCCTCCGGGCCGAGGAGGCGATCGCGGATGACGTAGGCCCGCAGCTTGCTCGATAGCGCCTTCCTCGGGTCTCGGGCGTACAACAGGGCGGTGCCGAGGTTGTCGAGCGCCTCGGCGAGTTCGGCCGTCTCGCCGACGCTGCTCATGGAGATCCGCACCGAGCGCGTGAGGACTTCGACGGCTTCCTCGAACCTGCCTGTATTGAGGAACATCCAGCCCTGCCGGTCCAGCGTGGCGGCAACCTGCGGGTGCATCTTTCCATAGACGGCCTCCCCCAGCTCGAGCGCGCGACTGAGCGATGCTTCCGCTTCGCGGAATCGCTGCATCTCGAGTTGCGCATTGCCCAGGGTGCGGAGAACGCGGACGAGCGAGCCGTGCTTGTCGCCGAGCGTCAGTTCGAAGGTCGTCAGGGCTTGCTGCGCGGATCGGACGGCTTCGGCGTAATTGCCCTGATCGTGGGCGGCTTCAGCCGCTTCGAGTTGTCGGTACGCCTGGACCATCGCGCCCTGCGCCTCGGTGGAAGCGGATGCGATGCGAGAGGCCGTCGCGCGAAACGTCATGGCCGAAATGGTATTGTGGTTGCCCGTTCCGAGGAGCCGGGCGTAAACCTCCGCCGCCTTGCCGCTGGTGTCGGCGGCGGCCTTGAAATCACCGGCGGTGCGAGACTGTCGCGCAGCCAGCATGTACTGCCTGGCCTTCTCGATCTCGGCGGTGTCCTCCTCGGTAAGCGGCCTGCCATCGGGCGAGGTGAATCGTTCAGGGACCAGCGAATGGGCCGCGGACTGCTCGACGAGCGCGGCATGATCCATCTTCTCGGGCTGTGTTGTCTGGGCGGTCGTGGAAACGGTGAAACAGGCCACGATCAACAGGCTGAGGATCACAGGCAGGAAACGAGTGAGAACTTGTCGTCTGATGGGGCTAAGCACGGCGGAACTCCTGGAACATACTCGGCTGTCGAAATAGGCTACGTCGATTCTCCACACGGGCCCGGCGTCAGCGCATGAAAACGGGCCGCGCGTACGCATGGTACCCGTGGCCCGTTCGATGTACAAACCAAATGCTCGGCTATGGGCATATCTGTTCAATCGCCCAAGCCGGGTGCAACTTTAGCGTCGCCGCCGCAGTGCGAGACCGCCGATGAGGAGCATGGCGATCGTCGCCGGCTCGGGAACAGCCTCGTCAAACGTCGTGGCAACGATTAGGTTGTCGATGGTCTGCGTGCTGTTGCCGGACGACTGGCGGAAAGCATACCCAAATGACGCATTGCTGTAGCCGGGATCCGTCGCCAAGAAGCCAGGGCTGGACTCGTCGACCGGGTCGATCCAGAGCTTGCCAGCCTGGGCATCGTAATCGTAGTAACTCACCACGCGGTACGTGGTCCCGAAGTCCAGATCGCCAGTGAACACCTCACCATCAGCGTCGGTCATGCTGTTGTCGTTGCTCAAACAGAGCCGGAAATCGCCATCGCTCGCTGGGGCCGTCACCCAGATTCTGGACGTGAAGTACGACGTGCCTGTGAGAAACATGCCGAAGTAAACGTTCGTGGTCCCGCCGGTAACCGAGAGATCGTAACCGGCATACCATCGGTCGCCCGCCGCCATTGCCGTGCCCGTGTCGCAGTTCACATCCTCGGCGTTGCCCTGGACGATCAAGGCCGTGCCATTGGAGACCTGAACCGGCCCAGTGGTTCCGCTGTGAACGGCCCAAGCCGCACCCGGACCCGGTGTCGGAACCTGGCCGACCAGGTTGCCGTCAGGGTGCGTAAAATTCTCGTTGATCAGAATATTGGCCTGGGCTGCGCCCCCGGTAAGCATCAATACCATACCGACGACAACCAACGATACTCCGAAACTCTTCTTCATGACGTGGTCTCCTTTCACCGCTTCCGGCTGCTGAAGTGAACTCAGCACACCTTGTTTTGTGGCCTGTCGATCCTCCTCCGTGGATGGACCCGCAGGCTCTCTTCCGAACCCTTACACAGCACCTCACACGGGCGCGCTCATCACCTTGACGCTTCTTCTGGGGGGGGCTTCCGTCGAATCCCCTTCCGCTTCCCTTTCCTTCCACTATCAGACTAAGCGATCCGCCTGCGAGATGCAAGCCCCGAGTTGCGTTTTAATGAGGTTTTAACGCGACCCGGCGACACCGACAAGAACGGGGCGTCGTGACAAGACCGGGGATTATGCCAGTTGTGCGGGTATCCTGCGAAGAGCCGGCTGGTGCCGATTCCGCTACGCTCCCGCCCGCTGCGCCGCCAGCCGCTCCAACTGCCGGACGAGTCGCCCGGCAACCCGGCTTTTTGAGGCCGCAGGCCAGTGTTCCCAACGGCTGTCGCGTGTCAGGAACTCGACCGAGGCGCTGTCTGAACCCACGTTTTCCGGACCGTTGAGGACGATCGCGTCGCAGTTCTTGCGGCGGAGCTTGGCCTCGGCGTGGGCGCGGGCGGCATGGTCCTCCATCGCGAAGGCGACTGTGATTCGTCGGCGCTTCACCTTTCCCAGCGCCGCCGCGATGTCTTCGGTCGGTACGAGCGCGATTGACTTCGGCTTCGCCTGCTTGGCTGTCTTGCGAGCCGCCCGCCGCTGGGGTCGGTAATCACAGACTGCCGCGACGAAGATGGCCGCATCCGCGGAGGCGAATGCCCGTTTTGCCGCCGTCGCCATCTCGGCGGCCGTCTCGACGTGAATCGTCCTGACGTGTTTCGGTGGATCGAGCGAGACCGGGCCGGACACGAGCGTCACGCGGTGGCCAGCGTTGGCTGCGGCCTCGGCGATCGCGTAGCCCATCTTGCCCGACGACGGATTCGAGATGAACCGGACGGAGTCGAAGTATTCGCGCGTGGGGCCGGCGGTGATGAGGATGTGGAGTCGGCGTTTCCGCCGGCCGGAGCGCTTCTTTTGCGGCTTCTCATTCACTGGAGGACGACTTTTTTTCGAGGCACTTGGGCGGCTTGCGTTTGAGGATTGCCGTTGCGGCTGCGAGGATCGCCTGCGGCTCGGCCATTCGCCCGGCGCCGACGGCGCCGCAGGCAAGCCAGCCCTCCTCCGGCGGGATGACTTCGAAACCTCGCTGCTCGAGCGTGCGCATGTTGTTGCGGACAGCCGTGTTTTCCCACATGCGCGTGTTCATGGCTGGAGCGAGGAGAATCGGGCTGTCGGCGGAGAGCACCATCGTCGAGACCAGGTCGTCCGCGATGCCGCACGCGCTCTTGCCGATGATGTTCGCCGTCGCGGGCGCGATGATGAAGATGTCCGCCGCCGCGGTGAGGCTCAGGTGCTGGGAGTCGTGGTGGTTGCCGGAATCCCACAGGCTGGTGAAGACGCGCCGTTGCGAGATCGCTTCGAATGTGAGAGGCGTGACGAATCGTTGCGCGGCGGCGGTCATGGCAACGGTGACTCCCGCGCCGCGTTGAACCAGCCCTGAGACGACCGTGGCGACCTTGTAGGCCGCAATGCCGCCCGAGACGGCGACGAGAACCTCGGACCCGCGAAGCTCCGACGAGAGGTCGGTCGGGTTGACGCAATCCTCAGGACTCATCGGCGTCTTCATTCTCCTTGCCGGCCTCTCGGTACTCAATCTTGCCCTCAGAGATTTCCTGGATCACGATTTCCAGCTGTGTCTTACCCTCGGGCTCGACCATGGGCCTGGCGCCGAGCATGAGTTCCCGCCACCGCTTCTGGATCAGCGCAGTGAATCTGAATCGCCCGCCGACCTTGTTGATGATATCCTCATCCCTTAGCTGTTTGATCATGGACGTCTACCCCTGCATGAGTCGGGCGGGCGTCTCGGCGCCCGCGAATGATCGCATATGCCTTGTCGATCGTTTCCTCGAGATCGTCGTTGATAATGAACTCGTCGTAGCAACCCGCCTCGGAGGCGTAGCGGATTTCGCCGTCGGCCTTTGCGAGGCGTGCCCGGATGACTTCAGCCGAGTCGGTTTTGCGGCCTTCGATGCGCCGCTGTTGCTCTCCCGGCGTGGGCGGCAGGAGGAAGAACGTGATCGCTTCCGGGATGTGCCGGCGGACCTGGACGCACCCGTTGATGTCGATTTCCAGGATGATCACCTTGCCGGCGGCGACGGCCTGTTCGATGGCGGTCTTGGACGTGCCGTAGAGATTCCCGTAAACCTCCGCCCATTCGAGAAAATCGCCGGCCTCTCGCAGGCGGAGGAACTCGTCGCGGTCAACGCAGCGGTAGTCCTTGTCGTGTTGCTCACCCGGTCGGAGTGGACGGGTCGTCACGGAGATGCTGAATTCCGCAGGCAACATCTCGCACAATCTGTGGCAGACGGTGGACTTCCCGACGCCGCTGGGTCCGCTGACGACCACGACACTCCCGCGTTTGCCTGAGTCTCGTGTCGACACGTTGTCTTCACCCATCCCAAGTACTCCTTCAAGATCGAATCAGCGGGCAGCACAGGCCGGTACGACAAAGCTCCGCCCTGTTGGAGCAGAGCCGGAGCTTTGGTCTGCCCGGAGAACGGACTGTGGCTGAACTCGATTACTCCACGTTCTGAACCTGCTCTTTGATACGGTCGATGGCGGCCTTCGTTTCCACGACGTGCCGCGAGATCTCGGCGTCGTTCGCCTTGCTGCCGATCGTGTTGGCCTCTCGGAGCATCTCCTGGGCGAGGAAGTCCAGCTTCCGACCGCTCTCCTCCGGGGCGTCGCATAACTCGGCGAACTGGTCCAGGTGGCTGTCGATCCGCGAGACCTCCTCGTTGATGTCGCACCGCTCGGCGAAGATGGCCAGCTCGCGGACAACGCTGTCGTGGTCTATCTCGATCTTGCTGCCTTCGATCAACTGCTGCACTCGCGCGTGGTATTTCTTCTGGTACTCCTTGACGACAAGCGGGCTTCGCTGCCGGATGTCCGCCAGGCGAGTCCGAATGACGTCGCAATGTTTCTGCAAATCCCTCAGCAGCGCGGCGCCCTCCGCCCGGCGCATCTCGATCAGCCTGTCGATCGCCTCGTTCGTCAGTCGCTCCACGACGGTGAAACGTGATGAGAGCAACTCCGCATCGTACGCCGGGGGCTGTGCGACGCCGGGGATATCGATCAGGTTGGCCAGGTCGATGGTGAGCCCGGCTGTGTCTCCGGCGGCCTCGCGCAACTGCCTGACGTAACGCGTAAGAACCGCGATGTTGATCTCGTGAGCCGCGGACGGGTTCTCGTCCTTCATCCGCAGGCTGTAGGATACGCTTCCCCGTCCCAACCTCGAACGCAGCAGCTTCTCGATCTCCACTTCGGCCGGCTGCAAGACCTCGGGCAGCTTGATCGAGGACTTGAAGTACCGGTTGTTGAAGCTGCGGAGTTCGACGCGATAGTGGACGCCGTCCGCGAGCCCGTCGGCCTCGCCGAATCCGGTCATGCTCAGGATCATCAGCCGCTCCGTCGCACTACTGTTGTGGGTCGGTCTCGGATTCCGTCGGAGCCGCAGGCTTCTGGGTTGCAGGCTTCGGCGTCGCCGGGATTGGCTTCGGGGCCGGTGTCGCCGGAATCTCAGCGGCAGCCTTCTCCGCATCGGTCGGGGCATCACTCGCCGGGGCATCGCTGGCAGGCACGCCGCCGGGCGCCGGCGTCGGAGCGACGGCCTGCGTTCCCGGCGTTGCCTCCGGTTCGAAGACGAAGTTCGCCGCGACGTTCAGCAGAAGGAACAGCGAAGCAAGGCCCACGGTAACCCAGGTGAGCATATCTCCGGTCTTGGTTCCGAACGCGGAGTGTCCGCCGACGCCGCCGAAGGCGCCGGACAGGCCCGAGCCGCGGTTCTTCTGGAGCAGAACCAGCCCGATCAGAAGGACTGAGACCGCGATCAAGGCGATGCTCAAAACAGACGTCCAAAAAGTCGCGAGTATCATTGTGTCAAAACCTCTAGCTTAGCCCCTTGGCTCGGATGCAACCCCTGATGATGCCGGCGAAATCGGCCGCGTCGAGACTCGCCCCGCCGACCAAGCCGCCGTCAACGTCCGGGCAACTCATCAGTTCCTCGGCGTTGCCTGACTTTACGCTACCGCCGTATTGAATGCGAATGCCGTCTGCAAGCGCGGCCCCGAATCGCTCGGTGAGCAGGCCGCGAATGAACTTGTGTGCGTCCTGCGCCTGCTGTGGCGTCGCGGTTCGTCCCGTGCCGATCGCCCACACGGGCTCGTACGCGATGACGATGGCGTCGGACGAGTTAATGTCAAGACCCGCCAAGCTGCCCGTGATCTGTGTCTGAAGGATAGATTCGGTCTGGCCGCCGTCACGCTCTTCGAGCGTCTCGCCGACGCAGACGATCGGGACCAGCCCGCCGCTGATGACGGCCTGGGCCTTCGCCGCGACCATTGCGTCCGTTTCCCCCTGCACGCGGCCCTCGGCATCCTCGGGGCCGATCGTGTGCCGGCGTTCACTGTGGCCGAGGATGACGAAACGACAGCCCACGTCCATCAGCATGCCAACCGAAACCTCGCCGGTAAAAGCGCCCTTGGGTTCGTGCCAGCAGTTCTGCGCGCCGACGGCGATCGGTGAACCGGCCGCAGCCTCGATCATCGGCATCAGATAGACCGCCGGCGGGCAGATCGCGATGTCCAGCGGCGCGGAGGCGGCGATCTTCCCCCGGAGGCCGGCCACCAATGCACGCGCGGACGCCAAGTCCAGGTTCATCTTCCAGTTGCCGGCTACGAATGGTCGTCGCATCTTGTTGGCTCCTGCATCTTCGGCTATCTGACGAGCCGGTGCCCGCTCTTCCACCCATTTCAAGGACCGATGCATGATCGACCCGCTCATGCCGCGATCACCTCTGTGGCTTTTGGGTACGAACCGAGCACCCGCAGAGGACGGCAGAGTTCTCGGGCCTCTGCCAGGGCCTTTTTCATCGGCTCCTCATCAGCGTGGCCGTCCATGTCCACGAAAAAATGGTATTCGGCATCCGCCTTTCCGCTGGGGCGGGATGTAATCATCGTCATGTTGACGCCGGCCCGCTGAAACACCAGCAACACCTCCACCAGCGCGCCAGCGCGGTGGGCGGTCGCGAACATGACGGAGGTCCGATCACTGCCGGTCGGCCTTGCCGAGTCGCCTCCGAGGACGACGAAGCGCGTCGTGTTCTGCGGGTCGTCCTCGATGTTCGCGAACATTACCTGCAACTCGTACAACTTTGCGGCGAGCGCACCGCCGATGGCAGCGCCGCGATGTGATGCCGCTGCCATCTCCGCTGCCCGGCTGGTGCTGGGCGCTGTCTGGATTCTCTCGCCGAAGCCGGTCTCCGCGAGCCAACGCCGGCACTGCGTGAACACCTCGGGCTTCGAGTAGACGGTCTCGATCTCCTCCAGGCGGCAGTTGGCAAGTAGGTTGTGGTGGATCGCCAGGTGAACCTCGTTGCAGATCGTCACGTCGTGGTCAATGAAGGCATCGAGCGCATCCAACACGGAGCCGCCTGTCTTGTTTTCGATGGGGACGATGCCGTAGTCCAGGTGTCCCCGAGTCATTTCGTCGAACACGCCGCGGACATCCGCCAGCGGCTCGTACTCCACGGAAGTCCCGAATTTCGCGATGGCCGCCTCATGCGAGAAGGAGCCGTTCGGGCCGAGGTATCCGACCCGGGGAGGCCGTTCCAACGCAAAGGACGCGGACATCAGTTCGCGGTAAATCGCGAGCAGCGACGCCTTCGACAAAGGGCCGGCGGAGCAGTCCGTGATCCGCTTGAGAATCTCGTGCTCCCGATCCGGGGCAAAGACCGCAGAGCCGTGCGTCTGTTTCAGCTTCCCGATCTCAACGGCGGCGGCAGCACGCTGGTTGAGGAGCCGGACGATCTGCTCATCGAGCGAATTGATCTCGCCTCGCAGCTCGTTCAGATCCGCCATGCCAGCCCGCCGATGCCTGGAAATCCTTCGCCGCGCAAGGAACCCCGTAGTAGAAGCGATGGCCTCCAACCTGTCAAGGAGCTGCATCCCTGGTCCGTTCCGGCGGGTTCATGGCAGATTCGGCGGGCTGCGACACCGAATGTCATTCCATGCAAGGCTATCTCCCGCCGGACGGTTCTTTCTCATGCACCCCGGGCGGCAGGCCGGCGTGTCCTGGTTTGGCCCGAGAATCCCCTTGTCGGCAACGCAGGGAACCCGGCCGGGAACTCCTGATCCGGGTCGCAGGGCGTTGGCAGGGCGAGAACGGCCTCCACGGGGATGTTACCTCACTCAACCAGCCGCCGTTTGGTGCCGATGTGACTAACACGGTCGGTCTTTTTTTGGGGCGGTTTCATCGATCCGGAACCGGGGGAGACTCGACGCCGAGGGGCAACGCCGCAGCCGAACACGGGTTGCGATATCGAGGCAGCGAGGACGGTGACGTGCCATTGACGCTCAAATGGATCAAGCCGAATACCGCGAACGTCAAATCGCTCTGGTCGCGTATCAGGGACGGCCAGTTCAAGACCGCCGCGGGCCTGCCGAGGTTCCAAGTTCTGAGGGACGTCGATGAGCCGGAGGCCCTGTACCTCACATGGTCCTATGGCCAGTCCGCCCTCGTGCGATGCTCCATCGATGACATCCCCGCGTACCTTCCAGACGCGCCGTACGAAGATGTGGAGAGGATCCTCCGACGCATCGCCCGACGCGATCTCCGCCCACCGAACAAGAACATCACTGAGACCGACAAGGCCAGCCAGCCCGTGCAACGCTGCGTCCAAGAGGCCCGGGAGATCGTGATCGACAGGCTTTCCCAATGCCGTTTCGACAGCGACACTCATGAATCCGTCCTCAAGATATTCGACGGACTCCTGGAACAAATGGTTGCCAGGAAGATGATTCGGGGGAGTTAGGGGAAAGCGGTTGGCTTCCAGCTTTCAGCCATCAGCTTCTTGTGGTCAGCCGTTAGCCGGTAGCGTTTAGCTGTTACTCGGCGAAGAGGGCTTCGACGAACGCCTCCGGGTCGAACGGCTCGATGTCGCCGATCTGCTCTCCGAGGCCGACGAACTTGACCGGCACGTTTAGCTGGTCGCGGATACCGATGACGATCCCGCCTTTCGCGCTGCCGTCGAGCTTTGCCAGGATGATCCCGCTGACGTTGACATGATCGCTGAAGCTGCGCGCCTGGTTCACCGCGTTTTGGCCGATCGTGGCGTCGAGGACCAGCAGCACCTCGTGCGGGGCGCCGGGGATCTTCTTCTCCACGACGCGCTGGATCTTGTTCAACTCACGCATCAGGTTGTCCTGAGTGTGCAGTCGCCCGGCCGTATCGACGAGCAGGATGTCAGCCTTTCGTGCGACCGCCGCCTCGCAAGCGTCGTAGGCTACGGCTCCGGGGTCGGCGTCCTGCTCGTGCTTGACGATGTCCACGCCGCAACGCTGCGACCATTCCGTCAACTGGAGTACCGCCGCCGCCCGGTACGTGTCGCACGCCGCGAGGACGACCTTCTTGCCCTGCTGCTTGAGATGGTTAGCCAGCTTCGCGACGCTTGTGGTCTTGCCGCTGCCGTTGATCCCCGCGACCAAGACGACGGTCGGGCCTGATTCCGCCACGGCAAGCTCCCGATCAGCCGGCGGCCACTTCGCAACGATGTGCTCTTTGAGATAGCCGATGATGTCCTGCGACTCCTTGATCTTGCCGGCCTTCCACGCCTGGCGAACCGCCTCGACGAGACTCTCCGCGGTTGCCGGCCCGAAGTCGTCCTGGAGCATCGTGTCGCGGACATCCTGGAGCATGTCCTCGTCTATCTTCCGGCCGATCGGCAGGATGGACTTGAAGCTCCCGACGACCTTGTCGCGGGTCTTGCCCAGGGCTTTCTTGAATCGACTAAACAGTCCCATTGCCGACCCCGCTCTTCTCGGGCTGCTTCCCGCCGTCTTGCTTGCGGAGCTTTTCAATCGCGTCGAGCACGCCGTTGATAAACGCGCCCGACTCGCCGGTGCTGAACGCCTTTCCGATCTCCACGGCCTCGTTGATCACAACCACAGGCGGGACCTCCGGCCTGTAGAGCAACTCACACACTGCCACGCGCAGGACGTTCCGATCCACCGAAGGCATTCGCTTGATGTCCCAGTGTTCGGCGACTTCCGAGATGTGCCGATCCAGCTCGACAAGACGCCGCCGGGCCTCCTCCACCAGCCCACGTGCGTAAGTTCGACTCTCCTGTGGCGGCGCATCCTCGGCCAGGAACTCATCGAGTTGCGCCGCGAAGTCCTCGTGCAATACCTCGAATTGACACAATGCCTGCATGGCGAGGATGCGCGCGGCACGTCGATCGACCATGATGGATCTCACCTGATGGGAAAGCCCGCGGACGGCGGGATGCTCACTTGCGACGTTTGGCCTTGCCCCCGATCGTCCGCAGAAGATTGGCCATTTCCACGGCGCTAAGCGCCGCGTCGGCGCCTTTGTTGCCGGCCTTGGTGCCTGCCCGCTCGACGGCCTGCTCGATTGTGTCGGTTGTTAACAGGCCGAAGCCGATGGGGACACCGGACTCCAACGAGACCTGGGCCAGCCCCTTCGTCGCCTCACTGGCGATGTACTCGTGATGCGGCGTCTGCCCCCGAATGACACAACCCAGGGCGATCACGGCGTCGTGCCTGCCGCTTTCGGCCATCGCCTTGCAGACCAGGGGCAACTCCCACGAGCCGGGCGCCCAAACGACCGAGATGTCCGACTCCGCTGCGCCGTGCCGAACGAGCGCGTCGCACGCCCCTTCGAGAAGGCGCGAGCAGATGAACTCGTTGAACCGACTGGTGACAATGGCGAAGCGAAGACCGGTGGCGTCGAGTTTTGCGGATATCGTGTTCTTCATCATGCAGGCAGTCTAGCTCCAGTTCGCGGTTTGTTCAATCGCGGCAGTGCCCCGCTGAGCGGCCGCCTTCGGGTTGTGGGGGGCATGGGCGTGCTCGTATGATGAACGGCGTGAGCCCGGGCGCGATTGCCGCTCGGCGTGCCGGTACTGTGCGTTCACGCTGTTTGCCGCCATGTTCTACCCGCCCCGAGCGATCGACGAAGCCCTTACCCTCAGGGCGGAGATGGGCGCGGATGCTACTCCCCTGAGCGGCGGCGCCGACATGTCTGCCTCCCTTAACCGTGAAGCCGGCGGCTCCGCGAATCTCCTCGATCGCACCCATGTGGACGGTTATCCGGACCTCTCGCGGACCGGCGACGGTCGGTCCGTCTCCGCCGGTGTCCCGTTCAGTCGCCTCGTCCGCGGGTAACGCCCGTGACGCGT
Source organism: Planctomycetota bacterium (assembly GCA_043813895.1). GTDB lineage: Bacteria > Planctomycetota > Phycisphaerae > UBA1845 > UTPLA1 > CAZTAR01. The sequence continues at coordinate 17,242 of JBDRKQ010000149.1, forward strand.
GGCGCCTGTATGAGAAGTGCCCGTGGTTATAGTGGCCCGCTGGCGCCGGTGCGGTAGCCTTCATCCAGATGGTAGACGAGGTTCACAATCAGGACGCCGAAGAAGTCGACGGGTACGAGGATTGGACGCCTACGCGAGGGCTGCTCGGAGGCTTCTTGACGACGCTGCTCGTGGCGTTGGTCTTCGCCGCTGTCCAAGGCCTGCTGACGTACTATGCACCCAGGCTGACCATCAACGGTCTGCTGAACGCGTTTGGCTGCTTCGTCCTCACGTGGGTTCTGTTCGCCGTTATGCACCGGGTCTCTGGGCAGATCGGCTGGATCGTCACGCTTCTGGTCGTGGTGCTGGCCTGCCTGGTCATCGCTTCGAAGCACATCGTGCTGGCTCAACACGGAATACTCACTGACCGCGGGGAACTGATTGCGGGATGGCAGTGGCTCCATCCGATGACAATCTATACGACGAACCTCATCGGCTGGATCGGTGTGGCCGCCGGGGCTGCTCTGTGCCGCAAGGGCGATTCGATTCTCCTGGATGTCGCCAAGGCGCTGACGTACAACCTCCACGGCGGCTGACCGGTTTGTCGAAAGCCCAAAGGAGCCGCGAACATGGACGCCCTTTTCTGTCCGTTTATCAACTTCACCTTTGACCTTGCCCAATTGGTGCTGAACCTCGTCTTCCTGCTGCCCGGTATGTTCGGCATGAATGCACCGGACCTCAGGTCGGGCGTCGGTTCGCTGTTCGGGTGCAGTATCTGAGAGCCAGTTGGGATGCGTGACACGATCGGCGAGCGTTTCAGCTCCGCGGCTGAGGTGCCGATAGGTCGCTCACCACCGCCGATGCTGTCATGGGCCAACTCCTTCTCCGGTCGCCCACAGGCGGCTTGACACAGTCGGCAGTGCGCGGTAGATTGCGGGATTCCGGCGACCTTGTGGGCCTCTCTCAGGGTCGCGCCCGATTAGTCGGGGCTGTAGCTCAATTGGTTTAGAGCGCCGGCCTGTCACGCCGGAGGTTGCGGGTTCGAGTCCCGTCAGCCTCGTTCGATGTAACCCCCTGGCTTTCCAGGGGGTTGCTTTTTGCGCTCTTCAGCCGCAGACGTGCTGTCGGGGGTATTTGCGTCAGTCCTGCGTCACTCTTCCCCGGTGCGCGCACCACCCATGTTGGCGCCGTCCTTGCTCGCAGCGGCGGGGTGTCCGATTTCGCCGTTCTCCGGAGCCCCGATAGCCGTCTGAATGGCGTATGAAGCGGTGCGAGCGCCCACGCATCGAAAGGGAACCCCACAATACTCCGAAAATTGTGGTTTTTCTTGCGTCTATCCGCCAATCTGTGGTAGGATGGCTGGGGACTGCCCCGGGTATCTTCTCTGGAAGAACTGTGGTCGAGATGCGCGGGATACGAGGGCAAGACTGATGGCAAGACCAAGAAGCTGGGCAAGGCGGGTGGTTGACACTGGGGGAAACCACAGGGGATTCACGCTGATCGAGCTGCTGGTCGTGATGGCGATCATCTCGCTGCTTATCTCGATCTTGTTGCCGGCCCTTTCTAAAGCCAGAGAGCAGGCGCAGAAGGTCAAGACCAGCGCAGCGCTGAAGTCCATTGGCGACGGCACGGAGATGTATCGCAACGACAACGAGAGTGACGAAACAGCGCGCCTGACGAACGGCTATCCTCCGTCGGCCATGGGCGAGGATCCGGCCGTGGCCGGTAGCCAGGACATCGCGGGGGCGCACTGGATCGCGCGTCATCTGATGGGCAAAGACGGCAAAGGCTATGCGCCGCGGCGTAACGCCCCGGCGACCCTCCAGAACCCGGGTGACCCTGCTGAACAGGTCGCCTGGTACGACTTCACGGACGGTAAACCGAATGTCGACCGTGTCGGGCCTTACGCGGATGGGCTGAAGCTGGTGAAGACGGAGGATCTACCAGGGGCTGGTGATCTGGGCAACCTGGCCCTGATTAAGGGTCAGGAGGAACCGGTGTTCGTAGACACTTTCGGTTATCCGATTCTGTACTATGTGGCCAATGCAATACAGGCTTCGCGGAAGCGCGCCAACTTAGCTACGTACGGCAACCCACCAGATGCCCCGGGCATCTACAACTTCCGTGACAACGGCTTGTTCACCGGTCAGTGCCTGGGGACGCTGACGAGTCCGTCGATGTGCTCGCTTCCCAAGTGGGATTTCGGGGCGGGTCAGGACCACACATTGGAGTACTTCGGGTCGAATCCGGTCGAGCCGGCGACGATCCGCAGCCGCTCACAGTGCTTTCAGTACTACATTCTCGACCATGAGCTTTACGAGGCATCGTACGACCCGAGCAACCCTTCGAACGCGACGGCGAAACCACACCGGATGGATACATTCCTGTTGATTTCGCCTGGCAAGGATGCGCTGTATGGCACGCAGGATGACGTCAAGAACTTCTGATAACGAGAGTTTCGAAGAGCCGGTGGCGATCATCGCCACGATTTACCCAAAGCGGAAAAGAAACAAGGAGACGGATAGATGACATCGTATCGAGATGCGAGATGCGCGGCACGCTGGGTTGCTGCCGGGTGTGTGGTTTTGACGATGTTCTTGCCGCTGACCGCCTATGCGGCCGACCGGGTGGTGCTCGGCGAATACTTCAACGGCACGTGGTGAGGGACGTGCCCGACCGCGAGTTCCGTGGTCAGCACAATGATCGATACTTATGGCGTAGGCGGTAGCCATTCCACTCTTCACGACACTTTCACTTCGATCTCAATCCACTTTGGTGACCCGTATGCCACCACATGGGGGAACGCCAGAGATAGCTTTTATAACGTGTATTACGCCCCTACTAATCTACAAGATGGTCTAGCGGACGCCTGGCCGATCGCCACCTATACCAGCAAGTTCCTGAGCAGACAGAGCGTCTCGACCGACGTCACCCTGGAACTTTCTGGGAATCAAGTTGGCGGCTCGACCTACGAAATCACGCTCGATGTCTGTATCGAGGCTGGCGGTACGGGTAAGACCATGCGTATCTACATGGTCCAGGTGCTCGACCATTGGCCCGTGATTGCGGCGCCTCATAACACTCAGCGGAACAATTTCAAACAGGCGGCAAACACACATGGAAACGAGCCGGTCGTGACACTGGCTGCCGGCGAGTGCGATACGATCGTACACACGTTCACGTTCGACGGTGACAGCATGGCCCAACCGTCGGATATCAAGATCATTGCCTGGGCCCAAGAAAACGGCACGGCCGCGGCGCCGGTGGAGCCCCTTGTGCCCGACGTGGAGGTTTATCAGGCCGCCGTGATGGTTTGGCCTTTCGAGCCGCCACAGCCTGCAAAGGGTGACATGAACGGGGACGGCACGATTGACTCATTCGACGTACCGTATTTCGTGATGGCGCTCGTGGACCGAGCCGCGTACGACGCGGAATTCGCCGCGGAGGAATACGACGCGGACTACATCGGCGACTTCACCGGCGACGAGCTTCTTAGGGGCGACGATACCCAGGGCTTCGTGGCGTTGCTGCTCTACGACGACGAACCGCCGGCGAATCTGGCATGGGCTGAGGAGCCCCACCCGATCAGTTCCACAGAGATTCGGATGGCCGGCTACGCCGAAGACAGAACTCCGCCCATCGAGTTCGCGTTTGATGGATTCGTAGGCGCCCACGATCGCTCTTGGGATGTTGACCCTGTATACATCGACAGCGGACTCGGGAAGAACACTTACTTCCAATATTACGTGGCGGCCAGAGACAGCTCACCCCTGCAGAATGAAACGGGCTACGGTCTCCAGAAGACCATTGGAACCGCGATCGAGACCCCGTCGGAGTTGACTTTCGGCACTATCACTTCGGCGAGCATCGAGGTCTTCACCGCGCACGACGAGGACGTAGGCGGGCTGTTCACGAATCTGGCGGACTCCTA